>JBLHLB010000110.1:0-11031 GCA_047618505.1 Planctomycetota bacterium
GGGCAGCCACGGAAGCCCGCAGAGAAAGCTTGTGCACATCACGTGACGTGAAAGCAAAAGGCATGGTCGAGAAGACCAGCTCATTGTCGTTCGCGTTCAGGGCGTTCTTATAGAGGGCGATCGCATCTTCCCGGTCGATGATCGCCGTAAGGTTGGTCTGCCCCAGTTCATCGTCGCCGAATTCGTCGCCCTCAACCGGTGCAAAGACCTCCGGGACGACGGGCGCGTCCTTGGGCAATTCCGCCAAACCAGCGGCGGGCAGGACGATCCGTCGAAGGAAGTCCTCGAAGCCGTCGAAGGGTCGCGACTCGAGCATCACTTCCACCAAGCTCGTCGCCTCGCGGTCCGTCATAAACGAGGACTCGCCCCGCAGGCGCAGGTTGACCACCAGCGCCTTGAGCACCAGGGGAGAGGCGGTGTTGATGTTCACCGGTCGGCGCGCCATGGGACGGACGGTCGCGCGATAGGCGTCATAGGTGCCCTGCAGGGGCGGGAGTACGTAGACCGCATTGTTTGAAGCACTCCGCACGATTACCGTCTCGGAGAAGCCGTCTTGCTCGACCTTGATCGTCGTGCCCACATTGATCCAGCGCATGTCCTCAATGAGCAGGCGGCGTACGTCGCCACTGTCCTCTTCCGCAGGAGTGTAATTGCCCGCCACACGCGTGGGTTGTTGCCAGCGGGCGCCAGCACCGATATCACCAAAGACCGTCGTGCTCGCCTGGAGTATGCGCAGGTCGTCGGGCCCGAATTTCCCGGCTAGGACGAATTGCTCCGCATCGGCGATTTGATCAAAGCCATCGTAGGCTCGCAGATCCCCGTCGGTTGCCCCCAGACGCCACAGCACGAGGGCGTTCGTGCGTTGATCCAAGACCGCGCGGCCCAGTTCGAAACTGCGGGGAACAGGATCACCGTAGTAATCGGGGATAGCCTCATCCCCGCGCTTTACACCGGTCAGGGTCTTCCCCTCAATTCCGGAGTAGCTCATCAGTTCCGGACCTAGCCACACGAATCCGGTGGGCTCAAGTCCAGCGACATTGGTCAGGCGCAGGGAGCTGCCATCCTTCTCAAGCGCCTGAGCCAGGGTGCTCGAAGTCCCAAGGAGGTTGCCGAAGACCTGAGTCGGCGCAGAGTTCAAGTCGACCAATCCCGAGATGTCGGTGGCCTCAAGATCCCACTGAACTCCCTCGGGATCCTGGGGGTTGTACAGCTCTTCGGGAAAGTCCGTCCCCACGGCCAATTCTTCCAGGCTGTCGTACCAGGGCGTGCTATCCAGTGATCCGTGCGAGTTTGCAAGCTCCGCGCGCGCATGCCGGGAAGCCGTGTCCAAGGCCAAGGCAACGCGCGCCTGGTCCGCACGGGAGACGCTGGAACGATTTGCACTCGTAGTCGTGAAGAGGAACGGCGTCGTCAAGAGGAACAACGCCATCAGGACAAGGAGGACGGCAACTAATGCGAAGCCCCTCTGCGTCCCCCGTCTCTGGAATGTGTGCTTCATTCGATTGTCCCGTAGACGCCGACGGTGATGACTTCGCGTACGCCGCTCTCGAATTCCAATTCCAACGCGACCGGTCCTTCGTGGACCGTGTGATCCAGGGCTCCATCGGGGCCGAATCGCACTTCGTCCGGTGCAGAAGCAATCCGCACGGAAAGAGGTAGTTGCTGGGGCTGCCCCACGATAACGGCGCTGACAATCAGCGCGTCCACGGCCCCCGGGAAGGGGCGTTGTTCGTCGGAGAGAATCAAGGGACCGTCTAGCTTCCAGAGCGGTCGATCTTCTGCAACACGAGCCAAGGGAATCGAGTCCGCACTGAGTTCTACGCCTTTGCGGTCATAGGAAAAACGAAGGCGCACCCAGCGGCCTACGGGTATCGAGCCCGACGCAGTCTCGAAGACGATGCGGCCACCCGCCCTCGAATCCATGTCCTCGCCCACAATAGCGGGCACGATCCAGGCACGTAGCTCACCGGCTCCCCCAACATCAACACCCAGGGTATCGCCAATGCGCAGCAGCCTTCCGCCACCCTCGGCTTCGCGGCGCAGGGTCAGTTCGATTAGGAATCCCTCGCTCAGATCCCAATTGGGCTCAATCTGCACGGGAATCTCCAGGACTCCACCGGTCGTAAAGGAAAGGGCAGATCCGATCCAACCATTCTCGATCCAGCGTCCCCCGATGCTGCGCCCATTGAGTTCAAAGGCTCCAACAACCTCGTCAGCAATCTCGGTCGGCTCGAAGGACCAGGTGCCAATCACGTCCAGGCGCATGGCCTCCAGGGTTCCGAGCTTGTCATCGATACGGACTCGCGCCGGTGCGCGGTGCGTAAGGGCGGAGTTGCGCGCAGCACGTAGCACTTCCTTGACGACACCAGCGGCCTGACGCTGCTCCACATCAAGCGCGCTAAAGACCCCAAGGCCCGCACCAAAGATCGAGGCCAAAAGCGCCATCACAAGCAGCAGTTCGAGCAGGGTCACACCGGCTCGACTACGCGCCCTGGGAGTCGTATACATCCCTCGGCCGGAACTTCCCCCATGCTGCTTTGCCTTGATCTGCTCCATGGCAACCCTAACTACTCATCCTCCAAGCGGCGGTTGAAGCTGGTGACATCATCTTCGGTCCCGAAGAGGCCGTCGGGTCCAGCCGAAATCATCTGAAAGGTGCCGGCGTTGTAGAAGCGACCGGTTGTCGAGTTCTTCAGAGGCTTCGCCACCGACTCGAGTTCCCCACCGGTCACCGGATCAAAGGTTAAGTAGTTGCCCCCGCCTGAGTCGTAGTCGCGGCGATTGAAGTAAGCGATCGGGTTTTCCCAGGCGTCGACGATCTCAAAGAGCCCGCGCGAGTCGAAGTCCGTCAACCCGCGGGAAGAAGAATCCCCATCGGTGTTCTGCAAGCGATCCGCCTCAGTATCGAGCAGGCCGCCTGCTTCGTAGCCCTCCGACCACAGCGCGACCACGAGCGCCTCCATGCCGACATTCGAACCATCGTTCGACACTCCGCTCTTGTCGCTGAAGCGGCTAGGCGGGTACTCCCCGTGACCGTCCATCTCATAGTTCTCAATGGCCGCCCCGAGCAGGGTTAGCTGCTGGCGTGTCTGCTGCACCTTGGCCGCAGTGCTGGTGCCACCGAGCTGCGTCAGCAGGACCGCCGAGAGGATGCCGATGATCAGGATCACCGCCAACATCTCAATCAGTGTGAAACCCGCACGCAGGCCGCCAAATTTGAAACCGAATCGTGTCATGGAACTGTCTGTGTCCTGTCCGCTGAATCTCATCGCAGGTGCCGCACTACGGAAACGTCGTCCATGCGAACGGAGGCCTCGCGACCCACCTCGCCTTCGACAAAGACGCCCATCAATAGGTTGTTCGAACCCGAGGCGATGGTCGGGGCACGCATATTCTCCAGGAGCGGCACGCCGTCCATGGAGACTGTCACGCGAGTCTCCGATCCTTCACCCTTACGTTCGATGCGTAGTCGCACCCAACGCCCCGTGGGGAAGCTAGATTCCATATCGATCTCACTCGGCTGTTGGCCAGCCCGAATGAACCGAACCTGGGTCGTGCCGTCCTTGTGCCGCGAAACGCTGACTTCGTCAGTAACGACGTTCACGCCGGCGCGCGGTTTCTCACGGGCGATAAAAATGCCCGTGCGCGCGTTGGTGACGTCGATCCAAATACTGGCCTCGAAGGAGACGAAGAGCCCCGCCTGTTCGACGCGATAGACCCGCGCCAAGCCGGGGCGTTGGAATGCGCCATCAATCAGGACGCTGCCCTCGTCCATACTCACCAGCGGTCCGCTCTTCTCGTCCGTTTGCCAGTTCTTTAGGAGGCGCTTGCGCTCGAGATTGTCGACCCACTCCTCCTTGCTGACATGGTCCGTGATGCGATCCTGCTGACTGCGTGCCCAGAGTCGCCAGGGATCCGCTTCGTCTTTTTCGCGACGCGCTTCGTCCAGGTCCGCCAACTGCACAAGGGCTTCCGTCGAGTCCCCGTCCAGGTAGGTGCACCAGGCCATCCCCGCCAGGGCAAGGGGGTCGACGAAATCGAGGCCGCGGGAAGCTTCAAAAGCTTCGCGGGCTTCCCCTACACGCTCCAGGCGCAGGAGATTCAAACCACGCAAGGCATAGACCTCGGCGCGTTCTAAGCCAGCCTCGACCTCTAGGTCCACGGCTCGTTCCAGATAGCGCTCGGCATCTTCGAAGCGCCCCAAGCGGAAGGCCATTTCCCCCATCGCCACCAAGGCATCTTCGAAATTCAAGTCGATCTCGAGAGCCGCGATCAAGGAGTCGCGCGCTTCCTCATAGGCGTCCCGATCTCCGAGCAAGCGTCCACGCAGGTAATGCGCGTAGGCGTTGCCGGGATCCGCCTCGATGGCACGCTCCGCCAGCTCGATGGCCTCGTCGGGGTAGCCGGTCCCCTCGGCGACAAAGGCCAGGGCAGCTAAGGGGGTGGAGGCGCGCATGGGATCGAGTTCGACGGCTGCGGAGAATTCCGCCTCCGCCTGGGCACCGTCCCCAAGGACAACAGCCGCCAAACCCCGGGCGAGGGCGAGCTCATAGCCCAGCTCGTAGTCCGGATCTAAAGCAGCTTCGTCGGCAAGAGCCATGGCCGCGCCGGCTCCGCCGCCGTCGTCTCCACCGCCGTCGTCACTAAGCAACGCACAAACCATGCGACCCGCCAGGGCCCGCTGGTCGCGTTCATCGGCGCTGCCTGCGGAACTGAAGGCGCGCGAAGCTCCTTCCAAGTCCCCCAGCGCCAAGAGCGCCATCCCAAGTTCGTTACGGATTCCCACGCGCACGGGGAGATCCGCGGGATCCGTGGGTGCAGAGCGGTTTGCGGACTCGAGGATGCCAACGGCCTCCTCGTGTTCACCCTGCTTGTAAAGGAAGACTCCGAGCGCCCGCAGGCCGACCCAGGATCCGCCGTCGATGCTCACGGCGTGACGCAGACGTTCCTCGGCCTGTTCAAAGAGCAGGAAGCGCGCCTCCAAGTTCGCCAGCCCAACGTGCGCCACGGCTGACAGCGGAAAGGCCTCGAGCATGCCGCGGTACTCGAGCAGGGCCCCGTCAAAGTCGAAGCCAGCCTCGAGGGCACGCGCCAGTCCCAGTCGCGGCTCCGGGTCGCCCTCGTCAAAAGCAGCTAGGCCTCGGTAGACGCGGCGGGCGACGGCCAGGGCCTTGTCCGCCTCGAGACGGTTCTCGATACACCAAGCTGCGAAGGCCATACGCTCGCCATAACTACCCCGCGTGACTTCATCACCCAGAGTCAGGTCTCTGATTACGAGTTCGTTCGCAGTAGTAGTGGCAAAGCCAAACTCACGCACACCGGTGCGCTCGATCGCAATGGCCACGGCCCCCGTGAGGCGTAACGTCTCCAGGCCCGTTTCGGGATCGATCTCCACGAACAGAATCGCCTCGCTAGCCCGCTCCGAGTCCAGCAGCAATCCGTAGCGCTCTGTGTTCTCAATGCGCCCAAACATCGGCGCGCCGGCGCGCAGGGAGAGCCAGTCGTAGCGGGCGCGATAGCCATTGACACGAGCGGCACGCTCCTCCGGCGTCTCGTCCAGGAAGGTCGCAGGGGATGCGCCTGTGGCCTCGTTGTCGACGGACGCATTGACGTCGAAGGGAGCATCAAAGAATTCACCTGAAGGAAGGGAGCCGCCTCCGAGGGATCCGACGACGCCCTCGAAGAGACCGGGCGTCCTATCCAATTGACCGGAGCGACGCAGGAGCTGCCCGAAAACGGCAGGAGCTGGTCCCGGATCGGTGACGGGAAGCAGGCTAGCCAAGGCACGGCGCGGCGGCTCGACTAAGGCCAGGAGTGCAAGGGCGTGCGTATCGCTCGGCGGAGCGAAGAGGGCACGACGTCCCGCGGGGACGATTTCATTGTCCTGGAGAGCATTCGCGACCTCGGGCACGACCTGCTGTTCTAGCTCTTCCGAGTCCCCGCTTGCGCGGGTGGAGCGTCGACCGGCGGGCGCCGTCTGGAAGAGTCCGTAGGAGAGCAGCCCGAGCAGAGCTATTCCGGCGCAGAAAACGACTTGTTCTTGGCGCATTCGCATCAGCTGGCCTCGTCTGTCTTGGCCTCTTCGACCGGATCATCACTTAGGCGCGGCAGGACCAAGGTCATGTCCATACGCACTTCTTCCTTCTTCGCCGAAGAGGGTGTTACCTCGAGGCTGTCGATTGGCAAGACACCGGCGGGGAGAGCCCGCTGCGTCGCCGTCAATACAGCCAACAGGGACCGTGAGTCGCCGCGCATTTGAAACTCGACGCGCGTGCGCTCGATCAAACCCAGGCCCTGGCGCGAGCCGAGTCCCGGGTCGAGGCGCAACTGGATTCGATCGATGCTGTCGATGCCTGAATCAATCGCGAAACGCACCACCGAATCGATTGCATCGAGGGCCTCCAGGTGGCGTTCGATCTCCTCGTCCCGCGTCGGTGAAAGCTTGGGCATGCCCAGGGAATCATCCAGGCGCAGCCCGCCCCGGTTGGCCAGGAGCAACAGGTCCTCGCGCACACGTGAAAGCGTGCGCAGATACTGATTCGAAGCCGAACCCGCATCCGCCTGCAAACTGAAGTCGTCCCGCGGCAGGAAACGCAGTCCGCCAGCAAGGGTCTCCACAGCTGTGATCAAGGATTCGTTCTCGCGCTGCACGTCTGCCAAGTCCGAAGAAGTGTGCACGATCTTGCGGACCTTGCTCTCGGAAGTGCTGATGCTGCGGCGGGACGCTTGGATATCGCCGTCGAACTTTGAGCTCAGGGTTTGCCGCGCAATAAGAAAGACGACTAGGCCCACCGCCACGGTTGTGACGAAGCGCTTGTTTTCCTGCCAGTAATCGTTGAAGTCCATGGTGCTACTGATCCCCCTCAAAAGTATCTTCCGCCGCATCAGCGCTCGCGGCCACAGCGGGCCGGCGCGGATGCAAAGCGATCTCAAGTTCAAATCCGCGGGCTAGGTGATTCCACCTATCCACGACCTGTACGGCCTCGGGAAGATCACCGCGTAGGTTCCGGACGAACTCCTCGAAGAGGGCCTCTGGTGTTCGCGCGCCTTCACGCGTGCTGCCCTTGATACGCAGGATCGGTTGTTCGTCGTCGTTGGGGATCCCGAGCTCTTCACTGCGCGCCCAGTTGCTCGTCAGACTCTCCAACCAGAAATCTTGGGGTAGGTGTCGCTCAGCGGCCGCCATGAAGCGCACGGCCAGCTCGCCGGAGCCACCGATCTCGTGCAGCTCATCCGCCAGGTCCCCCAGGGAACGGTTCTCTGCGATCAGAGCACTCGTGGCCTGATCCGCTCTTTCCTTGCGCGAAACATCGCGCTCCAGGGCCGTTGCCTGGACTTGGACCGTCTCGAGTTCAGCTCCCTTACGCGTCCAAAAGAACCCCAGGTAAGCGAGCGCCAAGGCCGCCAGGAAAATCAAGAACAGCGGTCCCTGGGTGAAGTCTCGCTTCTTGCGAAGGGACTCCGGCAGGATCTCCACAGAGTAGGAAGCCGCGTCCGACGCCGTCGTCGCCAGCCCTAGGGCGATCACCGCCTCCATGCGGTGCTCGTCCAAAAGCTGCGCCGTTTCCTGGTCGAGCTTGGAGGTGTCGCACACGATGAAGGGATCGAAGATCTCCACCGGTACGCCCATGGCACCCTTGAGGTATTCGGGCAAGCCCTCAAGCGCCGCCCCGCCACCCGAAAGCAACACGCGATCCACCTTGAGGGAGGAGAGCTTGATCTGGCTCTTCGCGAACATAACCGCCGACTGCAAAAGCGAAAGCAACTGCCCAGCCGGCGCCGCCATGGCACGCGCCGCTTTCTCCCGGTTGGGGTCCGAGAAGGTCTTGCCCGGCTCGATCGATGCTTCGTCGATCTTGAATCGCTCCGCACGGTCGAGGCCGATTTGGAAGCGTTGGGCGATGGCTTCGTCAAACAGAGCCGAGCCACCGGAGAGGTTGCGCGCAAAGATCAAGTCCGCGCCGCGCACAAGCACAACGTCGGTGCTCTCGCGACCGATGTTCGCCAGGAGAACAGTGTCGTCCATGACGACGCCGTAGTGCAGAAAGGCGTTGTAGAGCGCAACGGCATTGGGCGTGAAGGCGTCCACGCCACCCTTGATGGCTGTGATCCCTTCGAGGTGCTCCTTCAGAAGCGATTCGCGCGCCATGCAAAGCATGACAACATCCTCGCCATCGATCTCGGGGATCTCCGGCAAGACATTGAAGTCTGAAGCCACGGCGGCATCGGATTGGCCGCCAATCTCCGCCGCTTCGAAGCGCATCAACTTGCGCAATTGCCAGTCGGGCAAACGCGGCACGCGCACATAGCGCACGTTGACTTCGCGCCCCGTTACGCCGATGCGCGCCGATTTAGCCTTCGCGCCGGCGCCCAGAGCACGCCAACCACCGGCAATGGTGGAGTCATCGTTCGGTGCTACGCGGAAGTCGCTGACGACGAAACTCGTCCCCTGGACCTCCCCCCGCAGAAGCTTCACCGTCGACGTTCCCACGTCGATTCCAGTCGCGGTCTTCGCCATCAGTCGTTTCCTTCGTGACCCCCCTCGGGGCCGTGGTTGTTCTCAAGATCGCCGACACTAAGATCCGCGCGACTCAAGTGTTCGAGGGCCTGGCGGACATGGTCACGCAGCCCCGGTGATTCGACGCCCTCAAGGGCTTGCAATACGCCCGTCAAGCGACGGCGATGGTTATCCTCGAGCCCGTTGGGCAGAGCAGCCAAGGCCTCTAGCACTTCTATGGAAACGGCCGCCGCTTCCTGTGCCACTTCGCTTCCGGCGAAGGAGCGCTCGAGTTTCTGGGCGCGGGCATGACCCTGGCGAAATAGGTCCGCCAGACCGAAGAAGCGCGCTCGTTCGATATCCCGGCGCAGCTCCTCAACGCTTTCGAGTCCAGCTTGAATCAAGCGCGCACGCTCCGTCTCGGCTCGCGTGGCAAGGGGCGCCTCAAAGGGCACTTCGTCGAGCAAACGCTGCCAGAGGGAAAGGGCATCGCCCGGTCGACCCTCACGCTCCGCCCGCTCTGCATCACCCTCAAGCTGACGCGCCGTGGCGCGCTCCTCGCCGAAGCTCGTTTGCAATACCAGGGGTCCGACGGCCGTCGCGCCTGATCCGGGGGAGAAGGTCAAACTCAGGACTCCCGCGCGCACACGCCCGATGGCTGCTACGGGCTCTTGCACGGAAAGTCGCAGGAGGTCATAGCCGCGACCCATGAGAAGGTCAGCCATGGCCTCCAACTCGAAGGCGCCGCCATGGGAGCGGTAGCCGGCAGGACCGAGACTCGCGAGGAAGATCTCGCCTTCCCCATCGCTACCGCTTTCGCCCTGGACCGAGAGGTGCATCTGTGCACCGCGATCGGCACCGCTGGGGGTTAGCTTGAGGCCGCCGGGTGCGGCGCTTGCGCCCCAGGAACCTACGCTCGAACCGCGAGTGCCGGAGGGGCCCCAATTTCCAAACCCGATGCTCGGAAACAGGGTGCGTCCACTGCGTACCAAGGTCAGCGTCGCACCGTCGTCACCGTAGCCGTGCGCCACCAAGCTTTCCGATGTTGCCAGCGGACTTGGCGCGCTTGTGCCCAGGAGGACAACGTCGTCGAGGGAAACCCAACCGGGTCCCTGGGCGGCGACAGCGACAGCAACTCGGTCGTAGCCCGGGGGTACCGTGGCCACCAGACTGAGGGCCGTGAATTCTTCTGTGGGATCGAGTCCGCGACTCCAGGCCACGAAGGGTGAGGCCTCGCCGCGGGAGTTCTCGAAGGCCAAGCCGAGGCGACCGACCGCGCCATCGCCGGTCTGCATCTGGGCCGTCAGGTCCAGGCCACGACCCGAGGAGACGTTGACCAGAGGTCCGCTGCTATAGGACCAGACGGGCCCCGCTGCGCCGGCGCCTTCCGCGGGTTCAGCAGCATCGAGAAAGACCCCGAGGCCGAAACCGCCGGAGTGGGCGAAAGGCAGACCCGCGCCGAATGCACCGGTTGATCCTTCGGAGGTTTCCCAGGCCAGTGCCCCATCGCCCTCGAAGGACGCATCCGTGATCAAGTTGCCGGGCACGTCGGCCACGGGCTCGGGCCCGGTGTTGGCGTCGCCTTTGCCACCCAGGAAGTAGAGGGCGGCAGCACCGCCGCCGAGGGCCAGAACGAGCAGCACAGGCGCAAGCACTCCGCGCTTCTTCACCGCCGCCAATTCGCGTTCCCCCACCCGGTCCATCTGCCCGGTTCCGCCGGTTATGACCGGGCCGGATCGTGGTTCCTGTACCTCGCCCCCGAGGGAATCGACGAATTGCTGGTCCATGACCGTCGCGGCGATGCTCCCGAAGGTCACGCTGTCCCCGTGGGCCAGGGGTGCGCGATTCACTTTTGAGGATCCCACCCGAACACCATTGGTGCTCTCGAGATCCGCGACTTCAATGGAGTCCACGTCGACGTAGAGTTCCGCGTGAAACCCCGAGATCGAGCCGTCCGCAAGGACGATCTTGTTCGCCGATCGGCGGCCTACAGACAGGGTGCCCTCAGGAAGAGGTACGGTCTCGCCCTGTCGGGGGCCGGAATCAAAGCGCAGCCAATAGCGCGTAGCCCGCGGTTGCATACGGTCGTGGGTGGTCGTTGGGGGGAATGACTGGGGCGCGAAATAGCACCACAGACAAGAGACGAAGGAGCGGGCCCCACGTTCCTGGGGTCCTATCAATGCCAGAGCACCGGGTAACCAGCCTCTCGGGGGTCCCATAGGGTACGCCACCCGCCCCCGTGGCTCCATTCCGGGGGCGCTCTTCGCTTGCAGTTGCTCCTGACCCCATGGACGAGGTCCTCGGGAGTGCCTCCTGGGTCAACTCTCACGTAAGCTTGACCCCCATGACGCCTAAGGAGAGTCGAGGACTGAAGAAGGATGCCCTCGGGCTGGGACCCGGGGCGGAGCTCGGGCTGGGACCCGGACGCCACGTGCCGTCTTTTTTCCTGGAGGAACCGCCCTGTTTGCCCAGCCTCGATGCTGACGGAGGCGAGGGGGGGCCGGCACAGGTCCAACTCGCTGCCGGAGAGGCGG
>JBLHLB010000111.1:0-10950 GCA_047618505.1 Planctomycetota bacterium
CCCCCAGGGAGAGCGCGCTGATCTCCAGTCCGTAACCTGCGGTCGGCCGCGTCCCGAGGGTCACGACAACAACCATGTCGGTGCTGAAGTCCACCGGGGGCAGCGCGGGCTTGGGCAGGTACTGGTTTACATGCCGATCCCAGAAGGCGCGCCAGCGCTCCTCGCTGTGAATGCAGGTAGACAGGGATTCGGTCACCCCGCTGCTAACGCCCTGTTCCAAGACATCGATGGGCAGGGGACCCTCCACCGGCAGCCCAGGCTGACCCGGTTCGACCGGCGGGCAGCAATTGTCCCCAGAGCTCGAACAAGAGGCGACAAGGGAGAAGGTCAAGAGCGAAGCCAAAAGGGAGGTCAAGAGGGAGGTCCGTCGGGTGATGCCCATGCAAGCGTTGATGCTGAAGTCCATACGAATCGAAGGAGTGATCATTGGGGGCGGGGGCGCAACGTCTACTGATCAGCCATGAGCCGGAAGCCATGCGGGCTGCCGTCGGAACTTGCCCCGGAGGATCCCACGGAAGCACCATCGTCAACGAGTACGAAGTCCAGGGCCCGCAGAACTTCGCCCTCTTCGACATCCACAAGAACAGGGTCGTCCAGGTTCGGGTAGATCCCGCAATAGGTCTCGCCGTCGTCGCAGATCAAGTCGTCGTCGTCCGCATCCGTACCCGCCACGACCAGGTACGAGCCCTCGGGCAGACCTCTGAAGGAATAGTCGAGACCCGTCGCGGGATTCACAATGGCCTGGGCCACGGTGCTCGGGTTGCCAAGGAGATCAAACTCCACGACGAGCACAAAGACCTCCACGTTCGGCGGAGCGTCCGGCGCCACAACGAGGGAAACGAGGATCGTCTCCGAGGACGTCCCAATTGCGTTCGAGTCCACGCGTACGGAACCGGTGTACACGCCGTCGGCCAGGACAGCGCGGTTCACGCTGACGGCGATGCTCGAGGTATCGGTCGAATTCGAGGTCGACGAGGCCACGGCGGTGGCCGACAACCAGGCTCCCCCACTCGAAGTGCTCGCCACCACATTCGTAACCTGCAGCTGTCCGCCGCCGAGGTTCGAGATCTGGACAGACAGGTCCTGCACCCCTGATGGGAAGGAAAGCGACGTCGTCGAAAGACCCAGAACCGGATCCGTCGGCGCGCCACCCTGGGCCTGCAGAACCGCCTGGTAGGCGTTGATCAATCCATTGCCGTAGAGGTTGTCCTTGCCCGCCGAGCCTAGGTCCGTGGCCGTGCTCTCAAGGATCATCTCGACCTGATCCGGCGACAACGCACCGTTCGCGGCCAACATCAATCCGGCCACGCCCGCCGCATGGGGGCAGGCCATGGAAGTGCCTTGGTAGAACACATAGTTGAAGGAGAGCGAACTCCCGGAATCATCCGCCAGGGTCGACAGAACTCCATCCGCGTAGCCGTCACCGTCGACATCCGCTCCGGTGTTGCCGCCGGGCGCCGCTATATCCACGCTTGCGTGGAAGTTCGAATAGCCGGCGCGAACAGCGTTCTGATCCACGGCCGCCACGGAGATCACGTCCGCGTATGCAGCGGGGTAGGAGGGCGTCGAGGAATTCTCGTTTCCCGATGCCGCAAAGATGACAACCCCGGCATCCCAGGCATCCGTACAGGCGTCCTGGAAGGACTGGCTAAAGCCGGGTCCACCGAGGCTCATGTTGACGATCTTGGCAGCGTTCGGCGGCAAGGTGTTCGACGCATTCGGCAACCTGGCGGCGTAAAGCAGCGCGTTGATGATGTCGAATGTCGTCCCGCCGCCTTTCCCCAGGGTGCGCAGGTGCATGATCTTGCCCATGCGATTGATGCCCGCGACACCCACTCCATTGTTCGTCGCAGCACCAATGGTCCCAGCCACGTGGGTACCGTGAAAGCTCGAAGGATTGAAGAGCCCGCCGTCCCCCTCGTCCGTCGGATCGCTATCGCGCCCGTTCCCATCCAATGAAATATTTGGATCGGAGATGAAGTCATAGCCCGCGATCTGATTGGCAATCAGATCCGGATGCGCCAACTCGCCCGTGTCGATCACAGCGGTAATGACCGCGCTACTGCCCAGGGTCAAGTCCCAGGCTGCGGGGACCTGGATCAAGGGGTAGTGCCACTGCAAGTTGAAGAAGGGGTCGTTCGGTGTATCCAGCCGTTGCCGCATCCAGTTCTCCTCGGCGTAGCGCACGCCCGAGGTCGCGCCAAGAACGCGCGCACGAGTCGTGGTTAGACGGCGCGCGTCTTCAGCGGAAACCCCAGCAACCATTGGAAGGCGAAAACGCTGCACGCCGCCGGGGACACCGTCGATCCAATTCAATCCCTGGGCAGCCGCCAAGGCGCGCGGGTCGACGTCGTCCTCGAGTGCCAGCAACAACTCCCCCGCCATGGCTTCCAGGGGGGCGCGGCCGTAGCGCGCCAATCGACTGGAGCTCTTCGTGCTGCCACCCTCGAGGCTGAGGTTCGTGGGAAGCCTGAGGAGCGCGGGTTCCGCCCCGCCAAGACCACCCCCCCCCGTCAGGGAAGCCACCAGGCCGAGACCCAGGCTGTACGGACCGCTGCCAGACTCGGCCACGACTACGACCTCCAGGGCCGTCATGGCCGCCACCGAGTAGGTGAAGTTCACCGTCACCCCAACGCCGGTGTTGCTCATGAAGAGATCCGTAGGACTGCCTAGGTCACCCGTGGCATCGTTCAGATCCAATTCGAAGTCGGCCCCACCGGGGACGGTCATGGTGAAGGTCGCATCTGTCGCTTCGGTGAAGACCAGGAGCCAGCGGTCCTGCGCGTCGGTCGACGAGTTCACGCTCCCGGCCAAGGCAAGACTATCCCCGGGCAAGCCGGCGCCCAGGTACTGCGCATCACCGGCGCTGTCGTTGGGTTCGTCCTCAAGAATCGGGTTGCTCGGGACCGAAGCCGTGATCGTCAGGCGATAGGAGCTCGCCCCGGAAAAAGACGACATCACGAGATCGAAGGATCCCCGCGCCACGAAGCTCCCGACTTCTGGGGCTGCCCCTCCCGAATCGAAGACCTCAACGAACTGCATCGGTACGGGGTCGTAAACCATCATGTCGAGGTCGACTCCGGCATCGAAATCGAGGCTGACACTGAACTCCAGTCGCCCTTCGGTGAGCAGCGAGAAGCCGTCGAAGGGATCGGATCCGTCATCCGTAATGCTCCCGAGCACCTCGATCGTTTGCCCCGCCGAGATCGTCCCCAAGTCATGGGATTGGTCCACGGAATCGTTGGGCTCCGCCTCAACAATCACACCGCCGGAACCAGCGGGGAGCGAGAGCAAACCGGAGAGTCCAGTGGCCGATCCTCCACCGCCACCGCCGCTGCAGCCGATCCCGAAAAGACCAAGGGTCAGGGCGGAGCAAACTTTCAAAAACAATTTCTGAGACATGCCAAATTCCGAGGGGCAAACGTGGGGCAACTCCACACGGGGTGAGGGTGCCGCGAATCGGACTGATGGGGCTTGCGGGGGGCCCGGAGGCTACCAGGGAAATCGGGCATGTACCCCAGGGAAGCTTGCGCCCAGGGGGATGAACACCATTGTAACCCACGTGAGACCATTCGTTCGCTAAGCTAAGGGTCGAGGTACGGCCTCGCCCCATGCACTCATTCACGTCGTCAAAGTTTCTTCAGGTATGGTCCTCCCGCCATATCTGCATCCGATCGGGGGCCACGCCCGAGGCGGCGGCAAATCGATTGCGGGTCCAACTGGTCGGCCCCCTTCGTAGCGCAGCGGCCCGTGAAGGTCTCTTTGGCAGCGTCAGTGAGACGACGGTTATGCTGGCTTGGCTAAGGCCCATGGAATTGGCCTGGTTTCGTCCACGGCTGCAGGCAGAGTTCAAACTCGATGGGAGCACGACCCTTCTGATCGGTCACTTCGCAGTGCCGCGCCTGGTGCGTGCGCTGCTAGGCCTGGCCTGCCTCGGCATGGTCTTCATGTTGGGCACACTAATCTTCGGCTACCTGCGAGAGCCGCGAGTAGAGTTGGTTTTCCTGGGCGTGTTGTTCGGCTCTGCTGCACTGTTGCTCCAGCTCGCCATCGGTCACCTGACGACCCATTTCTCTGAGCTCTGCGATCGACTCCAGGAACACATAGGCTTGGTCATCGCCAACCCGCCGCGCAACAACCTGCCCCGCAAGCACGTGAGCCTGGAAGTCAATCGACCGGAAGAGATGCGCAAAGGCAATTCGCACCGCTCGGCGTGATGTTGATGGGGTTGCCGGGGGGCCGTGCTCCTGTTCTCTGCCGGCGGTGAGGGTCGCGGTATGATTGATCTCTGATATCGCAGGCAGAACGCCCAGTCGAGACTGCATCCCTCGGAGAGCACCTGTGCGACGGCTTGAGAGGATCCTCGCCGGTTGAGCGCAGGTGACTTTCCTCCGATGTCAAAGAGGAGTCCATGCCGGACAAGACGACGGAAACGATCTGCCTATTGGGTGCGCAGCGACTTCAGAAGCAGCTCCGTCTATCGCCTAAGGGGGTTGGTCAAACTAAGGCTGCTATGCCTCGGGCTCTCCAAGAGAATCGGCAGGCCGGAGGACCCCACCGAATGTCGAATCGGCTAGACCTTGATGACCGACTCAACGGGCGACAAGCTGCGCTACTTCATCCACATGGATCACCGCGGGGCTGATCAAGCTCTTCAGATCGTGTTGCCGACTCGCTAACAGGGGCGAGTTCCTCCCCTGGCCAGATGGCCCTTTGCCGGCAAACCTATTGCTTGCGATCCGCCGCGAGCAGGATGCCCAGGAAGACTAGCGGTGCTGCGTAGAGGACGACGCGGCCGGGTGCCTCGCCAAGAAATCCCCAGGCGAAGATCGAAGCCAGGATTGGTTCGGCCAGGAACACGACGGAGACCAATAGGGCTGGCATCCAGCGCAGGGACCAGTTGCAGGCGCTGTGTCCAATCAGTTGCGGAAACACCGCCAGTCCAACAAGCGCCATCCAGGTCCTGCGATCGAAGCCGATGAGTTCATCGCCATTGAGTAACGTCGCACACACCAGTAACACCGCTGCCGACCCATAGCACAGGAACAGATAGTGCCCCATGGGGATACGGTGTCCGACGCGGCGACCGATCAGGACGTAACCCGCGGCCCCAACCGCGCCGGCGACAGCTAGCCCCGCACCCAACAACTCTGATCCGACTCCTCCCCCATCGAGGGCAATCCAGATTGCGCCAAGGAGGCTCAAACCGACGCCACAAAGGGCGCGCAGGGACGGTCGGTCCGAGGTGAGAAACGGCGCTGCGATAGCGACCCAGACTGGTGTTGTGGCGACCAACACGCTGCTCGTCGCCACGCTTGTGTGGTCCAGGGAAGCGATCCAGGTGCCGAAGTGAAAAGCCAGGAAGGCGCCAGCGAGGATCGCCAGGGCGAGAGCTCGCCGGTAGCCCGGGTCGCGCTGCTCACCTGGCGTAGGGGGTGCCGGCCGCCAACCACCGGCGAGCCCAAGCGCAATCGCCGCGAGAGCGCATCGATAGGCAGCTTTCGCCAGGGGCGAACAGTCCGCCGTACGTACGAGAATCGCTCCGGTCGAAACACCCAGGACACCGAGGGTCAGGACCAGGGCGACGCGGGTGGAAGTCGGCGCCTCGACCTTACTTGTCGTCGAATTCGCCATGGGCGTTGACTCGAGGTCGGGGGTGAAGGTCCCTAGCGGATCGAGCGCAATTCCTCGTAGCGCCCGTCACCGTCAAGATCACCCACGCGACGTTGGAGACCGCGGTCTAGCATCTCGCGCTCAACCGGAGACGGAAGATCTAGCAAGCCGTCGCCGTCCGCATCTCCCGGCAAGTCAGCCAATTCCAACACGGGTCCCATGAAGGGATGTAGGCCCTCGTCCTTGCTGAGGGTGTAGGCCAACCAACCCTTCCTGGGTCTCCGTACCAGAAACATCGGTGTGCCGTCTGCCCCACGCACCGGTCCCGCCTGGGCGCCGGGGAGGGAGATGCCGATCCACGGTCCGTAGGCCGCGCTCAACTCGGGACCGGGTCCGAAGTCCAGAACCATGAGAGAGCAATGCCCCTCGCGGTCGGTCCTCCAAACATAGACCTCATCATCCTCGTCGCCGTCCCAGTCAAGAAGTCCAAAGCCACTCCGGCCCCGCGTCGCCAGGCCACGGATGGTGGGCGCCACACTACCGCTAGTACCCGCCGCAACAATCTGAAGATCGCCGACACCTCCCGGGCTCTGAATTCGGCCATAGAGGGAATACAAACCGGCCAAGTCAGCCGACTGGGGCTCCTCAAAGATCAGGTCGCTTCCAGGGGACATCAACGCATCTTCGCGCTCCGTGTGGCCCAGCCCGAGGACATGCCCAAACTCATGGGTTAAGGTCGCCACCAGGTGCGGCCCAGTGGAGTTTGGGTTCTCTTGCTTCAACCACCAGTCGCGGACGGGGTCGAGCTGCACGAGCATCACGCCATTGGTCGTGCTCGTGTGCGCCACACCGGGACGCGGGCCGAAGGGCGAGGGCTGACCGTCACGTTTCAAACCCCAGCGCAGGGTAAAGTCCGGCCTATCTCCCGGCTCTGCTTCGCGCAGCGTCACGAGCTTGGTCCGGCCCCAGGCATCACTCGCTTGGACAGCCGCCGCCCGAAGCTGCTTGGCATCGATGGGCCCACCCTGGGCATCGATGGCATAGGTCAACTCGGTGCCTCCCCTAGGTCGTGTGAGGATCGTCCAGGGCGGCCAGGGCGCCGTGGCATCATCGGCAATTGCGCTGGCATTCGAGCGGCCCTGGGGGGCATCGGAATCACCGCCGCAGGCGGAAAGTGACAGCAAGAGAAGCAGGGTGAGAATTCGCACCCAGAGAGGGTACGGAAACACATCGGGCCGCGCGAATCCCCCAGGCGATGGTCTCGCTGACTTCCACCGGAGCCCAAAAGGAAACCGCCCACGCCAACATCCCCGGGGGGAGCGACGTGGGCGGCCCTTGGCAGGCAGCAGTTACTGCCCTAGATATCGTTTAGGAACGCGATCAGCGCGTCCTTGTCCATCTGATCCAGGGCCACGTATGCAGCCGTAACCCCGCTGGCCTCACCCTCGTGAGCCAAGATCGCAAGGTTCAGGTCAGAAGCGCGACCATCGTGCATGTAGGGCGCCGAATGGCGAATTCCCCACAGCGGCGGAGTGCCGAAGTATCCGACGTCGCCGCCCGGCTCGGACATGCCGCGGTAGTTTGCGGGCATGACGTTGTGCAGCAAGAGGTTGGAATACAGACGCACGGGTTGCCCCATGTTGTCCGCCAGCGTCGGCTTGTGGCACAGGTTGCAGCCCACTGTCGTGAAGAGGGTCTCGCCCATCAACACTTCGGGGTCATTGCTCCCGGTGCGCGGCGGCTCCGCAAGATTTGACATGAAGAAGGAGATGCTGCCCGCGTCCGCGGTAGAGAGCTCCGGATCCGCAATGGCATCTCCATCGGAGCTAATGCCGAACCCACGGCCGTTGTCAGGCGTCGTGATCCCGCACTCGCCATTCATGGCGTCACGGGTGAAGTCGATGATCAAGGGCACCTGGTTCTTCCAGCCGAAGCGACCCACTTCGGGTGCTCCGTTGACCATCACGATGCGACCGATTCCGTAGATTCCATCGCCGTTTGCATCGGTCAAGTCCTCGTTGGCGAGGATCGTCACGGCCGCAATCGCTTCGATGCGACCAGCGCCAAAGATCGGCGGTGTCTGACGCTGCTCGAAGACGTCAGCCGTAGTGTCGTCGTACTCCTCACGGTCATTCAGAGCCGGAAGCATGAACTTGGAGAGCCCCTGACCGCCGGGTAAGTCGGTAAAGGGTCCCACTCCGCCGTTGTCGTTCGCAAAGCGCGAGACGTTCAAGACAAGACCACCGCCGCCACCCATGGCTCCGTCCTGGTGACAGGCACGGCAGGAGTCAGCGTTGTAGCTCGGGCTTCCGAGTCCATCGACCTCATGAAAGTCCCGATCAAAGACCTCGCGGCCCGCGGCCCAACGATTCAACTGCATTTGGGTCAGGCCTGCGATCGGGCCCCCCAGCGTTCCGGGTGCCGGATATTCGTCGCCGGTATTCACCTGCGGACCGGTCGGGGTGACGGTCGTCGCTTGGGGCATCATCGACAGGCTGAAGAGTCCAAGACCCAAGCCCACGGTCGCCATTGCAACTTTGTGTTGAGCTTTCATTAGAGGGCCTCCAGGAAGCTGATCAGGTCGTCCTTGTCTTGCTGCACAAGGGCGTCGTAGTTGTCTCGAATAGTTTGCGCTTCACCACCGTGGAGAAGAATCGCGTCGTCTAGTGTCTTCGCTCTACCGTCGTGGATGTACGGTCCGAACAATGAGATTCCCCAGAGCGGTGCTGTGCGGAATTCCGATCCGTTGTGGGCCGGATCAATGGTGCTGGCCTGGGGCGTACCGAAGCCAATGTTGTCCGCCAAGGTCGGGCCCATGTCGTGCAACAACAGATCCGAGTAGGCGTTGACCGGACCGCGCGAAGACGAGAGGGTCTGGATGTGACAGGCGTCGCACTTGAGCGAGGTGAACAGCGCTTGACCGTTCAGTTCGCCCGCATCCAAGACCGCCTTGGGAGTCGGCGGAGCCAGGAAGCGCGAGAACGCAATCAAGTCTCCTAGGTCGGCCGTTCCCATTTCGGGATCCGGCACGCTATCGCTGTCTGTTGTAGGGTCGTCCAAGCCACCGGAGGCCTGGAAGGCCATGTGTCCAAGGCTGACAACGCCACCGGAACCGTCGAAGGGATCACTGGTGATGCCCATCTGGTTCTGCATCGGCTGACGCGTGAAGATCTCGATGTTATTGGCCTGCGCTTTGACACCGAATCGACCATGGCCGTTGACGTCGTTGTTCGCACGGCCACTGATACCATCCAGGTCCGCGTCATCGGGGTCGGCATTCGCGAGGATTGTCGCGTTGCTGATGAACTCGAAGAGACCCACACCGAAGAGGGGTATCGCACGGCGCTGAGTTACCGCAATCGGGATACCCGCAATGTCATCGGGGATAATCGCGCGACCGCCTTCGAGGGTGAAGCCTGCTCCGAAGTGCGTTCCTGTTCCAAAGGCCGGCACCACCGGGCTGATTAATCCGGGCAGGTCAAACATCGCGGCGGGATCAGGTGTGAAACCTGCGCGAGCAATGTAAAAGTTGCGGTAGAGACGTCCGCCACCACCGGGGAGGGGGGAGTTGTGGCAGGAGGAGCAGGCGGTCGCGTTGTAGTGCGGGCCAAGACCTTCCTCCGGCGTGAAGTGCTTAGTGAAGATGAGGCGGCCGCGGTTGAAGGCGTCCAGCTCGTCTTGGGTGAGCCCGGGGAGGGGATCACCAAGGCTTCCGGTGCCGCCGCCAACGTTGCTGGTTTCAGGCTCACCGCCGGGCGCGCTACTAGCACCGTCGGGAGAGCATCCCGTGGTGATCAGGGCGCAGGCCGCAAGGGCCAGTGTGGCTTTAAAGGGGTTCATGAGGTGTGTCTCAACTGTCTCAGTGCAGGCTCAATTTTGGTTCTCGCTCTTATCCAACTTTCCGGGAGGAGGGACGCCCCCGGGAGGTCTAGCCTCAAAAGTATCCCACTCTTGAAAAACCGGCAAGCTAGCAAATGATCTCTCTGACAATCGGTTGAGCCGGAGGCGCCTACGAGCGGTCGGAAGGGCTCTCTGGGAAGTTCTTACCCTTCTACACCGATCCACAGGAATTATGATCATGGACCGGACCCCGCTCACCTTACCTCCCGGAGACAATCCAGACCATGCGTCCTCTGCCCCGGCTCCTCGTCCTGATCTGCTTCCCGGCTGCCTTTTCCCTGCCCTCTTGCCTGAACGAATCCAGTGAGTCCAGGGAGGTGGAGATCGCAGCCGGAGGAGTACGTGAACTTGGAAACGGGCAGGTCCCATCCGAGCAGGAGAACCAGGGGAGTACCCAGCCAAACACGTCCATGCCCGCGGGACCTGTGGACTACGGTCCCCGGGTACAAGAGACCTGGCGTGTCCTAAAGCCAGGCAATGGCGACACCATCTCTCTGACGCGGGCGGAACAGGGTCCCCTCGAGGTCATCGGGACGATCGTCCAGGCCTCCACGCGCACGGCTCTGATCTGCTTCGAAGGCCGCGGCCCATTCCGCAACTCCGTGGTGCGCGATTCGATTCTGCAGGTGGAACCGGGCACCCTAGCCCTCGATCGCTCCTACTGGGCTTTCCGCGGCTACGACATGATCGACACCCTGGTGGAACGCGTGGAGATCACCGGCTTCGGGGTTGTCACCCCCAAGCACGACGAAGGCCACGCTATTTACCTGAACCTGGCGGGTGACTTCACCGTGCTCGACAGCCATCTGCACCACAACGGTGGACAGGCACTGCAGCTCGTCAACCGCCCCGGCGAGTCCGTCCTGCCCCCGGGCCCGGCCGCCGGTACGATCCGGATCGAAAATACACGCATCGCCGAAAACGGCTTCAACCCCGATCGCGGGGGCTTCCAGGTTTCGATTTTCGGCACAGGGCAAGCGATCACCATGCGCAACACAGAGATCGTCGCGGGCATGGATGAGACGGTCTTCCATCGCAACCAGACCGGCGGCGGGCTGTTGATCGAGGCAGAGGCCGACAATGGCAAGCGCGCGATTTGGTGGAAGCCCAAGGATCGCCCCGAGGATTGGGTCGTACCCTTTGCCCAGGGCATCACGCACCTCGACGGCGTCATCCTGCGCCACCGCAACCCCAACAAGCCCCTGGCCCAAATCAAGGGCTGCGAGGAGCTGCTGGTGGAAAACTGCTGGTTCGAAGGTGGCGACGTCGTCCTGGACCACCCCCAGAAAGCCGGTCGCAACAGCGGCAAGATCACCTGGCGGGGCAACGGCGGAACAGCACGCCTCTTCGTCCGTGGTAAGCACGTCGGCCCGGTAAGCGGTACCTACGAGTTCTAGGATTGCTGCTGAACGCCCTTGGTTGGGGCGCGACGCTCTC
>JBLHLB010000112.1:0-10904 GCA_047618505.1 Planctomycetota bacterium
AGCGCATGTTGGCCTACTCGGGTATCGCCCACGCGGGCACGCTGCTGTTGATCATCGCCGCTGGCCTGGCAGGTGGGCTGGAGGAGAACGCGCTGCGCGCGGCACTGTTCTACATGGGCGCCTACATCTTTACGGCCATGGGGGCCTTTGGGATCCTTTCGCTCCTTGAGTCCGACGGCGAGCGCTTCCTCACCATCGACGGCATCCGCGGCCTATCGAGTTCGCGACCCGGACTGGCCGCCGCAATGGCGCTCTTCATGCTCTCCCTTGGCGGCATCCCCGCCACGGGCGGCTTCCTCGGCAAGCTCTTCGTCTTCAGCAACCTGGTGCAAGCGGACATGGTCTTGATCGCCGTGCTTGGAGCGCTGCTCTCGGTTGTGGCCCTGGCTTACTACCTGCGCGTGCTCGTTGCCATGTACATGCAACCCGCGGAAGAAGGTGCTACCCCGGCCCTCGCAGCACGGCCGCTAACGGCTGGCCTGGCGACCGCCGTTTGCGTTGTCGGTGTCTTGGCCATGGGCTTGATGCCCAGCTGGTTCCTGGGACTCTTTTAGGTTTGCCTGCGGTGCCGCAGATGCGGAACCGACTGGCTTACGAATCGACTAGGGCGGGCTGACCGAAGGCCACCAGACAGTGCCAAAGCTGTTTGAGATGCTGCAACGTTTCCTCCGGGGAAGCCCAATCGCTCCAACGCTCGGGAGTTTGGTGAATTGAGGTAGCGGCGTCTGCGAGTACACCTGCGTCGATCTTCGTGGAGTGGAGCCTGCGGGCGAAAACGGGGATGCGCTCGCCCCTAAACTCCGACGGAATGTCGAGCGGAGACATCCGGAACCCGCGTTGCCAGCGCAGGGCAAAACCATGTTGGTGGGCAAGGTCGGTGACTTGGCCCCGCAACTCTCGCTGAGTTGCGTCGCACAGAGATCCGTCGACGACGAGGGCTTCCACGTCCCTCGACAGGTCGATCGCACCGTGCACCTGGGCCTCGACGTAACTGTCTAGGGAACGGCCGGGATCGGCCTGTAGAAGCTGCGAGCTGAGTCGCTCCTCGTTTGACTCCGGGAAGGCCGACTCCGAAAGGTGCGCGTGCAGCATGCCCCGCATTGCTTCCTCCTCAACCCCCTCCATTCCAAGGGCTTTCCCGTCGGAACGCAGCTCCCCAAAGAGGCCGCCTAAAACGCTCCCTAACCGCTCAACCGTCCCCACTTCACTTGGTTCCAGGTAGCTGTCTCCCCAGGAGAAGGTGCAACGTGCGGTGACGTCTTGCCGCAGAACTAGGGTACAGGAGCCAAAGCGAGGGGCCGCGCCGTCGGAGTGAGGCAAGAGCGAAAGGGCTCCGTACTTCGGCCGTTCCGCGTCCGAGGCCATCTGGTATGCGCCGTCGAAGAGCCGCTCTTCCCAGCGGAAGCGATCGCCGCCAGGAAAGGCCGTCGCACCTCCGTTCGAAATGCCAGTCTCGAACTGTCCGCGATACAGGCCATCCCGTAAGAGCCCTTCTACTACGCTCGCCCCACTGGGCAGCCGCCGATAGGGATGAAAGTGAATGTGTACCCGGGCCATCGCCGCGATTGCCCGGGCCAGGACCTCTTGCGATCCCTCGGGTACTTCTCCCCGCGCACGAACTGCCTGGAGAGCGGCGATCTGGGCGCTGGTCAATCGCTGGTTTGCCCACGGTGACATTCCAGCAGCATAGGCACTGCGGAGACGGCCTCAAGAAACTGCTGACAGGCCGCGCCCCGTGGACTCAGACCCAATGCTGGAAAGCTAGCGCAGCGACCTACGCCCTCGTTTGCAGCTGGCGGACTGACTCCCAATTTTTGCGATCCCCCAGCAGCACCACTTCCAAACAGTGCGAACTACAGATTGTGTACCCCTAAAGGCACCTCTGATTCGCACCAAAGAAGGGTGCCCCCGAACCCCTGCCGATTCGAGGGCGCCTGGGTGGACCACGTTGGTCCACTCCTGCTTTGGCTTCGGCCATCTACGGCCTTACCGAGGACCTTTGTACGAAAGCGGCATGAGCCTGGCGTGAAACCCGGCTGAATCCACGCTCATGCCTCGGACAAACGGTGCTCACGCACGAAAAAAGGCCCCGGAGCGAAATCGCTCCGGAGCCTTTTGTCGTTCAGCGCTGCCTAATTAGATCTGCCGAACTAACTCTGCCGAATTAGCGCTCGCCCATGGGTACATAGGGGCGCTTGTTCGCTCCGGTGTAGACCTGGCGCGGCCGGCCGATGCGCGTGGCGGGGTCATTGCGCATCTCAAGCCACTGGGCAATCCAACCGGGTAGGCGGCCCATGGTGAACATCACGGTGAACATGTTCACTGGAATACCCATGGCCTTGTAGATCACACCGGAATAGAAGTCGACGTTGGGGTAGAGCTTGCGCTCAACGAAGTACTCGTCTGAGAGGGCGATCTCTTCGAGACGCATGGCGATGTCGAGCAGTTGGCTCGAGCCTCCGACGCGCTTCAGGACGTCACCACAACTCTTGCGTAGGACAGTCGCACGAGGGTCGTAGCTCTTATAGACACGGTGCCCAAAGCCCATCAAGCGCACCTTGTTGCTTTTATCCTTGGCCAGCTCCATGAAGCGGTCGGCATTCCCGCCCTCCTTCTGGATTGCCTCTAACATCTCGATGACCTTCTGGTTGGCACCGCCGTGGAGCGGTCCCCAGAGAGCGCTGATACCAGCGGCGATCGAGGCGTAGAAATTCGACTGGGAGCTTCCGACGATTCGCACGGAGGACGTCGAGCAGTTCTGCTCATGATCCGCATGCAGGATCAACAGCAGATCTAGTGCCTTGGCGATAACCGGGTCGACTACGTAATCCTCACAGGGAGTCGCGAACATCATCTGCAGGAAGTTCGACTCGTAGTTAAGCTCGTTGCTGGGATAGATGGTCGGTTGCCCGATGGAATGCTTGTAGGCATTCGCAGCGATGGTCGGCATCTTCGCAATCAGACGCACCATGGCCCTGTGAATCTGGTCGTCGTCCTTGGGCTCTTCATAGAACGTTGAAAGGGCCGACACAGCTGCAGCGGACACGGGCATGGGGTGCGCACTCTTGGGCATGAAGCCGTAGAGCCGACGATAGTCCTCATGCAGCATCGTGTGCTGCCGAATCTCCTCGGTGAACGTCGAGAGTTCGTCAGTCGTAGGCAGCTCGCCATAGAGCAGCAACCAAGCGACCTCGAGGAAGGTGCTCTTCTCGGCCAGCTCTTCGATCGGATAGCCTCGGTAGCGCAGAATGCCCTTCTCGCCATCGATGAAGGTGATGCCACTCTGGCAAGCTCCGGTGTTCCCAAAACCGCTGTCGAGGGTGATCAACCCGGACTCTGCACGCAGCTTGGTTATGTCCACTCCGACTTCGCCTTCCGACCCCACCACCACCGGTAGGTCGTAGGTCTTACCGTCGTAGACAAGCTGGGCGGTCTCGGGACGAGTTCCGTCTCCCTGGGACATCGTGGCTCCTAAAAGTGGGGTGCGCGCGGCGCAGATCTGAGGGTGTCGTTGAAGCAATGGCTGATCCGCGCCCCCCAATTCCGTCCCCGATGGGACGGGCGGATGGAAGCACGAGCTGGGCAGCCAGGATACAGGCGCGCGGGAGCGCACTCAACGACAGTGAGGCCCCAGACCCAGGGAGATGGACAGAGTTATCAAACCTCGCCCTCAGGCCCGGGCTTCCGCCACCATTTCGGCCAGTCGATCTAGGCCCATCCGGACGTTCTCCAGGGAGGGCCCAAAGGAGAAACGCAGCCAGGAGGACAGGGGCGAGGGTCTGCGACGACGGCGTCCGGGGTTCACATCGAAGTAGGCCCCGGGGACCGTCATGACCTTGCGCTCTAGGGCACGGCGGAAGAAGGTCTCGGCATCGTTCAGCGGAGCTGGCAGATCCGCGATCGAAGCCCACTGGTAGAAGGTGCCCTCCGCGGCCGGATGGCAGCGAATCCCCATCTGCTCCAGGCGCTCCAGGACCAGGTTGCGCTTGATGCTAAATGCCCGCCTAACAGCATCGGTCTCCTGGATGACCCTATCAGCCTGGAGGATCTCAACACCCACACGCTGTAGGACCTGGGGCGGGCCACCGTCGATGGCACTGGCGGCACGCGTGATCGTTTCAACCATGGCCTTGGGGCCCACGGCCCAGCCCAATCGCAAACCGGGGTAACGGAAGCCCTTGGTTAGCCCATCTACCAAGACCACGGGCTCGGACTCGATGTCCTCGATGAACTCCGCTGCGGACACGGCGCCTGAGCCAGGCTGGTCACCGTCATAGATGAACTGGGAATAGAACTCGTCCAGGATCAAGGTGCAGTTCTCCTCGCTGGCGAGGGCCACAGTCTGCGCCAAGTCCTCACCGCGGATCACACGACCCGTGGGATTGCAGGGGTTGGAAACTAGATAGGCGGAAAACCCCTTGGCTCGAACTTCCTCGCGCAGTCGAGCAACCGGCACGCCAAAGCCATCGGACTCATGGGCCAGTATCGACACCGGAGTGAACCGGTGCTGGTGGTAGCCAATCATATCCTCGTAGGCGGTGTAGTCCGGAACTTGGTAGCCCAAGACTCCCTCTCCTAGGGCCGCGAAAATGCGGCTTAGGATCAGCCGACCACCTGCGGCAACGCTGACGTTCTCCGGCCCGTACTGTTGTGCCTTACCGGAGCGAAAGGTGCGATTGTAGTAATCGGCAATCGCCTGGCGCAGGGCCAGGGTGCCTTCAACCGGTCCATAGGCATGTTCAGCCGGATCGAATTCAAAGGCCCCCATACGTTTAGGCGCGCCCTCGAGCTCCCCCACCTCAGGCTGTCCCTGGCCCAGGTTGCACCAGTCAGGATTTCCATTCCAGAATCCCAGCTTGACGGCTTCGGCCACAACGTAGATGACCCCCATGAAGGGGATCGGGCGAAAGGCACCTAGGTTGGGGCCGGGCTCAGTAGAGGACGCTCTGGAAGCCATGAACTGCAGAGTGGGGAAAGTGGTTCGGGGGGCCGCGAATCCTAACAACCAGTCGTCGGCCCCGCGTCGCCTAGGACGAAGTCGAGTTCGAAGAAGCGGTAGTGGCTCTCCTCCATTCCCACGCGCCTGTAGACCTCCTGGGCAGAAGCGTTGCCTTCGTCGACGTAGAGTCGCAGGCCGCAAACACCGATTTCCCCCTCCGCTTCGGCCAAGAGGTGATCGTAGAGGGACTGAAAAACCCCCTGACCCCGGGCCTCGGAAAGCACGAAGACGCTCTGTATCCACCAGAAGGTCGCGGCGCGCCAATCGCTCCATTCGTAGGTCACCATGAGGCTTCCCAGCGGAGCACCACCTCCCGGGGGGCAGGCCAAGAGATAGCGGCCCCGGGTAGCGTCGGCAAAGACGGCTCGCACGCCCTTCTCGAGGAGAGCGGAATCCAGCTCCTTGCCCTCCGTCTCGCGAGCCATGGCCAGCTGGAATTCGACCAGGATCCGGACGTCGCCCTCTGTTGCCGGGCGAATCTGGTGGTGGCTCTTGGCCTCTTGCGGTGCTTCCATAGCCGCAGCCTAGCAAGCTCAGACCCCCGATTTCTCAGTCCGTCGAGTCAAGGTCCAACAGTTCGTCGAACTCGATCGCCACACCGGAATAAGTGTCGTCCATTCGCTGGAGTCGGACCAGGCGCCCGGTCACCGGGCTCCCCCCGTTGATGCCCTCTACGCACACTGTCACCTTCAGGGGCTGATCCGTGTAGAGCATCATCCCGGCGCGGGAGACATTGTCGGCCCTGCCATCCACCGAGTCGGTGTTTAGCTCGAGCACCAGAGCTGAATCAATGGAACGGCGTTCGTGGCGGCGGGCCCCTGCGCTGGTGGCGCTCGATCCGCCGGCAACCTCAGGGTCCGCAGGTACGACATCGGGGGTCGGATTCATGTCTTGATTGCCCATGGCTTCTCCTCCTGGTTCTACGCCGGGCGGCGCACACGACCTTTGTCATCGAGAGGAATAGGAAGGGACTTGAGCCCCGGGATTTACCTGAAGCGTAGATGGGAGCTGTCCTCCCCTTGGGACGAGGGGGAGGACAACTGCCCTCCCGCCCATGGCTATCGCGGAGATCCGGGGATCAGGCACCTCCGGGCAATTCCCACTAAGCACCTACCTTGCAAGGACTTACGACTATCCATCACTCCAGAGGTTGAGCCTGGCACGCTTCCTGCATTGAAGCTCTTCGAGTCGCCAAGGTCGGCGGCCAATAGCCAGGCAGGACCATCATGAAAGCGAACCTCTTCTTCCCCTCTCTTCTCCTCGCCATCGGTGCCCTCTCCATGGGCTCGACCAGTGCCCAGGAGGCCAAATTGACCCTCGGGGCACCCCAGGCAACAGCCAGTCGAGCCCAGCCTAACCCCGCCCGGACGGCCGGCTCGACCCAGATCTCCATTGATCGTCGTGGCTCCGGGATCCGCAGTTCCAGCCGGCGCTCCGGGCGCGGCAGCTATGACCGCGGCTACGGCGGACGCGACAACCGGGGAAGCTACGGCGGAAACCGCCACGTGTGCATCAATGTTCCCTTCTGGGTCGCTGGTCACTACGAGTCCCGGAACCACCAGGTCTTCGTCCCCGGCTTCGGAGAGAACGTCTGGATCGATGCGATCTACCGGAACGGCCTCGACCACTGCGGTCAACCCACTCGCTACCTCGTCCAAGTTGGTCACTGGGAGTTCATCCAACACCCCGGTCACTACGAAACACGTAGCCAGCGAGTCTGGATCCCCGGTCACTTTGAGCAGCGCCCCTGCTGCAGCCGCTGACCCACGAGGAACAGCCCTCGAATCGTAAAGAGTAACTGATCTCCCAGCGTAGGGAGGTCATCGGTCGGGACCGCCGGCAGGGGGTTCCGGACCCGACCGAGTAGGACCTCGGGGCACGCAAGTGCCCCGGGGTTCGCCTTTATTAACTCAGCGCGTTGGATAGGTAGTGCGGATCCACTCCAACACACGTGATTCCAACTGCAGGGGGTTTATGGCGAAGACCTCCTTTAGCGCATCGCGCGTCGACTTGCGTTCGCGCATGAGCTTGAACAGTTGATTCGTCTTAGCAGCATCCAGATTGATCAGGTAGTCGACGATGGCAAAGGCCAGGGCGTTCATATCCTCTGTCATCGTGTCGGTGTTCATGGCCAACACCTGAGAAACAGATGGCAGCGTCCCCTTCGCCAATGCCTTGCGCAGTCCGACTCGGAACTCACCACCGTTGAATCCCCGTTGATTGGTGAGATCGACTTCCTGATAGCAGTAGTTATCGCATAGCCCATCGATACGTTCTTCGAACCAGTGAGCAACACCAGCGTCGGCCCATCCTCCCTTGATGTTCCCGAGCCATAGGGAAGGCGCCTGGTGGGAAAGAAGTAGGTGCGTAACATTGTGAATGACGCAGCGATTGAACTCCTCATCGTTGTCGAAGTGCTCGCGCGTCTGCGCCACAGAGAAGCCCGGACGAATACCAAGGAGCTTGACCCCAGTCTTGCCGGATATCTCCATGAAGCGTCGCGCCCCCTCTTCGTGGTCATCCTGGAAACCCCAGATCAAGACCTTGAGACGCTCGGCAAACTCCTTCGGCTTGACCCCGAAAACGGACATGTAGTCCTTGACCAGAGCATCCACACGTCCGGCGTAGAGGTGGGCCACGGCGTGGGGCTTGAGGCGCTTCTTCTTCACCTTCCAGCTTTCGATCTCACACACGACAACCGCGTGGGGAACGGCGACCTTTCGCAGGGGTCGCTCCATTGTTTCATCGAGGAACTGGAGTTCCGCATGGACCACGGCGCTGCGTGCGCGCTTGGCCTCCAGCTGTGCCTCGATCACGGGGTTCTCACAGTGTTCGCAATCCACCCAACCGGCACCAAGGCAGGTTTCGCAGGTCGCGATGAAGCTGCAGTACTCAACCCCGAGTTCCAACTCCAGATCAAGCTTCCTGTGTAGGCCGCACTCCACGCGCCCCATGTTCTTGCACTTGGTGCAACGCACATAGGCGTCTTCATCTTTTTCCTGCGTGTTGCCGCTGACGGGCAAAGCACAAAGGGCAAGAGCGAGGAGGATAAGGGTAACGACTGCTTGCTTCATCTTTTCGTTCCTGTGGTCGACACAGACAGCAAACGCGCTTCGAGCACCTGCTGTTCCGAATCGAATCCCCGCAGCCTAATGGCGGCTGCGATAGTCTCATTGAGGGCGGCGGCAGGGGCGAGCCCAATCAGCTCGCTTCCGCGCACATCCACCCCCTGTTCCTTGGCGAGATCCCTGACGGCCTCGAAGATCTCTACCAGACTAAGCCGTGCGTGGTCAGTCACATTCATGCTGACCTGCGCCACTCCTCGGGAGTCGAGAAACAACCCCAGGGCTCTGAGCCCTGGGAGACCTCCGCCCGCCTCTCGAATCTTTGCCGCAATCCCCCTAGCCACGCCCACGTCTTCGGTTTCTAGATCGATGTTCAAGGCCACCAAGAAAGGCCGCACTCCGACTGCGGTGGCACCAGCAGTGGGATGAATCGCATCGGTGGGACCTTCGTCAGGCCGGCGCGCAGAGTCCGTCCCGATGGCCTTGCGCAGGGCTTCAAATCCACCTCGGCGGACATCCGGTAGGGCCCGCCGTGCCGCAGTGCGCGCGGCACTGCCATAGAAATAGACCGGGATTCCCAGGTCGCGTCCGATCCGTGCGCCGACGCCGTGGGCCAGATCAATGGCCAAGTCTCGGTGCTCCGACCGGAGCGGAATGATGGGCAGCACATCGGTCGCGCCAATGCGCGGGTGCACGCCTGAGTGCTTGGTCAAGTCAATCTGCAGCGCCGCAGCCTCTACCAATCGAAAGGCCGCCTCCGCAACCCCAGCGGACGTGCCAGCAAACGTCAACACCGCACGATTGTGGTCCGCGTCGAGGGAGTAATCCAAGACGCTGACGCCTTCAACTGCATCGGCGACCTCGACAAGCTCAGCCAGGAGCCCTTCATCCCGGCCGAAGCTGAAATTCGGCACACACTCGAACAGCTCTTCCCCATGGTCCGCCAGCGTTGAATCCAGGCTCTTTCTCCCCAGCGGGCGGTCCGGGGCGGACTCTTGATTCTCTGAACTAGCCATCGACGGCCCAGTCTACGAGGAACAGCCCTCAAGTGGGACTCCCCAGATGACACCCCGAGTGACAGCCCAAATGACAGCCCAAATGACAGCCCAGAAATCCTAAGCGCCGCGCAGGTAAACCAGCCGACCGTCCTTCAAGACAGCTCGCACAGGATTGCGCCCCAACTCATAGACCACATGCCGTTCATCTGGCAGGTCCAGGATCAGAAGATCTGCACGCTTTCCGACCTCAAGCGAGCCACGGTCCGACCCCAGTCCAAGGGAAGCTGCTGCGTTGAGCGTCCCCGCCGTAAGCGCTTCGTTGGCCGTCAAACGGTAGCGCAGGGCAGCCCAGGAGAGCGCCTCAAAGAGGCTCATGCAATTGCAGCTACCGGGGTTGAAGTCCGTGGCGATGGCAACTGGCAGACCGGCATCCACCATGCGCCGACCGGGAGCCTCCTGCTCCTCTCGGAGAAAGAGCGGAACGAGGGGACAGAGCACGGGAACTGTCCCAGCGCCAAGGAGAGCATCGATGCCCGCGGGGGTGACATGCTCCAGGTGATCGGCGCTGGCGGCGCCGAGCTCGGCTGCCAATTCTGCGCCTCCTCCTGCCGTGAGTTGATCGACATGCAGGCGTAGGCCAAGGCCAAGATCCTTGGCCCTCTCGAGCACACGCCTACCCTCTCCGAGTGTGAACGCACCCTTCTCCACAAAAACATCGCAGAAGGTCGCCAAGCCATCAGCTGCAATCCCCGGGAGCATCTCGTCCACGACAAGGTCGACATAGCGTTCCCGCTGATCACGGAACTCCGGAGGAAGAGCATGGGCGCCGAGGAAGGTCGGGATCAAGTCAACGGGATGGAGCTTGTTCGCCTCGCGGATCGCCTCAAGACACTTGCGCTCGTCGGAAACAGAAAGCCCATAGCCCGACTTCGCTTCAACGGTCGTCGTACCCAACTCGAGGAAGCGCTGCATACGTTCCACGAGCAAAGCCACAAGGTCAGTTTTGGAGGTACCGCGTACGCCGCGCAGACTGGCCGCGATGCCCCCGCCGGCTGCCGCGATCTCCAAGTAGGTGGCCCCGGTGGTCCGCAACTCGAACTCATCTGCACGCCAGCCCGAAAACACGGGGTGCGTGTGCGCATCGACAAGGCCGGGGATAATCAAGCCCCCTTCAGCATCGAAGGATTTAGCTGCCCTGTACACCGAAGCTATTTCGGCTTCGCTCCCCAGCGCCACAATCCGTCCGTCGCGAATTGCGAGGGCAGCTCCCTCGATGCGCTTAATAATGCCCTGGTCGGAGCCTCCCTTTGCAGTGGAACCGGTGGGAGTGACAATTGCACTCGCACCGCGAACGACTAAGTCTGCTGCTTCAACTGTGCCCTCCATCGCCGCAGCCTAGCGACCATGGGATGCCCGGGCAATCACCATGGGATGTGCCGGCCAAGTGCTGGGCCACTAGAAATGCAACTGCAGTTCCATCAGCACCCCGAACTCGGAGTCGCCTCTCCCCGACCCCAACACGACATCATCGTCGTAGGTGCTGTAGATCAGGGCGCTACGCAGGATAGCGTGATCATTGGGGATCCAATTGAGCCCCAGGGAAGCGCTTTGGATGCGATCGGTGAACGCGCCAGGCGCGGTGAGACTGAGGCTTTCCAGGTCTTCGTCTATGCGCAGTTCCGAAAGGCGCGCCGCCAGAACCCAGGCACCACTCCCGGAACCAGTGGAGGGATCGAAAGGCGTTTCCGGCGACACGCCCCTGAAGCTCTTGTCTTCTCCGGTCAGAACACGCGAAACCGACAGGTAGGCGCCACGCACTGTGGCGTCCATGTCAGCCGGGCC
>JBLHLB010000113.1:0-10803 GCA_047618505.1 Planctomycetota bacterium
AAGCGGAGCGCGCGACCTCTGCCTTGGTGGTGTCGATGCTGAGGGGGATATCCGTAGCCTCGGCCAGGCCTCGGACAACGGGAATCACCCGAGCCAGCTCGTCCTCAAGGGAGACGGGCTCTGCGCCGGGCCGCGTTGACTCAGCACCGATATCGAGCAGGTCGGCCCCAGCGGCTATCAGGCGCTTGCCATGCTCGATAGCCTCCTCGCTCCCGAGGAATCGCCCGCCATCGGAGAAGCTGTCGGGCGTGACATTGACGATGCCCATGATGCGCAGGGGACGCGGTGCAGCCTTGGCAAGGCGATGGGCCGCAAGGATTGGGGCCAGGCCTGCATCCAACTCGACCAGGTCTTCGAGGTCCGCATCGAGGCCACGGAAAACCAGGCGGCCGGGTCGCTCAGGTTCGAGCGATAGTTCGCCGCGTGCTCCGAGTCGAGTGTATTGGGCCGCGTCCAAGGCGCTTGCCTCGAAGGCGACCACGACCCGTGTGGGGTCCCATGAGCTGACTTGCCGGCCGCTTAGCAGAACCCGCGAGCGCAGGCGTAGACCCCGAGGTCCGAAGGGGGCGGCTTGGAGTCCTGCGAACTGTGCGGAGCCTCCTTGGTCCCTCGAACTCACGCGGGGGACAGGCCTGCTTCGCCGGGCAAGTCGTCGGAGCGATCCGTGCCCAGATTGCGTTCATCGCTTTGGACAGGTTCGCTGCGCTTCGGAGCTTCCTCCTTTAGGTCAGGCTCGGGCTTCGGCGGGCGCAGCGTCTCGATTGTGGCTTCACCGGAGAGGAGACGCTTGATCTCATCGCCATAGATCGTCTCGTACTGCATCAGAGCCTGTGTGACGAGCTCAGCACCTTCGCGGTTGGCGCTCAGCACATCCTCTGCCTCCTTGTAGGCCTCCAGCAGAACTCGCTGCACCTCTTGGTCGATCTCTCGGGCTGTTTCTTCGGAGTGCATCTTACTGCGACCGAGTTCCGTTCCGAGGAAGTCTGAGCCCTGGCGCTCGGCGTAGTTGATCGGTCCGATGGTGCTGCTCATGCCGAGTTCCGTGATCATCTGGCGCGCGAGTCCTGTGGCGCGATTGATGTCGTCGGAGGCACCGGCGGAAATGTCACCGATAAACATGGCCTCGGCCACCCGGCCGCCGAACAGCATCACGAGTTGACCCGTGAGCCGCTTGCTCTGGGTGTGAAAGCTCTCGCGTTCCGGGATAATCATGGTCGAGCCAAGGGCGCGCCCACGGGGAACGATGGTGACCTTGTGGGGGCTATCGACGTTATCCAAGACGGAGGCGATGATCGCGTGCCCGGCTTCGTGGTAGGCCGTGATCCTGCGATCCTCTTCCTCGATTGACTTGCCTTGCTTTTGACGCCCATAGCGCACCTTGTCGCGCGCTTCCTCTAGGTCCTCCATGATGACCTCGTCGCGCTTGGCGAGGACGGCCATGATGGCGGCTTCGTTGATGATCGCTGCCAGGTCAGCACCGGAGTACCCGGGTGTTGAGCGTGCCAGAACGGAGACGTCGATCTCTTTGGAGGTTGTGACTCGCTTGAGGTGAACCTCGAGGATCGCGTGCCGGCCCTCCTGATCGGGGAGATCAATCGTGACTTCACGATCGAATCGACCCGGGCGTAGGAGCGCGGGATCGAGGACATCGGGGCGGTTGGTGGCTGCTACGACGATAATTCCCTCGTCGGTGTCGAAGCCATCCATCTCGACCAGGATGGCGTTGAGCGTTTGCTCGCGTTCATCGTGCCCACCGCCCATGCCACTTCCGCGGCGACGGCCGACGGCATCGATCTCGTCCAGGAAGATGATGCAGGGGCTGCTCTCGCGTGCTTGCTTGAAGAGGTCGCGAACACGGCTCGCACCGACACCCACGAACATCTCAACGAAGTCCGAACCGGAGATGGAGAAGAAGGGTACCTCGGCTTCGCCAGCGATGGCTTTGGCCAGGAGGGTCTTGCCGCAGCCCGGGGGACCGACCAGGAGAACACCACGGGGAATGCGTCCCCCGATGCGTGTGAAGCGCGTGGGGTTCTTAAGGAATTCGACGACTTCGCGCACTTCGCTCTTGGCTTCATTTGCGCCAGCAACATCCCCAAAGGTCACGTGCGTGTTGTCTTCCTTGGTGTATTGCTTGGCGCGCGAGCGACCGAAGTTCATTACGCCACCGGCTCCGCCCTGGGAGCGCATCTGGCGCATGAAGAACATGAACAGGGCGAAGAACAGCAACCAGGGGAGGAGATACAGCATGAACCAGCTGAGGACACTGGTGCTATCAACCCAACGGGTTCCGCGGTTGCTGGTCAGATCGAACGACTTGCGCTCAAGGGGCACTTCGAGTGCCTCGAGAGGTCCGACCAGGGAGCCGGGGGAACCATCCCCATCGCCCCTGATGTTTAGGTGTGCGGTGCCACCAGTGAGGGGGATCCGGAAGCGTCCAACGCGCTCTCGTCCGCCAACTTCAGTGAGGTTCCATTGGGCCGTAACCAAGAGCGACTCACTGCTGGCGAGAACAGGCGGCGCTGTACCAAGGGCCGTGCCGTTGTCTCTAGAGCTTGAGTCATCCTCTTCAGCACTGTCCCCGTCCACCGTCAAGGCAGTTTCCGCATAGGCGTAGCTGGTCAGGTAGCGCGCGGAGACCGGTTCCAGATAACCCTCCTCCAACGCCAGGGTGAAATCACCGGCGTCTATCTCGGCGTAGGACAGGACGCCCTTGAGGTCGCGGAAGCGTTCCTCTCGACCCTCAAGCGTGGCGTAGCGAACGTCGAATTTCGCTGACTGGGAACCGCCCTTCTTCTTGAAGAGGCCCTCGATCAGGTTCGTGCCCTGCTCGGTGCCCTTGAAGCGCTGCTCCAGGATCGACCCGTGGTGCAGGTGCCATTCGTACTCGTCCTGGGACAGGTGTTCTGTCGAGGTCAGAGGGTCGCCGCCGGCGACCATAAGAACAACGATCAGAACGAGTAGAACTATCAGGAACGATCCAAAGGAGCGCGTCCGACGGTTCTTATCAGTCTCGGGGGTGGGATTCTCCGCCATTGGGTCGGGGATGTCCGGTCGTTTCGTGTGCGTTCGTCCCACGCGGACTTGCGTGGGGCGTAGGGAATGCTTCGTTTCGGTGGTCCACCGTGGACCACAGGCGCAGCAATTGGGGGGGATCGAAGGGACTACCCTAACTTCGTCAGGATCTCAGGCCAGCTCAACGCCCAGCTCGAGTGAAGGCTTTCGCCTCAGATCGCTCTCCGGGACGCTTCTTGCGCAATTCCAGAGGGATTCAGCGGGGTTCCGATTCCGGACCGGGGTCCTGGGCGAGCCCGGGTTGAAAAAGGGTAAGGGTCAGGGTTTCCGCTAGGTGACGGAGGGCTCGTTCCTTCGCCTGGGACTCTTCTCCAGGCTCGACTAGGGCGTAACCGCTCCAGATTCGACCTGGGGCCGTGCGAATGACGCGGTCCAGGCGGCGATCGTAGAGCTCTGCTTCGACCAACAATCGCACGGCGGACTCCAGCAGCTGGTTGTCCTGACTTCGGATTCCACCGCGTCGGCGATACTCCTGGATTTTTCCGCGAACAACGAGATCCGCCTGGCTAGCGCGGGCCAGCGACAGGCCTGAGAGATCAATGACGGCCCTCGACAATTCGCGTTGGAGGGCGGGCTCAAGGTCGCGCTCCAGAACTTTCTCATTGGTCCAAAAGACCTCGACGCCGACGGTCGCCGCGTTCTCGGGGGCTAGCCCGCCGGCGTTCCACCCGCAACTCGCGAGGCACAGGCAGGACAAGGCCAGAAGCTGGGCCAGAAGCTGGGGCAGAAGCTGGGGCAGAAGCTGGGGCAGCAAGCTTATCCGGAGGAATCTCGGCCCAGCGGAGTTCACGAGCCTTCTCCACTGTCGCTGGCTTCGACCATTGCCACGCCGTCCTTGCGGTCGGCCCAGGCGATCAATGTCTGCGCCTCATCGATGACTTTCAGTGCGGCGCGCTGTTTGTCGCCCTCGGACTCGCCTTCTTCCGCCGCTAAGTTGAGGGACGTGAGCGAACGACGCGCCTGATCTAGGGCTCGCTCAGCGTGCTGACGCGTACCGAATGATTGATGGATGCGCTTGTGGTAGCGCGAGACGATCAAGTCGTTGTTCGCCAGGCGCAGGTAACAGATCGAAAGCTGCGCGCGCACATTCGCCAGTTGTTGCGTGTCGTCGCCGCCTTGAGTGTCGTAGCGAGCGATCCAAGCCTCGAATTCTTCGCGCGCACGTTCGATCTCCGCTCGATCGAAATCGTCTCGCTCCACCTGTTCCATACGCAGCCGCGGCAAGCGAGCCTGTGCAGTGGGGCCGCGCGCATCATCGGGGTGATAGAGCAGCAAGTCCTCAAGTCGTTCGATGGCCAGGTCGAGGTCGCCCCTGATCTCGTAGGCATTCGCCAGTCCTACGTAGGCTTCGGCGCAGCGAGGGTGGAAGGGATAGCGCAGAACCAATAGCTCCAGTGCTCCCACACCGCGTGAACGATAGCGCCCGAAGATGCCATAGCGTCCGTTGTCCGTGATCATCGAGAAGCCAGCGACTGCCAAGACATCACCGGCTCCGAGGCGTTCCGGATGCCCTGGGTTCTTGGCCTCGAAGTCCCGTAGGAACTTGAAGGCTCGGATGCGCGAGTTCTCGCGAAGGTGTGCCTGTCCCGCGCCCACGGCAAGGCGGGCTTTCTGAACCTGGGGTAGATCCAGACTTGAGAAGGCTTCCATTTGCGTCGCGCTCCAGCGGCCATCCTCCGCATTCGCGTCGAGGGCCAGATCGCGCACTGCGGCATCCGCTTGGGCGTTGCTTCGGATGCGTAGCTCGGCCGGGAGATTCCTAAGGGCTTGGACCCCGGCGCAGCGCCGTAGGGCGGTGCCCGATCGTCCAGCGGCCAGGTCAGAATCGACCTGGGCCATCGCTTCGATGATGTCCTTGCCGGGCTCGATACCAGTGGTCACCCCATAGGTTGTCGCGCAACTGGTGGAGAGGCCCATGAGCACCAAGAGCGAGACCAGGAAGGGGATACGGGGACCCAGGACCCGGAGGCCACGGAGGTGCCCAGTGGAAGAGCGAAGCGGGGAGACGTTGCGCGTCATGGTCGAGTTTCGATCGTCGGAGAGGTTGCGGCCCGCGCTCGGGGCTGCGTCTCCAGATGGTACTCGACGAAGCGCCGGACGAAACGCTCCAGGTCCTGTGCTAAGTCCCCATCTAGGTGGACCCGGGACAGTCCATCCAGAGGCGCGTCGAGGACGCTGCGGGCCACACGCATCACTGGACGTGGAAGTTCGCCCACTCGCGTGCCCGATCGACGGGCTTCGCTGGCGCAGGGGTCACATAGACGCCCCCCGGCTGCGGCGGAAAAGGGCACCATCCGCCGACGCTCGGTGGCAAGGTTTTTGCCGCAGGCCGCGCAATGCTCCAGGGCGGGCGCGATCCCCATACAGCGCAGGAATCCCAGATCGAAGGCGATCGTCGCTAGCTGCGGGGAAACCAGGCCCTGGTGGAGGGTTTCCAGGGTGACATTAAGATGTCCAAAGAGGCTCGGATCCGGTTGGGCATCCCGGGCACCGAGCCCAGCCAATTCCAGGCAAGCGCTGGCCGCCTCGTAGCGCTGCAGAGAACGGGTGATGTTTCGTCTCCGTCGCCCCAGGGTGGCCATGTGCAGCACCCCGACTTCGGAGTTCGGCGAGCTGCGCCAACTGACCTCGAGTTCGTGGAACAGGTCCAGCACACCGCAGTAGCCCGATGTCAGGCGATAAGCACCTTTGGCAAGGGCTACGACGCGACCGTGGTGGGGAGTGAGCAGGTGGACTAGAAGGGAGCTCTCTCCGAAGGGAAAACGTCGTAGGACCAGGGCATGGTCCTTTTCAAGCGGACGCTTGGGGCTAGACCCGCGGGCCCTGGAGCGAGTCTTGCCCTTCGGAGGAATGCTCACGCACGCAATTCCCGCGCGGCGCCCCGGGGCTTCACGCGCACCAGGAGGACGCGCCGATCTGTGGCCTCAAGGACTTCAAAGCTCGCGTCCTGCCAATCGAAGCTCTCGCCGTTCTTGGGCAGGTGCCCCAGTTGGGCTAGGACAAAGCCCGCGAGGGTCTCGAAGTCCTCTTCCTCTGGGAGGTGGAGGTCCAGTTCCTCGTTCACATCGGAAACGTGGGTGCCGGCTTGGATATTGTAGACGCCCTCGGCAACGCACTCGATCTCCTCGGTGTGCTCTTCGCCCATCTCGCCGGGAAGATCGCCGAAGAGTTCAGCGAGCACGTCGGCCATCGTGATTAGGCCGGCGGTGCCGCCGTACTCGTCCAGAACGATGGCGGTCTTGCGACCGTCTCTGCGGAAGTCCTTGACCAGTTCCAGGACGAGCTTGGTCTCAGGAACAAAGGGAACGGGTCGCACTAGTTCGCGCAGCGGAGTGTGCTCCAGGCCGTCCTGGGCCACCAAGCGCAGGATGTCCCGGGCATACACCAGGCCGATGATGGTGTCCACGTTGCCTTCGAAGACCGGCAGTCGAGTCAGGCCCGTCTCGGCAATGTGACGCGCCACAGCCTGCAGATCGTCGTCTGCGGAGACGGCAACGAGCTCCGTTCGGGGGGTCATTGCCTCAGCCACATCTACGTCGTGGATGTCGAGCACGTTGTCGATGATCTCTCGCTCGGAGGGAGCCAGGCCGAGTTCGCGGTCGGAACCCTCTACAACGTCCCGCAGGTCTTCGACGATCTGTCGAGCGCTGGCGGGCTTCTCCTCGATGCGCAGCAGGCGCATGGTCCCACGGCGCGTGGCGTCGAGGATTACGAGTAGGGCAGAAAGGGGCTTCTGGATGATCACGAAGCCGGGCAGAACGGTGCGTAGCAGGGCGTCGGAGCGATCTCCACGCAGGGCAACCGGCAGCACTTCCACGGTGAAGACCAGGACGGGAACGCAAAGCACCAGAGCGAAGCCCATGGTGGCCAGATCCAAGGTCTCACCCCCGATCCTAGAAAGGACAAGTACGACAAAGACGATCTCGGCAGTGATCGCGAAGGCCGAGGCGCTCGTAGCAAGGGATTCCGCCCGCGCTAGGTGCGGCCGCAGGCGTTCACGGCCGGCGCCGTCCCGGGCACCATCGAGGATGCGGGCCGAGACGGAGTGCAGCAGGGCTGAGCGGAGGATCGCGAAGAATCCCGCTAGGGCCAGGGCCACAAGAGCGACAAGAACCAGCTGTAGTTCGCTCAGCGGCAAACCTGGTTCTGGGAAGGGGCTCCCCGCCAGGGCGAGGAAAACTGTAGGTGGGCCGTTCAACGAATCGGAATAGGCGGTCGAGGGGAACTCCCCTTGGGAGAGCGCGCCGGGCCGGGAATGATACGCATGAGCAGGTCGGCCTGAGGCCTTCCATCGCCTCTTCCATCGGACGAACTTCGCGGGAACTCCAGGAGTGGCCCAACAAGGAGGTCTTAGGGGAGAGCCCTGAGCCGCCGACGGAGGGGACGGGGATCTCGGGTTAGTGAGCGAAGCCGCACGCCAGTGATAACCCGCTGCGCGCTTCTGAGCGTTTTCGCAAAGGCATGTTTGCAGGTCGAAACAGCACGTAGCCGAAGCGCTCTCTTCACCGATCGCGGGGCGCGTGCTTTATCGCACACTAGATACTTAAGTCACTGTATATAAAAGAGTTAGGGATACTCCCCTGAATGATCCCCGACTTGGCACGGCATGTGAATAGTCCCCACCATGATCTCACCCCGCGCTCACCAAGTTCTCAGCCCCGCTCCCTGCACTCCTGCTCCGGGGCCCCCCCAGCCCACGGCCTGGAGGGACTCCCATGTGGATTCCGGTGGGACAGTTCGTCCGGCTATCCGCATCGTTGGCGGGTCCCGGAAGGGAGCAGCCGGGAGGTCCAAAAGGGGTGGTGCTGACAGTCTGCGTCTACTTCTCGAGCCCTTTCCCATGGTGCTCCTCGATCTTGAGGCCTCTGGGGCGAAGCCCGAACCGGAGGTTGGAGAAGGCGCCGAGGTCTACCTGAACCGAATGGGGACCAGCCTGATGGCGCTTTACCGGGACGACGCCGAGTCCGAGGCCTTCAACGCTCTTTATGCCCTGACGCGCGACTCGGTGTTTGCCTGGGTGAAGAGTTTGCTCTCCAGGAACTCGCCGGCACTGGATCCAAATGAGCTGCTCCAGGACACCTTCGTAAACGTCTACCGCTACCCGCGCTCCTTCCGCGATGACCACGCCGGGAGCTTCCGGGTCTGGGTGCGGACCATCGCCGGCAACCTGGTGCGCCGTGCCGGTACGCGCCGGGCCCGCTACTCCTTCCACGCCCTCCCCGAAGGTCTCCAGGAACCGGCGGATGTGAGCAGCAACCCGGCCCACTTGGCGGCGGCCGTCGATGAGGGTCGGATTCTCCTGGAGAGCTGGAAGCTCTTCCTGCTGCTCTACGCCCGTGCCTGGGAGGAGCTCTCTGACCGCGACCGCCAGACGCTTCACTTGGTGGAAGTGGAAGGACTCTCCTATGAAGACGCCGGCAAGATCCTCGGCGTCGGGCGCTCCAACATGAAGATGATCGTGTTCCGCTCGCGCAATAGGATCGCCCGGCGAATTTCCCGCGCAATGGCCGCGGGCAGGCTCTCAGCCCTGGGCCTAGAGGTCGCCTAGCAGTCCGTTCAAGAACAGCAGCTAGGGCTTGATGGGGCCAGGGGACTCAGCTTGTATGGAGGCCGACCGTCGTCGCCGATGGCGGCCCAAGTAAACCGGCGCCTTCCGTCCCCATGGACGGGGTTGCCGAAGCGGAGGTTCAGGTTTGCGATTCACCGTTTCCATCAAAGGTGTCCTGCGGTCTCCCCAGGGTGAGGTGGTCCTGCTCCTAAACGAGCGGGATGAATGGGAGCTTCCCGGGGGACAGATCGAGGTGGGGGAGGGCAGTCCTGAGTGTCTGGCCCGAGAGATCCATGAGGAACTGGGGTTGACCGTGCGTGTTGGGAAGCTGCTCGACACGTACTTATTCGAGGTCATTGCCGGCACTCACGTATTCATCGCCACCTATGACTGTGATGTAGTGGGGGAGTTTGAGCTGACCCTCAGCCACGAGCACCTCTGTGTCCGATGCTTTGCACCGGAGCATCTTCCGGAGAATCTGCCGGCGGGCTATGGCAGATCAATCCGTAAGGCACTTGCCGGCGGCTAGCCTAGCCGGGGTTCGCCGGGCCTAGCCCAGCCAAGGCAGTCGACGAATGGTTGAAGCTATAAGTGGTCGTTGGGAAACCACAAAGCGGCGGGCGTGATTCGGCGCGAGATCGGTTCATGACCCCAGCCCTCCGCGACGGCATGCCCAAAGTGCGAGCGGATGCGTTCGACCGGATTGCGAACGATGTTGATCAACCGAAGCTCCCCAGGCAAGTCGGGCAGCCGCGGGATGGGGCGGGCTACAGCGCATGGGGTCCTTGTGTAGGCCGTGGAAGCCTCCGTTCACCAACGGACTTCTGGCTTCATCCTCGGACCCCAGCAAGCCCGACAGGTCGCGATCGTTCGACGTGGCGGCATCAAACGCCGGTTGGAGTGGGATTCTGTAACCACCTAGGGAGGTACTCAAAATCGACAGGCACAGCTCAAAATCAGAGCCGCGGTCCAATTGAGGGGCGGAGGAAAGCAGAGATTCCAGAGCGATGCCCGCGCGTTTCGAGAAGGGAACGACCTTTGACTAGGCGGCTTGCTTGATACCCGCGAGTGAGCCAAGACCTTGTCAGCTAAGAGCTGGCATGGGCTTTGCCTCGTTCACCCCATGCTCTCGCGAGTTTTGACTATCTATCCTGAGCCCAACGTGAAGATCACCCCCAAGTTCCTCAGCTCCTTAGCTCTTCTTACGCCGCTTGTCGCCTGTGCTGCCCCCGGTAGCAATCAACAGAGTTTGGTTGTTGCAAGCACAAGCGAGGCCACGAGCTTCAGAGTGGACGAGCCCCAGGTCGGATACGACGGTGGGTTTTTTCTTCGTTCAGAAGATGGTTCTAGCGAACTGAATATTGAGGGCCTCTTTCAAGTGGTTGCCGGCCTCTACGATGGCGACAGGGATCCCGGCAGCGATGTCGCGCTGAAGCGCATGCGTCCGGAATTGAGCGGGCACGTCTCGGGTGCCCTGCGTTTCAAGCTCGAGCCGAAGTTCACCGAAGACGAGGTCGAACTCGAAGAAGCCTGGATCGGCTTTGAGATCGCAGAAGGAAACGGTCTCGTCATGTTGGGCCGCATGAAAGCTCCCTTCAGCCTGGAGGAGGTTCGTAGTCGGCGTCACATCGACTTTTCAAACTTCTCTGTTCTGGCGCAGTTTGCACCGGCCGAGGACCACGGCGTCTTCCTGAACGCCCATACCCTGTCGGGCCTGCTTGAGTATGGCCTGGCGGCCTACAATGGCACGGGGGCCTCGGACACGAACAGCAGCAAGGACTTAGCCGGCCGTGTCATGCTGCACCCTTTTGTGGCGGACGAAGGATCCGCCTGGGAGAACCTGCAGGTCGGTCTCGCCGGGACGATCGGTAGTCAGAACAAGGATGTGGGGGGGGAAGCGATCGACAATGCCTTGGGCTTTGGCGTTGTGACCTTTGCCCCCGGTGTAGAACTGAGCGGTCAGCGCTGGCGCGCCGGTCTCGAGGGCGCCTGGTTCAGAGGTCCTTGGTTTGTGCAGGCTGAAGCTCTGGCCCTCTCCCAGCAAATGTCCCTCGGCCCGGCTGACATGGACGCCACAGTGCGTGGCGCCTACCTGTCGGTTTCGCGTGTTCTGACCGGAGAAGACAAGAGCTTCAGGGGCGTGTCGCCGGAAACGCCTTTCGATCCCTCCACTGGTTCCG
>JBLHLB010000114.1:0-10793 GCA_047618505.1 Planctomycetota bacterium
GTTTTGGGGTCCTCTGAGGACCCCAAAACCCTACTGGTGCACCCGACAGGAGTCGAACCTGTGACCTCTTGCTTCGGAGGCAAGCGCTCTATCCAGCTGAGCTACGGGTGCGCTTTTTGGAGTGTTTTAGCTGCTTCCGACGCAACCGCCCATCATTTATGAGGGGCGTGCTGGAGGCAACCAAGACGTCCGGGGTCGTCCCTGAGTAGGCCCTAGGCCCCCCGGGGCTGCCCTGGAGGCGGGTAGTTTGGTGTTGAATGGGGCGCAGGCCAAGAGGAAAGCACGGCGAGCGTTCGGGACGCCCCACGGAACCGGCTGAATAGCATTGGAACAGGTCCTCAGGCCGAGACTTTGCAGGTGATCTTGACGAAATCGTAGACTTGGTCTTACGATGGAGAAACCGCATCGGCGGGGCAGAATATCCACGACGGACAGCACAACTGAAACACATGACCCAACCCTTCCTCCCCGCAGGCAGAGCAGTACGGCGAATCGCCCTGCTCGTAGCACCGGTCGTCCTCGGAGTGGCGGCACTAGGCCTCTTTTTTGAGGAGTCTGGAAAGCAGGGGTCGGAGTTGAGGGCTGTGGGGCTGGCTGGGAGCGACTCGGATGGTGATGGGCTATGTGACACCCAAGAAGCGATCTTGGGCACGCTGTTGGATCAGGCTGATTCCGATCTCGACGGCTATTCGGACCTCTTGGAAATCGCCCAGCAGACGGACCCCCTCGACGATGACTACTTCCCCATCGCCGGTTCACCTCGGGTGGGGATGACGGGCTTTGTTGCGGGTGGCTTCTTGACCATGACAACGGCGATTCTTGTACCCGGTGGAGACCTTGGTGCGGTGGACGTTACGTTTGGGGTTGCCCTGGCTGGCGAGCTGTTTCCCATTGGTCAGGGCCCGTTCTTTTCCATCACCAAAGTCGAGATCCTGCCGTCCGGACCCGTGGACAAGATCATGGTCTTCCAGACCGGAATCCCGGAGTCGTGGATTCACGTCTTGGGGGGCACCTCACTGTGGTGCCGCGCGACACAGACCGCTCTCCCCACCACAGCCGCAGTTCTTGGGCTACTTAGTCTCCCTGGAACGAATTCTGCGGGAGATCCGATCCAGGTCTTGGTGCACCCTGAGCCGGCACCGGCGTGGATGTTCCCTCCCTCCACGAGAGCGTCGAGCTCCCAGACGAGCGGAGTTGGTGGAGTAGGGACGATCTTCCGTCCCCTGGTTGCCGACGAGAACATCCCCACGGACTGGACTCCCGGCCAGATTTGCTTCCAGGAGATGCACCCCGTGGGTTACAGCGGGGTCAACGTGGTCTACGAGGTGGATGCCGCCTCCTGCGAGTCCTTTGATACGTACTGCTCCCCCACGAACTGCTTTGCCTCGGTTGGGCAAGAGCTGGAGTTTGTGGACCCGGGCGCGGTGATTGGTGGCTAGCAGCCACCAATCTCATGTTCATGGTTCAGCGCCTGACGGCGCTGAACGGGTGGCTAGCAGCCCCCAACCTCATGTTCATGGTTCAGCGCCTGACGGGGCTGAACGGGTGGCTAGCAGCCCCCAATCTCATGTTTCATGGTTCAGCGCCTGACGGGGCTGAACGGGTGGCTAGCAGTCACCAATCACATGTTCATGGTTCAGCGCCTGACGGGGCTGAACGGGTGGCTAGTAGTCACCAATCTCATGTTCATGGTTCAGCGCCTAACGAGGTTGAACGGGTGGCTGAAGGGAGGCCGGGACTTAGGGTTGGGGGCTTTTGTTTGGTGGGGGGTGGCCGCGGCTTGAGTTTGTGATGTTGGGTTGGGGCTTAGGGGGTAATGGTGTTCGGCGGTGTTGGGTTCTTGGGTCGAAAGGGGGTGCTGCTGTTTGGGGGGTGTTTGGGTTCTTGGTGGAAAGAGGTTGGATGGCCCTATTTTTGCTTTGGAATGAACGGTGTCGTGGGGGGAAAATGGAACTTGGACGGTCCTGAGGCCGTCTGACCTACCAGCGTGGCCGATCCCAAGCATCAACCCGATCCCGACCTAGAGCTGGTCCATTCCTGTCAGAATGGCGAGCCTGGGAGCCTTGATGGGGACTTCCGCCGGCTGTACGAGCGCTACAAGGACCGGGTTTACAATGTTTGCTACCGGATCACGGGGAACGGAACAGACGCCTTAGATGCCTCCCAGGAGACTTTTGGGGTGTTGTTTCGGCGCATCTCGGAGTTCCGCTTTCAGTCGCGCTTTTCAAGTTGGGTTTATCGGATTGCGGTGAATGCTTCGATTGACCTGCGGCGCCGTTCGCGCACGCGCCGCTTCACTTCCCTGGATGCGGTCAGGGACAGTGGGGGCGAGGGGTCGCGTTTTGATTTGCCTGACGAGAGCATCGAGTTGCCCTCCGAGAGCGCCAGTCGGCACGAACTTGAGAGCGCTATCCAGCGCGCCACGGACCGGCTGTCCGACAAGCTGCGGGCGATCGTCGTTCTGCGCTACGGCCAAAACCTGTCCTACGAAGAACTGTCGGAGACCCTCGGGATATCCCTGGGGACCGTCAAGTCACGTCTGTCGCGCGCCCATGAGGCGCTCGATCGCGAACTCACACCTGTCCTCGACCGGCACTACCTCGGATGAGCGACAAGACCTCGAAACACGATCCGAGCAAAAGCTCCCAGGGAGAAGGCCCGGGAGCCGTAAGTGCCGTAGACCTGCCCGAGGTTTGCGTGTCCTTCCGGTCGGAGGTTCTCGAGGGAGGCGCTGCCGGGGTTCTCGATGGAGGCGCTGCCGGGGTTGAGAAATCATCGACCCATGAAAGTGCCTGCGGGAACTGCCGACGTTGGGCCCACGGAGTGCGGGTTGTTGCGCAGTCTCTTCGTTCGCCACTTCTTGACGCACCTGATGTCTTGGCCCAGCGGGTTAGCATCGAACTTGAGGAGCCCGCCGCGCACCTAGCCCGGGCTTTCGGTCGCCTTGAGCCCAGGGTGGCGCCGGCACAGCTTGACCAGGCAGTTGAACACCTGTTCTCTCCCCTCCAGAATGCGCCGGATTTGGAAGCCTGGGAGTTGGACTCTCCCACGGTGAAGAGCTTGAGGGGCCTCCGGGCCCAACCAACTCCCCCGGTCCTGGACCGCCTTGTGGAAGAGGAGTTGCAGGGATCCGAGGAAGCCTTGTCTTCCCGTTACATCGGCCGGCTTTCACACCTGACAGCGCCCGACGAACTTGCGCGGCGACTGATCGGGTCCCGCCCCGGAGAAGGCAAACCAACCGCTACGGATCACCTGGGAACCCCCTTGAGACGCGGACGGTCGATGGTCCCTGCAATTGGTGGGCTGCTTGCTGCGGCTGCTCTCTTGATGATCATGGGTCTCCAGCGCAAGGCGAGTCATCCCGAGGTCGGCCAGGGGTCGTCCTGGGCTTTTGAAGTTGTTGTCATCGAAGATGCCAGGAACTTGGATCCCCAGGCTGCCGCCATGCTTAGCGCCCTTATGGGCGCGAGCCTTCCCGGGGAACTGGGGCATTTGGGGGAGGCACAATGAAGTCCCTCAACCTACCCAGCACCTTGTCGTCACTGGTGATCCTGTTTGTTGTGGCTTCCTGTGGCGCAGGTGCATCACCCACCGGTGGAGGATCCGAAGAGTTGACTAGTGGTAGTGGCGCCCCGGCGAATACCTCAACCCTTCAGCTCGGGATTCAAGATCCCCAATCTGTGCTCCACAGCGGCGTGCGCAAGGTGACCGTGCGGTCTCCATTGACCTCTCCCACCGAGGGGCCGCCGGGCGCTTCAGCGGTGCAGTTCTATGAGCAGATCCACAGCGATGGTGTCTCGCGCTTTGCCCTTGAGCCGATTGGCCCTGTGGACGCGAGCCTTCCCCCGGCAGACAACTGGGATCTGTTTGCGATCCTGCAGAATCTGCGCCAGAGCTACTACGTCCACTATCGAGATTTCCAAGTGCGTGATTCGAGGGTCTTCCGGAGCGAGTGGAGCTTCCGGGAGCTCGGCGTTGACGTGATCGTGGCAGGGCGCACCTGTCGCCGGGTAGACGTAGCCCATCTGCGCAGTAGGCGGTCGTACCGCCTCTCGGTCGACGAGGAGACGGGACTGATCCTGGATCAGATCGAACTTGATGCCCAGGGCCAGCTAATCCTGCAGGTCACCTACGAGAGCCTGGACCTTACGCCCGACCTGACGAACATCGTCTGGCACGAGCCTACCCCTAAAATTCTCTTTGCCCTGGATGCAGACCTAGACGTGCATTTCGGGTTCGATATTGACCTGCCGACCAACCTGCCCCCGGGCTATGAGTTGCTCAGTCTTGAGTCCCTCGACACGACTGCGAAGGGTGACGATCTCGGGCCGTGGTTGCGGGCGACTTACACCAACGGCGTAGACCCCCTGTTCTATGCCCTTAGTATCCCCAGCGCAGAGTTTGTTGCCGCCGGTGGGGATGTGATCCCGGCCGGTAGGAACTCGCCGGGGAATCGACTGATGATCTTTTCCCTTGGCCGTGCCTCTACTACCTTCGGCGAACTCCCCCAGGGTCATGTGATGGCAGCGGGGCGAGTCAGTGTTCAGGAACTTGGTGACCTGATCCACTCAGCCATTCGCTAGTGGAACTAGGCGGACTCGCTAAGGCCGAGATCGCGCATGATTTGTTGATCAGACTCGTCGGGATCCGGCGAGGTAAGGAGGATCAGCTGGCGCAGATGTTCGAAGGCGCCCTGGGTGACCTCGCTGATCTGAACTCCAAAGCCCTCGTTCGTTCCGCGCGTCACCACACCTTGGACTTGCAGTTGAATGCTCGAGTTTCTTGCGCCCAGCCATAGGGTGACATCGATTTCCTCACCCTCGGGTAGCGGCAGGTCAGTGGCTAAGAACAGCCCTTGATAGCTGATGTCTTGGGTATCGCATGAGAACTCCAGCCCCCCCGCGCTCCTGACGTCGACGTCGAGCTGAGTCTTGATACGAACGTAGTCGCGGCCTTCGGTGTTGTTCATCGGTTGCTTAGCTCGAGGAGTTAGACGGGGACCGGCAGCAAGCGATCCTCAACTCCAGGGGGATCGGCCACGGAAGGGCTTTGTCTGAATCCGAAACCCGCTCTGGGATCTGGGTGGGTGGCGGGCACCTCTGGTGCCCCCATGGGGACCAGCCTGCTCTTTGACTACCTCGGTGAGCTCCAGGCTCTGCAGCTCATTCAAAGGGACGAATGAGCGGGTCCTAGCCCATTCAAATCGGTGTGAAAAACCTTCCGGTCTACCAATGCGGTGCCTCCTCTCCGCGTTCGCGGGGGGGAGGCATTTTCCGTAACGATAGGTAACCCAGGGTCATCTGCGTCTAAATCAAACTTCGACTAACGAGTGGTGCAAGTTGCCCACGATGAAGGATGTGCCCTCCACCCGCAGTGTGGAGATCGCCACCAGGTTCTTTGCCCCTTCCTGTGCGAAGCTCAACCTCCCCAATTAGGCCGCATACCGCTCCGCACAGCTAGGCACCCGGGTTTCCAAGCCAAACGTAGAATCAAATGAGCGCCGAAATCATAGAACCCAAAGAGACGATTCCTGCCGAGGAATTCTGCACAGACATTCTCGAGAGGATGTCCGCGGACTTGAGCATGATCATCGATCGCGAGTTCTCGATCGAGGAGATCAAGGTTTCGCGAGCGAACAAGCGCGCCGAGGGTAAGGACAATATCCACATCTCGTTTCGGCTCGGGTTCCGAACGCCACAGGGGAGGAAGCAGGGATGCGTTCTGATTCCCCTGCCGGATGCCGTAGCGCTTTCCGCCTATCTAATGATGATGCCGGATGAAGAGGTCAAGGAGTGCCGCTCCATGACAACCCTAGACAGCTCCACTAAGGATGCGATGTTGGAGGTGGGCAACTTCATCGGCGGTGCCTCCGATGCTGTCGTGAGGGGACTGTTCCCGGCGGGCTTCTCCGTGCGCTTTGAGGGTTGTCAAGGAGTGCGTGAGGATGTGCGTCCCGCCCTGGAGTACGAGGAAGGTGACGAACTTGTTATCGTGGAATCCAAGTCGAAGATTCACGATCTCGCTGCCTTTGATCTGATGATGGTCGTCCCGCTGATAGGGATCTTCGAATAGAAGCCGGTTGGGTGTAGGGAAGTTTTTTCCCGCGGTGGGCCTGGACTGTCATGGACGCCCCTGAAGCGTTGTAGATTCTTTGAGTCCTCTTTCGGACTTGGCCCGCTTCGTGGCCCATGCTGAGATAACTTTGGGTGAGCAGACGGAACACCAGCCCCTTGGCGCAGAGAATCAGCATGAGTTCAGACAACGAAGACAAGAAGTTCACTCAATCCCACTTGGATTCACCGGAGTACCGCAAGCGGTTGATGCGCAAGCTCAACACGCTCATCGCGGTCCTTGAGGTGGCCTGTTCCAAGGTACGGCGTTCTCTTGCGGGTCCCGAGCCGGACATCGAGCGACTGGGTCGCATCCACAAGAACCTGCAGGACACCCTGCAAGTATGTGTGAGAGCCAAGCAGGCGCTGGAGCGCTGCGAAGCGCTTCCGGAGGATTTGCCCTCTAGTATCACCGGCGGGCTTATGCCCGAAGACAACATCGAAAACGCTGATTTCGTGCCGCGTCCGCCCCAGGGTTCCGAAGTTGAGATGACCTCTCGCCAGGAAGCCAAGAAGTTCAAAGGCCTTGGGCCGATCGAAAAGAAAGACCTCACGGCCGTCGATCTCGATGACCTCTGCCGCCAACTCATGGAGTAGTCGGCAGCAGTCCTCCCCCTTTCAGCAACGTGCCCCCCCACGCGGCCCTCGGGCTGCCTAGACCCTTCGCGCAGACACCAGAAACAGGCGTCCTGCGGGTGGGGTCTTCTCTTTCAGTTGTTCCAATCGCGCAGGTATCGGAAGTCCTGGCTAATGGTGCGACGCGAGAGCTTCGCAATAACCGGCGGAAGCCGCTTGTACTGGTTGCGCACCACGCGCGCCGTGATGTCTCGCACGAGCTGCGCATCAAAGCCTTCACTGATCAGTTCTTCGGCGGTGTAGCGCAGATCGACCAGTCGGAACAAGATGCTGTCGGCAACTGCGTAACTGAATCCAAGGTCATCCTCGTCTGTTTGACCTTCCACGAGATCCGCAGAGGGGGCCTTGTCGATGACCTCCGCTGGAAGCTCGAGATGCCGTGCCAACTGGAAGACCTGGTGCTTGTAGAGATCCCCCAGGGGATTGATGGCGTGGGCCGAATCACCCCACTGGGTGGAATAGCCCAGGAGCATTTCGGTCTTGTTGCTCGTGCCAATCACGAGTCCGGGCCACTCGACCGAAAGGTCATAGAGAATCGTCATGCGGCAACGCGCCATGACGTTGCCGCGACGAGTCATGTCCGTCACCCGGGAGCAGTCTCCACTTGCCTGATCGAGGTAGCCGTCCGCCATAGCGCTGATGTCCACCTTACGCGTTGCGACGCCTAGGGCTTTGGCTACAACGAGGGCGTGGGCTTCGCTGTCAGGGTTCGAGGTCACATAGGGCATCAATACGCAGAGCACGTTCTCGGGCCCGAAGGCGCGGGCGCACAGCGCAGCGGAGACGGCCGAGTCGATCCCGCCGGAGAGTCCCACAACGGCACGCTGCATGCCTGCTACGGCGACCTCCTCCTTGAGGAAGCTTTCCAGCAGCACACTGACCAGGTCGGGTTTGATGTCGATCCTGCTCACTGCTCGTCCCGTTGTTTCAGCGGGCCGTGGTCGGTGATGCGGTGGCGCTCGAGACCGCGCTTGAGAATCCAGGGCTTCTCGTCCCGTCGCAGCGGTGTCTCCACGCGTGCACGACGCAGGGCGGCCGCCTCAAGCTTGAGGTCCAGGTGTCCCTCTTCGATGCCGGGGAGCGACTCCCGCAGGGCGCCGCCGGGCTCATAGACCGCGGAGCAGCCACCGAATCCGATGCCATCTTCCCAACCGACACGACCGGCGTAGAGCACCCATGTGCGGTACATGAGGGCCGCTGAACTGAGTAGCGTGCTCCAGCTGCGCTGTGATTCCAAACCTTCGCCGCCCGGCCCCACGCCGCGCGCAGGGGAAGCGCTGGTCACAAGCAAAGCATCCACGTTGTCTAGGAAGTAGAGGTAGCCTCCGGTCACGTGCCAGAAGTCCTCACAAATCAAGGGGCCGAACCGGCCGAGTTTGCTTTCGATGGTGCAGAACTCCTGGCCGGCGGCGAAGTCACGCGCCTCATCGAACATGCCGTAGCTGACCAGGTGCACCTTGCGATGGGCGCCGATCAGCTTCCCGTCTTCAAAGAACGCGAGGGTGTTGTAGAAGCGCTCCTCGCGCGTGCGCTCCACGAACCCAACGACAATCGAAATGTCCTTCGAACGCGCAGCGATCTCCTTCAAGACGGGATGATCGAGCCCCATGCCGAGCTCGAAGACCTGGTCTTTCAGGAAGTATCCGGTCAGGGAAAGCTCGGGGAACACGACGAGCTGCGCCCCCTCTGCATGGGCGCGATCGATGCGCGTCATGTGATCCTGGAGATTGGCGTGCACATCGCCCAGGCGCGGGTTCGTTTGCTCGATGGCGACTCGCAGATTCATGGGGGGAGGTTACCCCTTCGAGGCTTCTAGCGCTTCCCGCACCAGGTCATCCGGGGAGACACCGGCAGCGGCGCCTTCGTAGCCTAGGACGAAGCGGTGTCGAAGGGCCGGGGCGGCTACGGCCTCTACGTCCTCTTCGCCCACATGGAGCTTCGCGCTCAGGAGGGCACGGGCCTTGGCAAGGAGCAGTACGGCCTGGGCCCCACGCGGTCCCGCGCCGTAGCGCAGGGCATGGCGCACGGAGGCCGGGGCCGAGGCATCTGCGGGATCGGTGGCACGCACCAGTCGTGCGACCCGTGCCAGGACGTCGCCGGAGGCGGGGAGTTCGCGCACAAGCTCCTGGGCCGCTAACAACTCCTCCGCCGTCATGGCCACCTCGATCGGAGCATGGGGCTTGCCTGTTGTCGAACGCAGAATCGCGATCAGGTCCGACTCGCTGGGGGCCACCAACTCGATCTTGCACAGGAAGCGATCGAGCTGGGCCTCCGGCAGGGGATAGGTGCCCTCCATCTCGATCGGATTCTGGGTGGCGATCACAGCGAAGGGCTGCGGCAATTGCAGGCTCTCTCCGAAGATCGTCACTTGTCCTTCTTGCATGGCTTCCAGCAGAGCGGACTGGGTGCGCGGCGTGGCGCGGTTGATCTCGTCCGCCAGAATCAGGTTGGCGAAGATCGGCCCGCGCTCAAAACGGAAGGCGTGGCCACCCTCGGGCGTGTCCTCAAGGATGCGCGCGCCGAGTACGTCTGCGGGCATCAGGTCCGGTGTGAATTGAATGCGCCCGAAGGCCAAATTGAGCGCCTGGGCAAGTCCTTTGACCAATGTCGTCTTACCCAGACCTGGCGCGCCTTCCAAGAGAGCATGACCGCGGGCGAGTACCGTGAAGAGCAGCATCTCCACGACATGACTCTGCCCCAGGAAGTCTCTTCCGATAGCGGCGCGGAGGTCACGGAAGCGCTCCCTTAGTTGCATCAACTCGGCCTCGAGTTGCTCGGGGTCACGGGGCTCTTTGGAGTCTGCTTCGGTCATCTGTTTCGTTCCGTGTCGCGCGCGGTGGGGAAAGCCATTCCGGTTGAGGACATTCTCCGAGATCTCTCGCCTTCGGCTAGAGATGGGCTCTGCCAGGGGTCGATCCTATCCCTACCAGCGTTCCCGTCGAGGTTCGCAGGTGGGGATATGAAAGGTAGAAACTTCCACCATGGGCGGTGGGGGCTGAGCATCGGGCGTCTGGGTGGCGTCTTGAGGCGAGGGCTCCCGTGCGCCCTGAGCGCCTGTCTAGCAGGCGCCTGCGCCGGAACGGGTGAGGGCTGGGAAGCTCGTCTAGAGCTCGCCCAGGAGCCGCTGCCTGGGCATGAGGCGCCCGATGACAGGCGACCCGTTGATGTCAACGTGCTGCCCTTTGCCCTATGGCTGCCTGTGAAAGCCCGTGGCGACTATTCCGCGCCCTTGCACCTGGCCCACGAACTCACCCTGGCGGGGGATGTGGATGGCGCCCTGGAGATCGTGACGCACCTGATTGAGGAGCATCCCGGAGAAGCCGGGCCCCTGGCGGCCCGTGCGGCCCTGCATCACATGCTGGGCTTTAGTCGTGCCGCAGAACACGAACTGACTCGGGCCTTTGCGATGGACCCCGGAGACGGTGCCATTGCCTTTTGCCTGGCCAAGCTTCGGCTGGAGCTCGGGTGCCCAACGGCGGCCCTGGAGGCCCTAGGCTATGCCCAGAACTCGGGGCGGGACGACGCCGAACTGCACCATCTGCTGGGCAGGACCTTTGTGCTCTTGGGCCGCGGACCTGCCGCTCGCCGCCACTTCGAAGCGGCCTTCGACCGCGCCGGCAGGGAACTCCTGGAGTACTACCTGACGATTGCCAAAGAAATGCTCTCCGGCAAGAACTCACTGCACACGGGCGAGGAGGCCGAAGCGTGGATCGCGGGCGTTTTGGATCGTGCCCATTTCCTGGCGCCAATGCGTGCGGACATCTGGCTTCTGCGCGGTCAGTTTCACGAACGCCAGGGCAGCTCGGAACAGGCGCTGGTGGCCTTTGAACAAGCCTGCGAAGCGGAACCACAGAATCGTTTGGCCTGGACACACTTGGCCTTGGCATCGCGTGAGGCGCGGGATCGTGAGCGCTTCGGCCGGGCCATCACGAGGGTCCTAGCGCTTGAATCCAATCAACTGCGGGTCCGGCGCCTGATGGAACTGGCCGGCACTGTGGAACCGGAAGTGGTCCTCCTCGAGAACCACTGAATCTCTCTCCCGCGTCG
>JBLHLB010000115.1:0-10756 GCA_047618505.1 Planctomycetota bacterium
GCGGAGAGGGTCAGCGTCCAAATGTCCGAATCCCCGGCCTGCACCTTGTCGACTCGGCGATCCCTGGTCGACGCGGTGGTCATCTCAACCTGGGCCTGCGCCTCGGCGGGGGCTTCTTCCATCAGACGGGCGGTGGCGATCAAGGGAAGGGAAAGGAGAGCAAGGGCACGGCGGTGCAGTTCCTGGGCGGCGTGGGCCGACCGACCGCCGAGGGCAAGGCCAGCTTCGCGCCAGGGAGCAGCGGAGAAGTTGCGCAGGAGAATGACCTCCCGTTGGTCGTCGGGGAGCTCGCTGATGGCCTCATCCACGATCTCGCGGCCCTCCGCGTTCTCGTCAGGCCCCATTCCGCCTTCCACCAACAGGGTAAGTAGATCGGGCTCGTCTGAGTCCTCTTGGATGGCATCGATCGTGCGCCGGTAATCGCGCTTGCGGACCGTGTGGTAGTCGTAGGCGTCACAGATCTTGTGGAGCGCGATGGTAGAGAGCCACTTGACGATGGATCCTGTGCTCTTGAAGGACTTGCCCTTGATCTCCCGGGAGGCCGAAATGTACGTCCCCTGAATCACGTCCATTGAATCCATGTAGCGGCGCAGGTGCGCTCCGAGCTTGATCCGGACGATGCGACGAAGGGGCTCCCGGAAGCGCTCATCAACTCATTCAGCGCGGTCTCGTCGCCCAGGGTCGAAGCGGTCGCAAGCTCCAGGAGGTGGTCCTCAAGTGTCTCGCGACTCGACAATGCAGCGCTGGGCGTAGCGGGCAGAAAGGAAGCTAGGGAATCGTTGGCGATGATCACGGTTCACTCGGGGAGAGGGGCTATAGGCGGTCAGTTCATCCCCCTTGGGGCGCTGAGCGGAATCCCAAGGGACTTTCTGCGCAAAACCTGCATGCGCGTGGCCTACCGCAACAAATCAGGCTCCGGACTGAGATTCACGGCGTCGAGTCGCGACAATGGCCTGACAGTGGCCCGAGAGTGGCCCCACTGGGGGCAACCCCCTCCACCCCAAAGCACATGTTCAGCACCGACGATCCCCGCGTCCAACGCATCCTCGCCACAGTTGATTCGATCCCCCCCGGGCGTGTCGCCACCTATGGACAGGTTGCGGCTGAAGCGGGTCTTCCGGGTCGGGCACGCATGGTTGGCAGCGTCCTGCGAAAGGAATCCGTCCAGGAGCTCCCTTGGCACCGAGTGTTGGGTGCCGGCGGAGTGATCCGCGTGCCCGGGGAAGCTGCCCGGGAACAGGCCCGCCGCCTCGAGAGTGAAGGGGTCATGGTCAAGCGCGGGCGAGTCGACCTCGCCTCGCACCGCTGGGGCTAGCGCCGCCTGGGGCGGACGTCCCCTAGATCGAGTCCAAGCCCCAGAAGAACGGTTCCAGGGGCAAGTCCGCGTCCGGCAAACCGACGGAATTGGCCAGGTCGTAAACGCTCCCGCACACACTTGCCGGTGCGAACAACATCGCCAGGCTGCCCTCGTCATCGAGGAAGCACTCCCCCATGGGCCCGGTCATATGAATGATGTGGAACATGCTCCCGGTTTTGTCCTCGGCAAGCACGAGCTTTGCGCTGCCCAGGGTTCCGAGTCGTTCTTGGATAGCATCTGCAGCGCCCTCACGATCGAGGATCTTCCCCAGACCAAGGATGCCCGTGGTGCATTCGCACCCGACTGCGGTGAGGCGATCCAGGAGTTCGATCTCCGAGGGCGGCGACATCAGAATCAACGCACCCGGGGTTGAGTTGTCATAGCGGCGTTCGAGGTGCGCGCGCAGGAGTGCGAGCACGTCGTCGCAGGCTCCGCCCCACTCGTGAACGACCTCCACCAGGTCGCGACCGCGGCCCCGCAAGGCGTAGGCAACGACCTCGCCATCCCGCTCGCGAACCAAAGCGTCCATCTTGGGGCAACGGGTGAGAATGGCCGTTTCCTCCAGGGTGCGCATGACGCGGGCCTTGTGTTGTAAGTAGAGCCTGTGGACAGCAGGGACATCTGCACGCGACATGACGCGCACGCCCGAGGGCTCGGGCAGTCGATGGGCAACCACAGCTGGAACGACCACATCCTGTTCCTGGCCAGCGGGCGCGTAGCCGCGCTGGAGGTAGAACTCCGGGTCGTTCGCCCAAAGGAAGACTGCCGTGCAACCTTCCTGTTGAAGGCGCGCCTCAGCTTCAACCACCAAGCGTGTTCCAAGCCCCTGGCCCCGCCAGGCCTGCCCAGTGCTGACTGATCCAATCAGACCAACGCGCAGGATCGTACCTCCGTTTTTCGAAGGGATCGCCAGGTCGCGCACGATCAAGGCACAGGCTGCACGCATCTCGCCTTCTTCGCCGACCCCGATGGTCGTTCCCCGGTAGCCCTCTCCGAAAATCAAGGGATACTCAGGAGCCAAGGGAGCGTCTCCCCCGTGAACTTCCTGGATCAATTCCAAGGCGCGGGCGGAGTCCTCTTCGAATAACTCGATCATCGCAAGTCTCCTGTGGATCCCGCGGGATCCTGTGTGCGCTTAGGTGAGGTCGCACCGTGGTTGATCTGTGTGATTGCGTTGCCTGTGATTCCGCTGGGGGCAACTTCCGCTCCATCCGCCTTGGCTTCGGTAGCCAGCTGGGTGCCGCGGAAAGCCTCGAGCACCTGATCCCCAAGGGACAGCGCGTCCAGGAGGGTCGTGCGCGCCTGCTCCATCGCACCGCGTAACTGCGCCGAGTCGCCTATATCACCGCTACTACTGCGCAGGTCGCTGGCCTTCGTCTGGAGCTTCGCCAACAGCGCCTGGAAAGCGGGGCCGCCCGTCGGCTTGGCTGCGACCTGGGAGGTCGCCCGTGCCGAAGCTGCGGGGGAAACCCCAGCAGATACGTTGTGAAGCGGAGAATGCATGGACCTGATTCCCCGGTCTTATCGGCAGATTCCCCACACAAGTTCAGGTCCTTGATCGCCCCTAGGCGGAGAAATCATCCCCCCGCCGCAGGGCTCCGCACCCTGCGGGGGGGGTCGCAGGGATAGGATCTGGTGCCCTGGGGCCAGGCACCGTTACCCAAAGATCCAATCACTGTCATGACGAGCATCGAATACAGGCTGAATGCGCCCCTCACGCTGGCGGAATTCATCGAGCTCTATCGAGCGTCCACTCTGGCAGAGCGCCGGCCCGCCGGGGATGCAGATGTCATGCAGCAGATGATGGAGAATGCCAACCTGACGATCAGCGCCTGGGACGGTGCGCGCTTAGTAGGCATCTCGCGGTGCCTCACGGACCACGCCTACGTCGCCTACCTCTCCGACCTGGCTGTTGCGAAGTCACACCAGGGCCGTGGTCTCGGCAGGCAACTGATCGCTGAAACCAAACGAGCCCTTGGAAAGGGCTGTTCCATCGTCCTCTTCGCCGCACCGGCCGGAGACGATTTCTACCCGCGCGTCGGCTTCACCCGCAACGCCAAGGGTTGGGTCCTTCCAGGGGATGCGAAAGTGCGCTAGGTGGACGGATGGCGAGCCCAGTGACAACCGGTCCAATGACAGCAAGCCCGACGACGGCAGCCCCGACCCCTACCCCCCGACCAACTTCACCTTCCAGCCCTTCTTCTCCACCTCAGCCGCGATCTTGGTGCGCTGGTCGCCTTGGATTTCGATCGTGCTGTCTTTGATTGTGCCGCCGGTTCCGCAGCGCTTCTTCAGGAGCTTCGCGAAGGCGGCCAAGTCTTTGGCGCCGAGGGGGACACCACTCACTAGGGTCACGCCCGCGCCCTTGCGTCCCTTGGATTCGCGCGCGATACGAACAAAACCATCGCCGGCGGGAATTGCCTCATCCATGCGGGCGCAGATACAGCCTGCGAGGGGCCGTTCGCAACGGGGGCAGAGCTTGCCGTGCTGGGTCGAATAGACCAATCCGCCGTTGTCTCTTCCTGATCCTTTCATCTGCACTGTTCCCGGTTGTCTAGCGCCTCGTGGACGAATCGAGGAACTCGGTTCGCGGCGGCTCAGTCTACCGCAAGGGCAACACCAAGATGGATGGCAGCGCCTCGCTCAAGCAGGACAACAGCGGATTTGCCCCAGCGCTCTTGGTCGCCCTAGGACTCCTTCGAGTTCCCCATCGTGCGCGATCCGCCGGTATGCTGATTGTTCTTGTCAGCCTTGGATGCATCCGCATCGAGCCCCTCGGTTGCGCTGAAGACACGTGAACTGCGGAAGGCTTCCAGCACTTGATCCCCTAGGGAAAGAGCGTCCTCCAACGTGGCCCGGGCCGTGTCGATGGCGCCACGCAACTCGACGGGATCGCCCACGTCTTTGCTGGTCTCCTGGAGCTCCGCGGCCTTCTCCTGGAGCTGTTCCAGGAGGATGCGGAAGGCGGGGCCGGTCTTCTCCGTTTCAGACTGCTTGGCAGCACCGGTCTTGCCGACCTGGTGGGCTCCACTGATTCCGCCTTGCGCTGAATTCTTGGGAAGGGCGCCGTTATTGGGCATTGATGTCATGGTTCAGATTCCTACTAGCCCAGGAAATTAAGGAGTGAGTTCTGGAGGAGTCGTGCGCCGGATGCCTGCGCCGCCTGGAGTGAAAACTCCGAGCGCGCCAGGTCGAGGGCGACTTCTGCAAGGTCCGCGTCCTGCACGTCAGAGAGAAGGCCATTCAGGGCTACCTCCAGGTCTAGTGCGCGATCACCGGAGGCATTCAAGCGTTGGCTGCGCGAACCGAGCACGCCGAGGCCAACCAACAGGTCGTCCTCCACGTGATCCATCTCTTGCAGGCGTTCCTGGAGATGGTTCTGCACCTCGGAGACACTCAGGTCTTCACCGTTACGGAGGTCTTCGCTGATGCCCTGGAGGAGATCAAAGACGTTTACCGTTCCGCCGAATGTGACCAACTCTTCGCCTGCGCGCTTGACCCCCGTCGTGTCCACGTGCAACACGGTGCCGGTTCCCTCGTTCACGAGTTCCAGATTCGCCTCGGTGAAATCCACCGAAGTGAACGCGGAGCCATCAAGGGAAACCGAGCCATCGCCACGCAAGGTGCCGGTGTAATCAGCCCCGCTGAAGCCCGACAGGTCGAGGTGCAGTTCGCCGCCCTTAGAGTTCGTGAGCACGAAGTCCGCGGCCTCGGAATCAGTCGTCGAGGGGATCGTCCTGGCGGGACCGCTCCCGATCCGGATCGTCCCGGCTGCCGCGTCAACCACCAAGCTGTTGTCCCCAAGGATGGTGTCGTCACCGCCACCATTCACAAGTGAGATTCCAACCGTAGCGATGTCCGAGGGATCCGTGGAATCATGGCGGAATCGCACGTACTCATAGCCGCGTCCCTGATCGGCCGTCACGCCGGAGGCCGCGCCGGTCAGACCTGAGAAGCGAGTTCCCGAAGGATTGGCCTTGCCGAATATCTCGGTCCCGGGGATTCCAATGCCTACATCAACGCCGTCGCCGACGCGCAGGACTTGGTCCTCTTGGTTGCCACGATAGACGACGCGGGATTGCCCCCCTTCGTTCTCTTCAACCCACGGGGGTCCGCTGTTTTCTGTACCGGAAAACAGATAGCGATCGCCGGAACGCAGGTTGGCGAGGTCGATCATCTGCGAGCGCAGGAGATCGAAACTCGAGGCCAGAGACTCGCGGTCGGAATCGCTCAATGTTCCGTTAAGGCCCTGCAGCAGTAACGCTTGGGCTTCTCCCATTAACTGCGAGCCGCTTTCAAGACCGCTGGCCGCCGTGTCCACCAGGGCGCGTCCGTCGCGTACCGAAGATCCGATCCGGTCGATGTCCGCGATCTGTCTAGAGATCGCCAGAGCTTTGACAGCACCCGAGGGATCATCTGAAGGACGTAGAATCCTACGACCCGTGGCGATCTGCTCTTGGGCACGAATAGAAGCCAGCTGGTTCCCACGCAGCCCAACGAGCACACGGGAGTAGGTGGAGTTTGTACTGATTCGAAGAGGCATGGTGTTACAGCAGGTTGAGGAGCTCGTCGCCGAGCTGGTTCACGGTTTGCATAAACTGCGCGGCGGCGGCGAAGGCCTGCTCGTAGCGCACCAGATCAACCAATTCCTCGTCGACGTTGACGCCGGAGATTTGGTCGCGGCGTTGTTCTAGGCTGGAGATCAAGAGTTCGTTCGATTCCAGGGCACTCAGGGTCGTCGCGGTTTGGAAACCAAGGTCACCGACAAGACCGCCGTAGTAAGAGCCAAGGGACTCGTCGCCTAGATCGCGAACGCCCGCGTCTTCCACGTCAAGGAGCCGCAAGAGCAGCCCCGTGTCAGCATCCGCGCCCGTCTGCGAAGCAGCCAGGAGTCCCGGGTCCGACTCCAAGTCGCTCCGGACGGCGATGTCAAGGGCGTCTGTTCCCGTGAAGAGTGAGTTCAACCCAGCGCCCACGAGCAACCCGGCCGTATCAGAGTCTGCAACGGCGTCGATTTGAAAGCTGTCGCGGTTCGTTGCAGACAACTCGCCCAAGCCAAAGGACACGAATATGCCCCCGGCGATTTCCAGTTCGGAGCCGGGCTCATAGCCGTTGCCGACATCGAAGGTTCCGACGGCCGCGCCCTTGGAATCGAAGACCTCAACGAACAGGTTGTCCGTAGTGCCGATTGTTCCGTCCGTGGTTGGCCGGAAGGTGAACTGCTCATCGATGGAACCAGTAAAGGAACCGCTGGCCGTAACAGTCACGGCCCTGTCGTGACCGCTAACGGTGGAGCCAACGAGTCCAGCCCAACCGAGGCTTGTGGCGGCGGCGCCGCCATCCAGTTGGAAGTCGACATCCGCTCCCGTTCCTGCCGTTTGAAGAAAGAGATCGTCGTCCACAGAGACAGCCCGGATTCCGTTGCCCTGGGCGTCCGCGTTCGCGTTGATCACGGCGGCAATCTCCTCGGCTGTTGCCTGGGAGATCTCCTTGAAGTCGCTACTGCTGAATGCAATCGAGATCGGGACAGCGGCGCCGCCGGGGTCTACCGTCAACTGCAAGTCATCGCCATCCGCAAAGGCGAAGGGGCCACTCACGGCTGAGCCGAGAGAGGCGTTGCCACCGCCAAAAGTCCCGTTCATGTCGGGACTCGTGTCGAGGCGCGTGCTGAAGTCGAACCCGAAACCGGCCGAGGCCACGATGCGCAGGCGGTCAGCGGAGTCCAACTCCGCGGAGAGGCCATCCACCTCGTTGAGAGACTCAAGCAGATCATCCACTGTTGTGTGGGTTGAGCTGATCGGGATACGACTACCCTCGACGCGTCCGGTCGCCAGGTTCGTGACATTAACGCGCAGGTCTCCGCTCGAGATGTCGAAGGGCAGGCCACCGCGGGCGACAAGCTCGTCGCGTATGCGGCCATCGCCGTCCTGATCCTCGAAGCCGTAGGCCGCCGTCAACTGCGTCATCGGCCCATCAGCGGGGATGCCCTTCGAGTGTACGCGGTTGACCTCTTGGATGAGACTGCTTGCGAACTCGTTGAGTTGATCGCGCAGCCCCGGAGCGATGCCCCCGGAAAGGCCGATCAGTCCACCGATAGATCCACCCTTGGCGGGCACGTAACCCGTAGATCCAGCCAGGGAGAGACGCAGGTTGCCGTTGCTGTCTAGATCTACTTCCATCGCGTTCGCACGCGACGCGCCAACGAGGGTATTGCCGGCCACCAAGACATTGACCGCGCCGTTTTGACCATCGATGGTCTTCACGTCCACCAACTCCGCCAGAGCACCGAGTGCACGGTCGCGCGCGTCGGCCAAGTCGTTGGCGTTCAGCCCAACTGCCTGAGTCTCCCCGATCTGAACGTTGAGGTCGGCGATCCTTTGCGCCAGGCCGTTGGCTTCATCAACGCGCGTCCTCAAATCCAGCGTACTGTCATCCACGATGGAGTCGAGGCGCGAAACAACTCCATTGATCTGTGACGTCAGCGAGACCGCTGCCTGGACTGCAGCCGTCCGACGGATAGGGTCACCGGGATCCGAGGTCAGCTCGGAGATGCTGGAGAAGAAACCGTCGAGCAGGCCACTGATGCTGCTCTCACTGGGCTCGTCGAAGACCGATTCGATTTCCTGCAGACCATCGAATTGCACACCCAGGGCCGCCGAGGAGTTGGTCTGGGTCCGGATGCGGTTGTTGAGCAGATTATCAACCGTGCGCTGCACCGAGTTGGCGTCAACGCCGTTGCCAATCAGAAGTCCGCCGATCGGCAACGCACGGGCAGCCGTGACCTCGACGCGTTGGCGTGAATAGCCTGGCGTGTTGGCGTTTGAGATGTTGTGACCGACCGTATCCAGAAGGAATTGCGCGCTGGTCAGGGCGCGCAGGCCGGTGTTGAGTGCGAGATTCGACATGATTGATTCCTAGGCGGCGCGGTTCACAAGCAAAGAGCCGTCTTGCCCCGAAGGGGAAGGCGCGCCGTGGTCCTCCGCGATCTCGCGGAACAAGTTGTCCATCAGGCTGCGGTGCTGACGCGCAAGACCCGCGATTCGGCGGCCCCGCTTGAGGGTGTCGGCGACGGAGACGCGCATTTCCGCACGCAGTCGATCTAGACGCGAGACGTCCAGTCCGCAGTCGGACACGCGCTCGGAGATGCTCTGCAGCGTGAGGGTTTCCACCGCAACACCGAAGCGTCGCGCCAGGCTTCGCAGGCCAGCGACACGGCGGCGTTCACGCAGAACGTTATTCCGGGAAGCGCGCTCAACGGCCTCGGTGCCAGCCAGGAGTTCCACCGTGCTGCCCGCCCGAACAGCGGCTTCTTGGCGATTGAGTGCCTTGCACAGCTGCGCCTGGGCAGCAAGTTCTTCCTGGGCCCAGGCCTCCAACTGAACGAGCTCCGACTGAAGCCCCTTGTTGGTCTTGGGAGCCTTCGCTTGGATTGATTTCTGTGCTGTCATTGCTTCGCCTCCGCGGCCTGCATGCGAGTTACGTTGGCCTTGACCATGCCAACAAGACCGAGGGAATCTTGGCTTGCGAGGGCGGCACCGACGTTCTCGTCGAACCATCCTTCGTAGACATCGGAGCCGGCGCCCTTGCCGAACACACCGCCCTCAGAGAGAGGGCTCTTCCCGCTCTTGCGCATCTCGCGCACGAGCATCGTCGAAAAAAGTTCTTCGAACTTGCGTCCGACTTCCTCCGCGTCCTGGGTGCCGTCCTCTGAGCCGCGCAGGGCGCTCTGGGCCTTGGCGACGTCGTCGGCTCCGGTGCCCGCCTGCATTTGAGGCAGACCCGCAGAGGACAACATTGATTGGAGACCGTCTTGAACTCTCATAGCACCACCAGTTCTGCGTGGAGCATGCCGGCCTGACTCATGGATGTCAGGATGTCGATCATGTCGCGCGGCGTGACGCCGAGGACATTGAGCACTTCGACGACTTCCTGGAGCGTCACCGCGCCGTTGACGATAGTCAGTGCGCGGTTCTCTTCTTCGATCAAGAGGTCCGATCGCGGGAGCACTTCGGTTTCGCCACCGGATAGCGCACCGGGCTGGCTAGCCTCCGGCGTCTCGGCGATACTGACGGTGACGTTGCCCTTGGTGATGGCGCCGCGAGTGATGCGCACGCCTTCGCCCATGATGATTACGCCGGTGCGTTCATTGACGACAACGCGGGCGAAGGCCTCCGGCTCTATCTCGCGCTCGAGGAGAGCATTCAGGAAGGCCACGTGCATCCTCGGGCCAACCCCTTCGGGCACACGCACGGCGACGGTCATGGCATCTTCGGCGATGGCTGATCCCGGGAAGACATCGTCGATCGCATCGGCGATGCGCACGGCGTTTCCGAAGGAACCTTTGAGGGCCATCAGGTCCAAGTAGACGAAACCGTTGTCAGAGACCAGTTGGGTTTCCACGGCGCGCTCAACCTTGCCGCCGAGGGGGATGCGACCGACGGTCAGGTGATTGCGCACGGCGCTGGCCGCTTCGCCACTGGCAGAGAAGGCTCCGGTGGTCACCGAACCAGCGCAGGTGGCATAGACCGTAGTACCGCCCATGCCCGTAAGCTCCGTCTGCAGCAGCGTGCCGCCCACCAAACTATCGCAGTCGCTGAAGGAGCTAACGCGAACGTCGATTTTACGACCGGGCTTAACCGAAGCCTGGATGTCGGCTTGCACTAGGACCAAGGCCACGTTCTTGGAGTTGACGTCGCCCGCACTCACGTTGAAGTTCTGAGTCTTCAGGTAGTTGAGGATCGCCACGCGCGCCGCGTTGCTGGAATCACCGGTGCCGGCCAATCCAACGACGAGTCCCATGCCCTGGACAACGTTGCGCTCTTCGCCGCGCACCGCGACCATGTCGCGCACGCGCACCATGACCCGGCCCTCGGTCCCGCGACCCGGGGTGGGGGTCAGGCGCGGACCGGTGACGACGCGTGAGCTGGATCTGCCCTGGGGTTGAGTCGGAGCTTCGATCGCAGTGGGATAAATCCCGACTTGCGCGGAGCCCTCTTGGCCCGTGGATCCGGAGGGTCCGGCGGGGTCCGTGGCCTGGGGCCCAGCCTGCAAGGCGCTAAGGAGGAGTATTGCTGTCTTCAACATGGGGAGTTCTCTGTGGTCTGGTCGTGATCGGGTAAGTGGCGCTTCCTTAGAACGGCCAGAACCAGGAGATCACGGAGTGGAGAAAGCGACCGACGCCGGTGCGGTTGGTCGAGTTGGTCAAGTCGCCCGTACCCTGGTAGGAGATCTTGGCTTCGGCGACGAGCTGTGACTCAATCGTGTTGTTCGGTAGCACGTCGTAGCTGCGGATCATCCCGCTGAACTCAATCAGCTTGGTCTCGTTGTCGACGCGGATTTCGCGGCGACCCTGGAGCACCATGTTTCCATTGGGAAGAACGTCGATCACGATGGCCGTGA
>JBLHLB010000116.1:0-10752 GCA_047618505.1 Planctomycetota bacterium
AGCGCTGTGGCTTGGCCTGGCTCGACATTTCCACTGGACGACTACAGGCCTGTGAGCTGGATGAGCGCGAGCTAGCGGACGAGCTCGGTCGTATTCGCCCCGCGGAACTCCTCCTGGCGCCGGGTCTCTTGGACTCACGTCCCCAACTGGCGCGCGAGTTGGGCGACGAACTGAAAGTCTCCCTGACGGAACGCGAGGCCTGGCGTTTCGACCACGAAACAGCCCAACGCACCCTGGCTCGCCACTTCCGCGTTAAGGGTCTGGGCGGATTTGGCATCGAAGACAGTTCTCCCATCGTGCCTGCGGCGGGCGCCTTGATGGAGTACATCGCAGAGACGCAACAGGCGGCCTGCGAACATGTCTTGCGGATCGAGAAGATCTCAAGCAGCGAGCACCTGGTCCTGGATCGCGCCACGCGCAGTTGCCTCGAGCTGGTGCAAACCCAACGCGACGGTCGGCGCGAAGGTACGCTCCTGGAAACCCTGGACGACACGAACACCGCCATGGGCGCACGTCTGGTGCGCGAGTGGTTGCTGCATCCCCTAAGCGACGTCGCACGCATTCTCGAGCGCCAGCGCGGCGTGTCTGAATTGGTGGACGGCACCTTCCTACGGGAGGAATTGCGCGAGCTCTTAACGGACGTGCTCGACATCGAACGTCTGGTGGGCAGGGTAGCAACCGGTCGCTGCAATGGGCGCGACATGGTGGCCCTCTCCCGCTCGCTAAGCGTCGTGCCGCGCCTACGCGAAAAGCTCCACGATCCCACTTCGATCATCCTCGGGCGACTGTACGAAGAGCTGGATCCCCTCGACGATGTCAGCTCACGTGTCCTCGGCACGCTCGTAGACGAGCCGCCTATGACCATCAAGGAAGGTGGTCTTGTACGCGATGGCGTGGACGCGGAACTTGACGAACTGCGTGAGATCGCGGGCGACGCAAAATCATGGATGGCGCGCTTCCAGGCAGAAGAATCGGAGCGCAGCTCCTTGCCGGGCCTGAAGATTGGCTTCAACTCCGTCTTCGGTTACTTCATCGAAGTGCCCCGTGGGCAGGTCGATCGCGTGCCGGACAATTACGTTCGCAAGCAGACCGTTAAGAACGCCGAGCGTTACATCACGCCGGAGCTCAAGGAGTTCGAAGCCAAGCTGGTCAAGGCCGAAGAACTCCAACAAGCCATCGAGTACCGCATCTTCCAGGAGCTGCGCGAGGTCATCCACGGGGAAGTGCGGCGCATGCTCGACACGGCCCGGGCCATTGCGGAATTGGATGTGTTGACGGGCTTTGCCCAGGTCGCGGCCGAGCGTCGCTATGTCGCACCCACAGTGGATGACAGCGACGCAATGCTCATCACAGAAGGTCGCCATCCAGTCATCGAGTTATCCTCCGCCTGCGAGAGCTTTGTGCCCAACGATGCGGAGCTCAACTGCTCTGATCGACGCCTTACGATCCTCACGGGTCCAAACATGGCGGGTAAGTCAACCTACATTCGGCAGGTGGCCCTGATCACACTCCTGGCCCAGGTTGGCTCCTTTGTACCGGCGGAATCCGCACACCTGGGCGTGGTCGATCGAATCTTCACACGGGTTGGGTCCGGCGACGACATCGGGCGTGGCGAATCGACATTCATGGTGGAGATGGTCGAGATCGCGAACATCCTGAACAATGCCAGCGCCCGCTCCCTGGTGATCCTCGACGAGGTTGGGCGCGGCACGTCGACCTTTGATGGACTAGCCTTGGCCTGGGCCATCGCCGAACATCTGCACGAAAACTCCGGCTGCCGCACGCTCTTCGCCACGCACTATCATCAGCTAACTGATCTAAGCGAACGCTACGCAGGCGTCGCCAACAAGACTGTGGCCGTGCGCGAATGGGGTGACGAGATCGTCTTCCTGCACAAGATCATCGATGGTGGCACGGACCGCTCCTATGGCATTCATGTGGCGCGCTTGGCCGGCGTCCCGGCCGAGGTTATCGAGCGAGCCAGGCATATTCTGGCGGACTTGGAGAGCGACGAGGATGGCTTGGCGGATCGCATTATCGCCAGCGCGCCCGCGACAAAGGTCAGTCCTGGGCCCACCGGAAGCGAGAGCACAGCGGTGGTGCAGCTAGGACTCTTCGGCGCGGCACCGAGCCCCGTGGAACTGGCTCTGCGCGAGATTGATCCCGATCGCATGACGCCGATCGACGCTCTGATTGAGCTCAAACGCCTGCGTGAACTCTTAGGCTAGAACCCTGAATGAGCCCCCGGGGAGGCCAAGGTGAAAGACCTGCGCGAGGCTAGTCGACCTTGGAGCCTACGTCCTTCGCTGCGTCCTCGCCCTCGTCTGCAGCGGAATCTGCGGGGACCGAATCCGCCGGTATCGTGTCTGCCTAAACGGTCAACTCCTGGAGTCCTCCACTCGACGCGGCCAGGGCCTCGCGGATAGTGCGCCCCAGCTCCTCGGTGCCGAAGGGTTTGGCCAGGTTAGCCACGATCAAGTCGGGCTGTGCCAGGCTGCTTTTCCAGGCGGTATCCTCCGACACCAGCACAACGGGAAGATCCGGGAGCCGCGCGAGATCGCCATGACCCTCCACATAGGACACAGATCGGTGCTCGGAAGAGCACTTGAATCGGTAGGACGATCTCTCGAATCCGAACAACGGACTGTATCCCGCTGACTCTCCAGCTCTCTCACGGGACACGGGTCCCTACTTAGCCCTCTGAGCGCAAGTCAGAGACTCCCCATTTGGGCCCAGGTCCCAGAACCTGGCCGTGGATGACTCCAGAGTGCATCCCTGGGGAATTCAGGATCCCCATACCGGCGAGGGATTGCCCAGGTGAAGAGAACCCAAGCGCACCTAGTTGCCCAAAGTCAGGCGCAGCTTGATCAGATTCCTGGCCGTCGTTTTTGGTTTTGGGAAGCGCTCAAGGCACTCCGCATAACGAGCAGCAACAAGACCCCAGTGGCACTCTTCCCCGACGAAATGGCGCACGGCCCGCTCGAGTCTATCGCGCAGGTCGGGGTCGTCCCGCAGATCCACCATTTGACGGGCCAGGGCATCCACCTCGCCTTCGCCTAGGGGCACCTTGAGCACGCAGCTGTCGGGAAGCTCGCTCTGCTCGGCCGCATCGCTCGCGATCACGGTCCTTCCCACCGAAAAGGCGCGGAAGATGCCGCCGGAGGTTCCTCCGGAAGTGGGCCCGCGCAGGTTGAGTGCAACGTCGCTGGCATGCAACCACTCCCAGGCGTCTTCATCCGAAACGAAGCCAGCGAAATAGACCGCGTCCTCGATACCCAAGCGACGGGCGTAGGCGCGTGGATCGAAGTCTCCGCCGTCGACTCGACCGGCGAGCACCATCCGAATGTCATCCCGTTCCCGGCGTGCTTCCGCCAGGGCGTCCAGGGCGCGATCGATTCGCTTGTGGGCCTGAACTCCCCCGAAGCTCGTCACCAGGAAGCCCTCGGTCCAAGCTTCATCGAGCCCCAGGGCTCGCCGTGCGACGCGCCGATCCTCGTCACGCCAACGCCGCTCGGAACCGTGGTGCACAACCCCCACGGGAGTGGTCGCGTTGCGCTCCTCCAGGATGCTCCGCTTGACGTACTGCGAATGCACGAGAAAAGCGTCGGCAAAGCGCACAACTGAGCGGTTCAAGGGGAGCTTAAAGCGGTCACGCGCCAGGCTAATATTGGGCACCTCGACCGCCGGAGCCACACTCAGATCAAGGTCGTGTCGACCGTCATCGTCGCGCCAACTCACACCTTCGACGAAGGCAGCCAGGCGGCGGGCATCGCCGTGCTTTTTCTGTTCCTTGAAGGCTCGGACACCCGCAGTCTCGATCTCGATCAGGGGTTCATCCTGCCCAGTGGGAATGACCTTGAACGTGCCCGGGGCACCCTCGGCCAGCACTTGCGGCCCCTGGCGAATAGAGACGCTCCGTTGGGCATCACCGTGGAGAGCAATTTCGACCTCCGCCACTCCCTTGGCCGGTACACGCAAACTGGCATAGTCGGCGATCCAACGACCGTTGTCCTCGACTCCGTGCCAGCCATAAAGCAGGGATCCCGCGTGCCCCGAAGCATCCACCTTCAAGGTCGGCTGCGTGCGTTGTGCCCGTCGGTCGGCCCAGTTCTGTAGGTAGGTGCGCAGTTGATCCGGCCCCCCCTCTCGCAGGACAAGTGCGTGACCCTTCAGTCCCCCCCGCGCGATCCCGGGATAGGCCACCGAGGCCACATCAAAGAGCACCCAATCGTGCTGCATGACCGTACCGCCAATGGCGCGAATCATGCGCACCATGAAGGCGTGGCTGAGCTCGTTGCCCAGTTGGTAGAGCACCTGATCGTACTTGCGCGGATCAAGCTCCTGGGCCTCTCGAACAGTCACCTCCGCGCCCCAGCGTTCCGGGTCTCTGTCGCCTTCGCCAATGCGCTCGACAAAGACGTCAACGTCCACGAACTCGCACAAATACGGCAGCAAATGCAGGGTGTAATCACCGATACCAGAGCGAACGCTGGGCGGGGTGGTCACGAGGGCAACCTTTAGGCGCGACACGGGCTAATCCTTGGAGGGAGAGCTGTGGTGAACAGAACGCGAGCGGGCTTCCTAGGCGGTCAGGACTTCGACGCCTTCGGGGCCGAGGTACATCGTGTGCTCGGTCTGAGCAACCATGATGCCCGGCTCTTCAACCAAGGGCGGGTAGCGCATCAACGAGCCCTGACGGGCTAGCTTTGCAATGGTGTCCTCCAGGAGATCACGGTCGAACTCATTGAAGTAACGGCGCGCGATCGGGAGGCCGCGCCATGATTCGATGGCCCGCAGGACATCTCGGTCGAGGCCCTTGGCCTTGCGCGGGGGTCGCACCATCATGAACACCTCAGCCTTGCCGAGTTCGGTAATCATGCCGCGACCGGTGCTTGCAAAGGGTTCGATGGCAAAGACCATTCCCTCTTTCAACTTCCCACCGCCACGGTCCGCGTAGTTCGGAATTTGCGGCGGCGTGTGAACTTTCCAGCGACCGAGTCCATGGCCCGTAAGGTTGCGCACGGGTTGGAAGCCCGCACCGACGATGGTGCGTTCGATCGCTCCCCCCAAGTCGCCGACAGCAACATTGTCGCCCACCGTGTTGATAGCGGCGGCCAGTGCCGCTCGCGAGGACTCGATCAACGGAGTCCAACGCTTGTCCGCCGAGAGGTCCACCGAGTTGGCGGTGTCGGCCACATAGCCGTCCACGTGCACGCCCAGATCGACCTTCACGCAATCACCTTCCTCGTAGGTCTGGACATCCTCGGGAGAGGAGCAGTAATGGGCGGCCACATGGTTGCGACTCGATTGAGCCGGGAATCCCGGAGCAGCACCCGCCTCGCGGATCCGGTCCTCGACTCCCTCTAGAACGGATCGAATCGTGACGCCTGGCTGGATGGCTTCGGAGGCCCAGACACGGCATTCCTTGGCGATCTGGCCGGCGCGGCGAAAACAATCGAGGGCGTAGGACTCCATTCGTGGGGGCTCGTAGCTGGGTAAGGGGGTGGGCGTAGGTTGCTGCCCGGCGAACTTCGAGCCGAGCAGCATAGCGAGGCGCATCGCTCGCGGACCAACTGACTCGAATCGTGTGCTCTATCTCACATTAACGCCCAGATTTGGGGAGCAGATTGCTGGGCCGAGGCCCCGGAGCCAATCCTGGGAGGCCAGTCCTGGGGAGCCCTTGCCCAGCACTGGCTGGACCGGTATTCGTTCCATGCTGATGATCTGTGCGGACTAGACTTGGCCCGAGGTCCAGGTCGGGTAGAACCTGGGCTGGCGCCCCCCCCCTCGTCCGACCACTTCCGCCGACCACATGCTTCGCCTCTTCGTTCTGGCCCTGGTGGTCCTTGCCTTCGGCGCACTTCCGCTGATCGTCAGGCGTACCGAGCGCACGCTGCACCTCCTGGTAGCCTTCGCCACGGGGATTTTCCTCGGCGTAGTCTTCCTGCATCTATTGCCGGAGGTGGCCCACATGACCGAGTTCGGCGAGGTGAGCGAGTTCGCTGGCCTCACCAGTGGCGGCGGCGAAGTGCTGGCGGCGGAGCCGGGGTCAATCCCAGCGGAGGACGACACGGTCTTCGCCCATGGACATCGCCTCTCCATCCTTTGGCCCGGAGTGCTAGCGGGCGTGCTGGGGCTGTTTCTCCTGGAGAATCTGGTCCTACGCAAATCCAGCGATCGCCATGTGACCGTTTCCTGGGCCTCGCTCTTGGGTCTCGGGATTCACTCCTTTATCGCCGGGTTCGGGCTGGCGGCGGCGGGTGCGCACCCGGGACTTTCGGACCCGCTCTACGTTTCGCTGCTAACCCATAAGGGACCGGAGGCTTTTTCCCTGGGCACTGTTTTCCTCCTGGCTGGTTTCTCGCCGAAGCGCATCCTGGCCATCGTGGCTGCCTTCGCCCTGGTGACCCCGGCGGGGGCCCTAATGGGGAGCTTTGTTGTCGACACCCTATCCCAGGAAGGACTTCTGTTGTTGATGGCTGTCTCCACCGGGACGTTCCTGTTCGTCGCCCTGTGCGACCTTCTGCCGGAGGTCTTCCACCACCGGGAAGACGCGCTGCTGAAGGTTGTTCTCTTGATCCTCGGGATCGCCCTCAGCACGGTGCTTGAGGGGCTAATCTCGGCGTGAGCATCCTCACCGACATCCTCACCGATATCCTTGGGGAGACCTGGGACCTGGTGGCCGAAGCAGCGCCCTGGCTCTTCATTGGGTTCCTCTGTGCGGGGCTGTTGAAGGTCTTTCTTCCCGCCGGTCTCATCGCACGCCAATTGGGGGCAAACAGCCTGCGCTCGGTTTTCCTGGCAGCACTCTACGGTGCGCCGATCCCGCTCTGCTCCTGCTCCGTCATTCCTACCGCGAGCGCCCTGCGCAGAGCCGGGGCAAGCAAGGGGGCAACAACCTCCTTCCTGATTTCAACGCCAGAAACGGGCATTGATTCGGTGAGTGTGACCTATGCCTTGCTCGGCCCTTGGATGACCCTGATGCGCCCCCTGGCCGCCCTGGCGAGCGCGGTCTTGACCGGCGGCGCCGTAAACCTGCTGGCCAAACGTCAATCGGCCAGGGGTGTCGAGGCCACCGGCTCGTCCTATCAGCCGGAGGAGTCATGCTGTCCCACGGAACCTGGGGATGAGCCTGGGCACAGCCATGGAACTGAGGCTCCCCCGGAGTCGTCCCCGGAGAACACAGGTCTCCTGCATCGCTGCATTACCGGCGCCCGCTACGCCTTCGTGGATCTACTGGACGACTTGACGCCGGTGCTCCTGGTCGGCCTCCTGATCTCCGGTTTGATCGCTACCTTGGTGCCAGCGGAGTTCTTTGGCGAGAGCGTTCCCAGCGGCTTGCCGGCCATGCTGATGATGCTCCTGATCGGGACGCCGATGTATGTTTGCGCCACCGCGAGCACGCCCATCGCGGCGGTCTTGATCGCCAAGGGGCTCGATCCCGGAGCCGCCCTCGTCTTTCTGCTGGTCGGTCCAGCCACCAACCTCACAACTCTCATGGTCGTTGGTCGCATGCTCGGTCGCGGTGTGTTGCTGCTCTACCTAGCTGGCGTCGTGGGCGTTGCCTTAGCCGCGGGGATCGGAGCGAACCTTATCTACGGGCGCATGGACGTCGACCTGGGGGAAGCGGTCGCCGCCGGATTGCAGGAAGAGCACGGGATCCTCTCCGTCGTCTTCGGTGCCCTCCTGCTCCTAGCATTGGGAAGCAGTGCGATCCGTATTCGCATGGACCGGATTCTCATTGGTTGGATTCGGAAGATCCTAGGATTCCTGGGGATTGGCAAAGCAAAGGCCAATGTGGGCGGGACGTTGGTGCTGCTCTGTGGCCTCCTGGTGGCGGCTGGAACAAGCTCCTGCATCACCTCCACGGAACATGAGGTGTCCTCTAACTCCGGGGCACGATCCATCAGGCGCGCCGAGCCCACAACGGCCTGGGAAGTTGTTCTCGATGGTGAAACCTTCGGACGGGTGATCCGATTTGATGTCGAAGGTTGGCCCGGAGAAACGCGCTTTGTGGTCCAAAACCCCTACGGACAGGACATGGGGATGGTTGACGCCCTGGGACGAGCCTTTCGGTATGTGCCCCACCGCCCGGCGCTTTGGGTAGCGAGTGGCACGGTGCCCGAGGGCACGGCGGCGATTCTCAAACTCACGGGCAACCTAGAGCTGCAGGAAGTCGCATTGACGGATTCGATACAGGCTGTTCCTGCGCCTGAGAGCCCCATTGGCGAGGACCACGGGGAACAGTAGAGAAGGCGTTTCTCTCGCTGCGGTGGGTGTGGGAGCTGGCGTCTGGGGTGAGTTCGGTGGAGTTCTCCACAATGCGATTCGCTGTCTCTGGAGAAACCGTCAAGGACCTCCCGGAAAGGCTCAGGCCGAGCCCCCGGCTTGGCCGACGTAACCCGCGTTCCGCTCCGCCTCCCCAGCAGAGTTCCCCGAACGGACGCCCCAAATGATCAAGCTTCAGACCGGCGAGTACCTCGGTTCCTATCGAGTCCAGAAATTCCTGGGCCGTGGAGGGTTCGCCTACGTTTACCTGGCCGAAGACACCCAGGGCAAGAAAGTCGCCATCAAGGTTGGCGATGTTGCCGGTGGCGGCCGCTACGTCACGCGCTTTGTCGAGATAACCGACGAACGCAGCCAAGAATGGATCAGCCCAGACGAGACCCCCGGCGAAGCGGTATTTTTCCGTAACGACGGCGTGCGCATCGACTTCCTCGACATGCAGGAAATCGACATGCTGCTACGCTCCGAGGCGAGTCTTCTCGAAGGCGTGAGTCACCCCAACTTGGTCAAGGTGCGCGACGTCTTCGAAGTGGAGAACCGGCCTGTAGTCGTACTCGACTACGTGCGCGGCAAGACCCTTCGCGAGAAAATCCGCGCCTTGGAAGGCATTCGCCTGAACTGGTTCCTGGCCATCGTTCGCGCCCTGCAAAAGCTGCAGGAAACAGGCAACTTCGATTACCACGGGGACATCAAACCCGAGAACGTTGTGATCAAGCCCTCGGGCACAGCGGTACTGATCGACCCGGCCCTTCGCACGACGAACGGCAAGTTGGTTTGCACCACGCCCCACTACAACCCGCTGCTGCTCAAGAATGACAAGGCGGACGTGATGGGCATCGGCGTGATGCTCTATGAAATTCTGACGGGCACGCTGCCCTTCGATGAGGTGCCCTGGCAATACGCCGGTCGCGAGCAAGGTGGTGATGTCGAGCGCTTGAGCTTGTCCTACTTCCTCTCCTACCCGCCGCCGCGGACCCTGAACCCGAATACACCCGAGGCCCTGGAGCGGATCGTATACCGCTGCCTCACGGTGATGGACTATGGCCTGCCGGAACTGGAGGTCGACCTGGTTGACTTCCTGCGCAAGGACTAGAGCGTCCAAAGAGCAGTTCCCAGAGAGACAGAGACGAGAGCGGCCCGCCGGATGAATCATCCGGCGGGCCGCTCTCGTTGGAACTAGCCTGGCTGTATGCTGTCCATCATGTCAGATAGAACGTTCAACGTGGCGATCGTCGGGCTTGGCTTTGGCGCTGAGTTCATCCCCCTCTATCAGCGCCATCCGAACGCGAACATGTATGCGATTTGCCAGCGTACAAGGGCGAAGCTCGACGCCGTCGGTGATGCCTTCGGAGTGGAACGACGTTTTCAGGACTACGACGAGCTCCTGCGTGACCCCTATGTGGATTGCATTCACATCAACACGCCGATCCCCAACCACGCGGAGCAGGCAATCGCGGCCCTGGAGGCCGGCAAGCATGTCGCCTGCACCGTGCCCATGGCCACGAGTGTTGAGGACTGTCGCCGCATCGTCGAGCTGACGAAGAAGACCGGCCTGACCTACATGATGATGGAGACCGTGGTTTACAGCCGCGAGTTCCTCTTCGTGCGTGAGATGTACGAGCAGGGCGAGCTCGGCCGGGTTCAGTTCGTCAAGGCATCGCACCAGCAGGAAATGGCCGGCTGGCCCAACTACTGGCCCGGACTGCCGCCGATGCATTACGCAACGCACTGCGTTGGTCCCTGCCTGGCGCTCACACGCGGACAGGCTCAGGCGGTGTCCTGCTTTGGATCCGGACGCATCTCTGAGGACTTGATCAAGCACTACAACTCACCCTTCGCCGTGGAATCGACGCACATCCAGTACAAGGATTCGGACCTGACGGCGCACATCTATCGCTCGCTCTTCGACACTGCCCGCCAATACCGCGAAGCCTTCGAAGTCTATGGCACCAAAAAGAGCTTCGAGTGGCCGCTGATCGAAGGGGAGCAGCCGGTCGTCCACACTGCCGGCAAGCCCGAGCCGGAGATCCCTGCCCGCGTCGAAGTCCCTGACTACGCCCACCTCCTGCCGAAGGATCTGCAACGTTTCACAACCCACGGTGTCTACGACGTGGCCGAGAACACGCACCTGTCCTTCACGCAGGGCGCGGGCCACGGCGGATCCCACCCCCACCTGGTGCACGAGTTCATCAGCGCCCTGGTGGAGGGCCGCCCCGCCTATCCCAATGCCCCCCAATCGGCCAACTGGACTTGCGTGGGCATCCTGGCCCATGATTCGGCCATGGAAGGCGGGCGCAAAATCGACCTTCCCGCCTTCACCCTGGAGTAGGAACCTGGGTGGAGACCCAGGGGAGACCCAGGGGAGACCAGCCGGAGGAAACTGCTGCTGGAGCAGCGGCAGGCCTGTCGGTTATGTTCTCCCGCTATATGAGCACCATCACAACCGCCGACGATCTTACCAGCCGC
>JBLHLB010000117.1:0-10711 GCA_047618505.1 Planctomycetota bacterium
CGGGCGTGGGGTCGGGGGTTGGTCGGGGCGCGGTCATTGAGGTCGATTCCGGCCCCTAATGAGACGACAGGATGGACCGTCGCCTGCCGTCAATCCACGGGAAGTCTTCTCCGTGTAGCTCCTACTGGCCCTGGCCGCGGGAGAAGCCGCGCTCCCCGTCGAACATGTACAGGTTCTCTATCTTGACGAACTCGAGGCCCTCGGCGGTGAAGGCTGAGAGCAGGCGCGTGATTTCCTCGGGAGTGACCTGGGCCCCCTTGTCGAGGGCGCTGAAACGACAGCGCCAGTGGTCGCTGCGGAAGGTCTCCGGGAAACCCTGCGGCCAGACCATGACGCCACGATTGGAAATCAGACGCAGCTCCAATAGCCCCTTGGATAGCCGCTTGAGACGCTCGGCCAAGATGCTGGTTTCGCGCTCGCCCTCGGACCACCCGATGAAGACGTCTACGCCCACCAGCTCCTTCACGGCGGGCGTCGGCTTGGGATCCTCGGGCGGCATCACGAACGCCACCTTATTCTCATGTATGGGGCGCGCGAGCTTGACCGGGGCTTGCCCCAGGCGAGCGATGACGGCGTCCGTGAAGCCCTTGGTGCCCACCTTTTGGGTACTGTGCGCCTCGTTGTAGATTTCGCCGGTGTGGATGCCATCCTCGAGCGTCCTGATCCAGGCGTCGTGGATCAACTGTGCGCAGGCTCCCTGACCTATGTGGTCGAGCATCAGGATCGCGCCGTGCAGCAACCCCGAAGGGTTCGCCATGTCCTTGCCTGCGATGTCCGGTGCCGATCCGTGGATCGCTTCGAACATGGAAATGTTGCGGCCAAAGTTGGCGGACCCGCAGAGCCCGACGGAACCGGCAACTTCCGCGAGCACATCGGAGATGATGTCGCCGTAGAGGTTCGCGGTCACGACCACATCAAAGAGCTCGGGTTTGGAGGCTAGCCGAGCCGTTCCGATATCGACGATCAGTTCCTCGGCTTCGATGTCCGGGTATTCCGCCGCCACTTGACGGAAGATCTGCACGAAGAGACCGTCGGTCATCTTCATGATGTTGTCCTTGGCCATGCAGGTGACGCGCTTGCGGCCCAGGTGGCGGGCCATGGCGAAGGCGAAGCGAATGATGCGCTGGGAGCCAGGGCGCGAAATCAGCTTGAGGCACTGGGCCACCTCTTCGGTCTGGCGGTGCTCGATGCCGGCGTAGGTGTCCTCTTCGTTCTCTCGCACGACAATCACGTCGAGGTCCGGTGCGCCCGGGACGAAGGGCTCGTAGGAAACGCAGGGGCGCACGTTAGCGAAGAGCCCGAGGGACTTGCGAGCTGTGACGTTCAGGCTCTTGTATCCACCGCCGCGGGGAGTCGTGATCGGCGCCTTTAACCAGATCTTGTTTCGTCGAATCGTGGTCCAGGACTCGAGCGCGATTCCAGAGGTATTGCCATCCAGGTAGACCTGCTCGCCGATGTCGATCTCGTCGTACACCAGACGCGCACCGGCGGCATCGAGGATTCGCAGGACGCCCGCCATGATCTCCGGGCCGATTCCATCGCCACGGGAGATTGTGATTCGGAAGGGCTCGATGTCGGGGGATATGCTTGAGGAGGAGGTCGACATGGTGAAACGCCCTTGGCGGAATCAGATGGCTTGGCAGTGAGAGTGGGCTGAGGGAGCTCGGATGAAGCTTCCATGGCCACTTTTTGGGCCAACAGGATCTCCGCCCCACGCCGACCCGTCAAGACCTGCGATCCGGAAGGGGTGTGGGTCGCACCTGGCATCGCCCGAGCAGTAGACTCCTTTGCCCATGGATTCCATCGCCACCTTCCAGGATCAACCCCCGGACGACCTGCGCCTCGAAGGCGAACTCGTGGCCCTTGTCCCGGTCTTGCCCGGCCATGCCCCCGCACTCTTCGAGCAGGTGCATAGGCGGCAAGAAGTTTTGAGTTGGTTGATCTGGGACGGCCCAGGGACGGTCGAGGACTTGGAGAAATCCTTCGCTCAATGGGCCCAGCCTTCTAAGTTCGGCTGCCACGTGCACCTGGCGATCCTGGAACGGGGTGCCCAGGATCGGCCGGTGGGAACTCTCAGTTTGCGCTTTCAAAGCACGGGGGTGGGGGACCTTGGCTATTGGCTTGGATCGGATGCCTGGAACCGCGGTTTGGCCACGGAAGCGATCTCGCTCGTGGCGGAATATAGTCTGCTGGAGTGCGGCGCTTCAGCTCTTTGCGCCTGGGTTGATGTGGGCAACGAGGCCTCCCGGCGTGTGCTGGAAAAGAACGGGTTCAACTTTGAGCGCACGATTCCAGGCAAGGCACATAAGTCCACGGGGCCCGTCGATCAATGGGGCTTCGTTCTGACGGAGAAGGAAGCTCGACGGCGAGCGGCTACTTCTGGTCACTGAAAAGCGCTCCCCTTGACTCCCTAGTGGGGAGAACAGGGTAGGTTGACGTAGGCCTCTTGGTGGGCGAGCTGCGAAGCAGGGAAGCACTTTCCCTATGTGGCCAACCGCGCCCCGCCAGGCCAGTCCTTCCATGGGTAACCTTCGTAGCAGTAAACGCCTTCCGAGCGCCGATGAGATAGTCGCGGCAGCGCCGATCTCCATCGATTCTCTAAACAGCGTGCTGCAACACCGCAAGGAAGTGCGGCGGATCCTGAGGGGCGAAGATGAACGCTTTCTCGTTATCGTGGGGCCTTGTTCTGCGTGGCCTTCGCCAGCGGTGATTGAGTACGCCAAGGGCCTGCGTGACCTGGCTGACGAGCTCTCTAGTTCTCTCAAGCTCGTGCTGCGCTGCTACATCCAGAAACCGCGCACAACTAAGGGTTGGACTGGGCCAGTTAATCAACCCGACCCCTTCTCTCCGCCGGACATTGCTGAGGGCATGATTTACTCGCGGCGCATGATGGTCAAGGCGATTGAGCTTGGCTTGCCCTTGGCTGACGAGGCGGTTTTCACGCACAACGCAAAGGGCTTTGCCGATCTCTTGTCCTGGGTTGCCATCGGCGCGCGAAGCTCGGAGGATCAGGAGCACCGCATCTGGGCCTCAGCCCAGGAATTCCCCGTAGGTTTGAAGAACCCCACGGGAGGTTCCATTGGAATCGGTGTCAACAGTGTGCTGGCTGCCCAAAGCCCGCACACGGCCGTCTTCGATGGCTTTCAAGTCGAAACAGCCGGCAATGAGAACGCCCACTTAATCCTGCGCGGCGGAGCGGATGGCCCGAACTACTCGCTCCAGGACCTTCACTTTGCCCGCAAGCGCATGATAGATAGCGAAGTCCGGTACCCGTCGCTCCTGGTGGATGCGAGCCATGACAACTGCCGCATCGACGGCATCAAGCGCCCAGAAGTTCAAGTCGATGTTGTACGCGAGGTGCTCGCCAACCTCCAGGCACGCCCGGAGTTGATGGACACTGTGCGTGGCTTCCTGATCGAGAGCTTCCTCCTAGGCGGCAATCAGAACCCCGATCGCTGTGGACCTGATTCTATCGAGCGCGGCGGACTTTCCATTACCGACCCCTGTCTGGGGTGGGAGCAATCCGAGAGACTCCTGCGCGACATGGCGGCGCGCGTTTCTGAACTCTTTGCGAATCGCCGGCGCCCCACGGCCACACGCCCTACGCCCAAAGGGTAGTGCCGCAAAGGGGAGACTGAATCGATATGTCCACTGCCACCAACAAACCCCTTCGATTGGGCGTCTTCGGCAACGAAGGTTCCCACAGTGAAGCGGCCGGATTGTCCTGGGCGCGGGCCGAGGGCTGGCGCTTGGGAGTCGACTTTGAGCTGCGCCACCTAGTAGACGCTCGCGGGCTCTTGGTCGCCCTTGCGGCGCGTCGAGTTGATCGCGCAGTGCTACCCCTGCACAACTCTAGCGCCGGCCTGGTACTGTCCTGTTTGGAGGCCCTTTCAGGGCAGGAATTCCACGCCACTGGCCAGGTGAACCTGCCCATTCGACACTGCCTCTGCCTGCGTTCAAAGGACGTCGATCCCACGGAGATTCTGGCTGTAGTCAGTCATCCCCAAGCCCTGGCCCAGTGCACACAAACCCTTGATGAGCTCTTTCCCAATGCAGAGCGCGTGCCTTGGAGTGACACGGCCTCGGCTGCGCGCGATCTTGGGACAGGGGTTTTACCCCGGGGGAGCACCGCAATCTTGGCCTCGCGCTTGGCCTGTGAGCGCTTTGATCTCTGGCCCCTCAATGAGGATGCCCAGGACGATGACGACAACCGCACGGCCTTTGTGATTCTGGAGCGGCGGCCGTGAGCGAACGCGAGCAAGCAGCGGAATTAGTGAACCTGCGTGCCGGCATCGGCGCGGTGGATGAAGCCCTGATTCGGCTCCTAGCGAAACGCTTCCAGCTGGTGGATCGCCTTTCGACAGTCAAGCGTTCCCTGGGGGCGCCCATTGAAGATACGCGTCGGGAGAAGGCCCTCTGCGCTCTCTATGAGTCGATTTGCCAACGGGAGGGCTTCGACGCCGAAATGGCCAAGCGCATTTTCAATCGCATCTTCGCCGAGTCAAAGGCGCACCAGAGGCGAGCAGCGGCCAGCGTTGAAGACAGCCCAAGGGATGCTGCGGGGAGCGACCCCGCGCTTCCCGCCGAGTAGTCTCACCCGGTAGCATAGACCCGTGTCTTCCCAAGACCCCGAGCGCTCCAAACGACGTCCATGGGCATTGTTGCCCCTTGTTCTCCTAGCTGGACTTGTGGCGCTCCAGGTGCAACAGGCCTTCCGGCGCATTGGAGTGTTGCGGGCTCGGGAGCACACGCAGTTCCTGAATGCGGTTGAGCGCATGAATACCGAGGTCGCCTCCGCGCTTGAGGGTGACATCGCACTTGGTGTGGAGCGGGCGCGAACCCTGGCCCAGGTGTTGGAATACAGCGCCGACGATCGCGATCAAATTCTGCAGGGCTACCGCGAGTCCAATCCAGAGCAGCTCGAACTGCGAGCGATTGTGGAGGAAGTGGAGCCGGGGAACTCTGTCCCTCCTCTCAGCTTGGAAGCCGTGGAATGGCACGCCCAGGATCAAGTGCTCCTCTTCCGTGCTGCCTCCTTCGACGCGCAGCAATCTAAGTCGCCGATCCGAGTAGAGCTGACCCTGCGGGCGGACCCATTTTTTTCGCGTGTGACCAACTTCCAACCGATCGAGGGCGTCGGCACCCTCTTGCTCGATGGTCAGGGCATTATCGTCTCCGCCGATTCGGCCGCTATTCGCCTGGGCCTGGGGGTCGGTCAGGACCTGGGCCTGGCCTACGGCGAGCGTAGCCTGGCGCGCATTGCGGAGGGTGCCGAGCGCGTGCGGGCAACGGAGGCGCGCCTGTTAGTGTCGGGCCTTGGTCCCGGCGACGATCTCTTTCGCTTGGTTAGCGTCGTGACCGACAGCGCCCTTGCCGAGAAGGCAGCCCCCGGTCGGCACGAAGCGCGTGCGGTCGTTCTGACCACCATTGTCTATACGGTCGGCTTGCTCCTGGCCGGGATGATCTTTTACCGCTCCAACCTTAGGGAGCGTGCCCTTCGCGAACGCGGTCGCGAGTTGGAACGCGAACGAGTCATGGCGGAACGACTAGGCACATCCGAGCGCCTATCGGCCCTTGGACTCCTTACGGCCGGAGTCGCCCATGAGATCAACAATCCTCTGGAGGGAATCGGAAACTACCTTTCGCTCCTGGGGCAGGAGGACCTAAGTCCGGGGAAGCGCAGGCAGTACGTCGAGCGGACGCAACAGGGGCTTGGGCGCATCCGTAGCATCGTTCGAGATCTACTTGGGTTTGCGCGGCCGGGAACGAAGAGTGGCTTGTTTGACCTGCGGGCCGCGGTGCTCGGAGCGCTTCATCTGGCTCGTCTCGCGCCGGATGTGAAGGGCTGCGAGCTTGTACTCGAAGGACTTGGCGTAGACGACGCTGATGATTCCAGGCCCGCCCTTGTCCAGGGGGACGTCGGCGGTCTTGAGCAAGTCGTGCTCAACCTTCTGCTTAACGCGGGCCGTGCCACCGGCGGGTCAGGCAGAATTCAAGTCACCCTGGAACCGGGGGATGAACAGCACGTTCTCTGGGTCAGCGACGATGGCGTCGGTATCGCCCCCGAGGATCTGCCGCGACTCTTTGACCCCTTCTTCACGCGTTCAGCAAAGAGCTCTTTGGACGTAGATGAAGAGAGGAAGGGAACGGGGCTAGGCCTTTCGATTTCCTACTCTATTGTGCAATCCCACGGTGGTGAACTAGTGGCCAAGAACCGTCCCGAGGGTGGAGCAGAGTTTGAAATGCGGCTCCCCAGCACCAGCGAGGTAGCACCCCAATGAGCAACGCCAGAATCCTGGTTGTGGACGACGAAGAGTTCGTGCGCGATTCCCTGCAGGCAGTCCTGGAGGCGCACGGCTATGTAGTACGTGTTGCCTCGGGCGCCCAGTCCGCGATCAAGTTGCTGCGAACAGAAGAGTTCGACGCCATCTTGACGGATATGAGAATGCCGCAGGGTGACGGCAACGAGTTGCTCCAATCGGCACGCGCCGAAGGCCTTGATGTTCCCGTTCTCGTGCTCACCGGCGCGAGCACCGTTGGCGAAGCGGTCACGGCCATGCGATCCGGGGCCTACGACCTCCTAGAGAAGCCGGTGGAACCCGAACGCCTGGTCGGCGCCCTTGAGCGCGCCCTCGAGCGCGGTCGCTTGACGCGCGAGGTTCAAGGCCTCCGTGCAACCCTGCGCCTGCCCCAGAAGGGCCGACGTTGGATCTCAACTTCCCCGGCTGGCGAGCGAGTACTTGGCGCCATCCAAACAGCTGCTGCCTCCGATGCGCCGGTCCTGATCAGCGGACCAAGCGGTGTCGGTAAAAGCGTTGTGGCCGAGGAAGTCCACCGGGCTAGCCCGCGCGCCTCCCAGCCTTTTGTGCGTGTCGATTGCGCAGCCCTGGGGGCGCGGGAGTTCAGCTCCCTGCTCTTCGGCAAGGCCGCTCCCGGGCGCGTCGCAATTGCAGAGGGGGGCTCTCTCTTCCTCGATGAGATAAGCAACCTGGACTCGGACTCCCAGGCAAGCCTCCTGGGGCTGATCGAAACGGGGGAGTACGAGTCCCCTGGCTCTACAGGTGGCCAGCGTCGACGCGCCAATGTCCGCATTGTCGCGACCACGAATCAACGGCTCCTTGAGCACACGGAACGCGGCAGCTTTCGAGCGGATCTCTATTGGCGTCTCGCGGTTCTCGGAATTGACGTGCCGACCCTGGAGGCGCGCCGGGAGGACCTTCCTCTCCTGGGTCGCGAGTTGGGGGTGGAGCTTGGCATTCGTGCCGGGGATCGCGGCGCTGTCCTACACCTGCAGCCCGATGCCCGCGCCCTACTCGAGGCATACCATTGGCCAGGTAATGTGCGTGAGTTGCGTAGTGTTCTGGAGCGCGCCTTGCTCAACCGCGAGCAGTTGGATGGAGTCGTGCAGGTGGACGCCTCGGCCATCGCGGCTTCTCTGGACGCCCAGATCGGCGGAAGCCAAGCACAGGGCGAGTCCCCAAACCGTGGCACTCTGGAAGGCCAAGACCTCTGCATTCGTCCAAAGTTGATCGCCCTGGAGCGCGAACTCGTCCTGGCGGCACTCACCCGCACGGGGGGGCGCCGTACTGAGGCAGCGGAACTCCTTGGCGTAGATTCGCGTAACCTTGGCTACTACATCCGCAAGCACCGCATTACGGAAGCCGAGCTGGGCCGGGCGAGCCGGGCAAAGCCTAACTAGCCGCTGGTTTTCCCCGGTTTCCCCGGGAGATCAGCTCCGGATGGCGTCCACCTGAGAGGTGACCTCCCGGGGCGCTCTTACTAGGCTCATTGCCCGGGTTAGAGATCCACTTGAACCCAGAGCGTCCTGCCTCTGCCTCGATTCCTGAGCTCCACTACTGGTCCGCAATTCAGTCCCGCTGTTCAGTCCTGCTGTTATGGCCTGCTGTTCTGGCCCGCTGTTGAGGACTCCAACCCCGATTCCGAGCCAGTCGCTCGGACACCACCTTGAGACGACGCCCCCAAGTTGCCCCCCTGATCCTGACATTCGTTGGCCTGGCCATCGCGGTTTGCCTGGTCTTCTTCTTGCCCGAATTGACGGGGAGTTCCTCCGGTGATTCGGAGCAGGACGATGGGGCAAGCGCACGACCCTCGGCAGGTAGTGCAGGTGGAGGTGTTGTTTCAGGACCCCGTGCCCTGCCAGTAATGACCATTCCGGCGCCCGAAGTTGTCCGTCCTCAACAGGGCGCGCATACGGCGTCGACAGTGCTGTGGCCTCTGAGGGTGGAACTCGAGCTCTTGCAGGCCGCCTACTTACCGAAGGATGAAAACACGCCTCCGATTGGTTCAGGGGCTAGCGCACGTCTCAAGGGGCGCATCGGCGCGCCGGACGGGGGCTTCCTGCGCGCGCGTGTTGAGTTCGAGGCGGGTCCGAATGTCGGTCGCGTGTTGCACTCAGATGATGTCGGTCGCTTCGGCGCGACGAACCTCTATCCGGGGCTAAACATCGTCAAGATCACCGCGCCTGGAGTTGGAGTCGCGCGCCGAGAATTGCGCACTCGCCAGGCGCGCGACACGCAACTCAACATGGGCTTTGGGCGACTTTCAAACGTCATGGCCTTGGTCCAGGACTCCACGGGAAAGGGCATCGAAGGGGCCCTCGTTGACCTTGATGGAAAGGTCCAACGCAGCGGGCCCAACGGCATTGTGCGCTTTTCCTCTGTGACGGCGGGGCGGGTGTTGGTCGAGGTCGAGGCCGACGGTTACACGGCCCACAAGGAACTCGTGGGCGTGACCAGCAACCACGACTTGGGCTTCCCCCTGCCGACGACCGAGAACCCGCTTCCGGACAAGCCCATCCTGCGCTTTACCCTGCGAAGCACCGGTTCGCTGCAGGTTACCGTTCAGCCCAATATCGGCACGGGACCCGTTCAGTTGTTTGTCCTGCCCTCAAAGATGAACCGGCGCTCGATCAGTGGTTCCATCGCAGCCAACGGCGGCTTTCCCTGGCACCGCATCAATCCGATCATGACCCAGGTCGGTGTCCAGACACAGATCGATGGTCTGCCAGCGGAGTCCGTCAGGATCTACGCCTTCCGTTCCGGTGCCAAGGCGACCATGCGCAGCGCGACCATCCAAGAGGGCCAGCCTTGCCAGAAGGTGATCCAACTGGAGACGGTTCCCAAGGTCTCCGGCCGTGTAACCCTGGATGGCAAGCCCATCGCAGGCGCTCGCGTTCGCCTGGAGGCTCCGAATCGTGTGCGTGCGACCTTGGCCTACTTCGGAGAGACGAGTGCGTTTCTCGAATCTGCGGTGCTGCCGGAGTTGCCCTCGGCCGTCCAGGAACTGACGACAAAGGCCAACGGCCACTTCAGCTTCACGGCCTGGGCGGACATGTCCTCGACGCGTTACCTGGAAGCAGTGGGACCCGATGGCAAGACCTGGGCCGGGGTCTTCGTGCGCAAAGGTGTGTCTGAAATGAACCTTGAATTGAAGGAGCTGGAAACAGCAGGCGCGATCCTAGCCATCGATCCCCTGGGACGTTTCCAGGGGCTGCCGGTGGAGATCTTCATCGATGGCCAACCCCAGGATCCCTTTACCTTGCCCAACAACGAACTCCTGATCCTGAAGGGTCTGCGCGAGGGTCGCTGGAGCCTGAAAGTGACTTGGCACGGTGAGTTTGTGCACTCCGAAGACGACCTGAACCTGGCCCGTGGACGAAGGACGATCGAAGTGGATTTGATCGATGCGGCCATCCATGGGCAGGGAGAGGAGGCCTGGACGCGCGCCGGGCGAACCTTCCCCTTCGAGTAAGGGTCTTCTTTGCCGGGACCGCATCCACCTGTGGGCCCAATTCAGTAGCATGCGCCGCCCCCGCCCCGGAGCCCAGCCATGCCGACCCTGACCCTTGATGGGACGTCCCTGTCCCTCGATCGCCTCGCCCCAATCTTTGAAGGAGGCGAGCTTCAAATCAGCGTGACCCCCGCGGCTATGGAGCGTGTCAAAGCTGCGCGCCAGTTGGTGGACGAGAAGGTCGACTCCGGCGAGGCGGTCTACGGCTTGACCACCGGTTTCGGGAAGCTCAAGAACGTCACAATCGCGCGTGAGGATCTCGAGCAGTTACAGGAGAACTTGGTGCTCTCCCACTGCTGCGGCATGGGCGATCCAATGCCGATCGAGGAAGTGCGCGCAGTGCAGGTTCTGCGCTTGAATGGACTCGTGCGCGGCCATTCGGGCGTGCGCGTGTCCTTGGTGGAAGCCCTCGTGCGCTTCTTCCAGAAGGGATTCGTCCCGGTAGTTCCACAGCAAGGTTCCGTTGGAGCCAGCGGAGACCTCGCGCCCCTCGCGCACGTTGTTGCGACCTACATGGGGTATGGCGAAGTCTTCCTGAAGGGCACGCGCATGCCGGCGAGTGAGGCTCTCAAATTGGTGGGGGAAGAGCCCCTGCGCCTGGCCGCTAAGGAAGGCCTGGCTCTGATCAACGGCACCGAAGTCATGAAGGCCATCGCGGCCGGCGTATTGCTGCGCGCACGGCGACTCTCCAAACTCTCCGATGTCGTGGCGTCGATCACGATCGAAGCTCTCTTCGGATCCCTGCGCCCCTTCGACGAACGCATCGCCGCCCTTAAGTCACAACCGGGCCATGATCGCACCGCGTCCAACGTGCGTCGCTGTCTCGCCGGCTCCAATGTGCTTGCCAGCCACACTGATTGCGATCGTGTTCAGGATCCCTATTCCCTGCGTTGCATCCCCC
>JBLHLB010000118.1:0-10670 GCA_047618505.1 Planctomycetota bacterium
AGCCTCGCCCCCATCGCTGCCCCAACCGATTTGATTGAGCACCCGCTCCGCCCGGGTCAGGCGGTCTCGCCAGAGCTCTACATCGGCGAGCAACTCTTCCAGGCTCATCCCGGCGAGTCCGTCGCCATTGGGATCCTCCACAACAGGAGGCTCCTGTTCGCCGGGCAGATCCGTGATGGGCTTACCGGGGATTTCGCGCAGATCGCCGCTTGAGGCTTCGCTGATCACCAAGCTCTCGATCACAAGTCGCTTCTGCAGGAGAGAGCGTGTGGAGAGGTCCGCTTCAAAAGTGCGGCCACGGAAGATGTCCGCTGTCAGCTCGTTGCTGTCGGCCAGGGCCAAACCGTCCAACACAAAGCGTCCGTGGCTCAGGTCAAGCTCAAGGTCGCTGAGGTCCACGGTGGCGCCGTTGGCTCGCTCGAGCCCGGACCGCAAAGTGTTCTCCAGAAAGGCCGAACCCAGAATGGCTTGGGCTCCATAGGCCAGGCCGCCGAGTCCCAGGACTCCGATCAAGCCGAGGATGCGCACGGGGTTTCCGATGCCCTTAGCGCTCAGCTCGCTGTACTCCTGCTTGCGCCCGCCGAAGAAAATGAAGGTGCCCCAGCGTGCCCATTTGTTGGAGGTCAAACGCTGGTAGCGTTCCGAATCATTCTGCGCCGACTCGAGCTTGGCGCGCAGCTTCGACTGCATGCGCACGAGCAGGAAACCGATCCCCACACCCACTGCCGTACCCAGCAGCAGACCCCCGCTGGTCACGTAACGCTCAAGGCCAAAGTAGGCCAGAACGGGCGCGTTCATCAGCTTATGAAACAACCCCGTCGTCGGTCCGTCCAAGAGTAAGCGCCCCAGGGCAAAGAGCACAGGCTGCAGGGCCAAGGCAACAAGTCGCGTTCCAATGGCGACCGCGCCTGCTACAAAGAGGTTCGCGTTCACAATCGCAAGGCAAGCCACCAGTGCCACGATCAGTCCCGGCGCCTCGAGAAAGCCCGGCGCGAATCCGAGGCAAGCTCCGAGAATCGCAGCCGTCATCAGGGAATAGGGCGTGCAACGCCCGCGAATGATCTTTCCAAGGCTTCTAGTAATCATCTGGCGATCTCCGTCGGTCCTGTGCGTTCCGCGCAGCAGAGAAATAGGCCTCGCGGGGTGTACAGCTTGAACTCGTTCGCGGGGGGAAACAACTCTGGAGCCGGGGAGAAAAGAAGGCGCGCCGCCCGCGGAGTTCGCGGACGGCGCGCCGTCGATGAAATGCGAGGCGGGCGTGGCCCGCAGCTCGACATCAGCCGACTATCATAGAGAGCCTATTTGCCGGAGGCTTCCAAGGCGGACACAAGCTCCTCGACCCTCTTGGCGAGAGCCTCGCCCTTGAGGTTCCGCCCGACGATGCGTCCATCAGCATCGAGGATATAGGTCGTCGGATAGCCTGAGGCACGGTAGAGGTCCCCCACAGGCGTTGAACCGCCCTGGAAGATTGTCGGCCAGGTTGCGCCATACTCCTCGACACCGGCACGGAAGTCGATGTCACTGTCGTAGGCGTTGACGCCGATCATGGTGAAGGGCTTGTCTTGCATGCGCTGTACGAGCGCGCGGAGAGTGGGCATCTCCGCCACACAACTGCCTCACCAGAAGCCGAAGAAATCGACCACGACGATCTTGCCGCGTTGATCCGAGAGCTTGATCTCCTCCTCGTCGATGGAGAGCCCTCCGAAGTCCGGGGCGATGGCCCCCACGCACAGGCGCTCAAGGATGAAGAGCGCATCGGCGGCCCGCAGTCCATGGGATGTGTCCTTGAACTGATCGGCGACGCGCATGAGCCAGTCCTTGGCCTCCGCCCTCTGCGACTCGTCCTCTGACATGCCCAAGGTGTTGCCCAGGTGGAAGGCAATCAGCCCTTTGACTGTGTGGTCTTCGGCCGCCTCGAAAGCGTCGTAGAGCATCTCGCTGTAGGGGCTAACACCTGAGAGTGCTACGTAGGTGCCCAGCTCGTAGGCAGAGGAGTCCAGCAGGTCGGGACGATCCTGGTGCTCAAAGAAAAGCGTTCGAAAGCCGTCTAGACCGACTGTCTTCAGATCCTCTGGGCTGAGGTTCGCGCTTGGAGCATGGTGAAGCCTCCAGAGGGTCGCCAGGGGGTTGCCACCCTCAGCGAGGGCACTGAAGCGCCCCCAGTCGGCCCGGGCGGGATCTAACTCCATCAGCTCGGCGCGTGACTCGGCTTCGGCCGCGAGCACCTTCTGAAACCACTTTGAGAACTCCGCCTAGTGGCTCTTGATAAGAGCTTCGGCTTCGTCGACGACCTCGACTGAGGAAGCGTTTCCCTCCTGGCTGAGCTCTGGAACGGTGCTTCCCGTCCCAAAGCCCAGCAAGAGGCTCGATAGTATTAGAGAATTCATGTCAGCTCTAATTCTTGGAGTTATGGGAACTAGAGCGAGCGCTTCTCGAGGGCCGTTACGAGCTCCTCAACCTTGTCAACCAGCGGTTGACCCCTGAGGCTCAAGGACAGAATCTTGCCCTCCTCGTCTAGGAGGAAAACCGAGGGGTAACCCTGCACGCGATAGAGATCGGCCACGGGCGTGGATCCACCCTGGAAGATCGTCGGCCAGGTCAAACCAAACTCCTCGACACCCTCGTGGTAAGCCGCCGCCTCGTCGTAGGAATTGACGCCGACTAAGGCAAAGGGACGGTCCTGCATGCGCTGCACGAGCGCGCGAAGATGGGGCATCTCCGCTCGGCAGGGGGGTCACCAGAAACCGAAGAAGTCGACTACGACGATCTTGCCGCGGTAATCCGAGAGTTTGATCTCCGTGCCGTCAATGGACTCCCCTCCGAACTCAGGAGCCGTACTCCCAAGGGATAGGTACTTTGAAACGAAGACCAGGTCCGTCGCCGTGACACCGGCTTCCGTTTCCGCGAACTCCGTCGCAACTCGGTCTAACCACGTGAAGCTCAGCTTGTCGTTCTCTTCACCACCAAGACGCCCATAGAGATTTCCGGTCATCAGCCCCAGCATTGCCTTTGTCTCAGGCGCTTCAGCCCGTTCGAAGGCCGACGTTAGGTACTGCGTGGAGAGTTCGGGCCCCAGGCTCTTGCGATCCCGGATCAGACGCTCCGACGCGGCCAGGAGCGTGTCGTGATCCGGTAGGTCCCCCCCAAAGAGGCGGGCATAGAGTCCCTTGGCAACCTTAGTCGCCTCGGAACGCTTGCGATCCGTGTGGCGCACATTCGTGATCATCCAAACGGCCGCTGCGTGATGACCGTTCTCCAGTAGCGCCGCAAACTGCGGATAGAATTCGTCAACGGGGTGATTGGCCCGCAGCTCTTTCTTGTCCGCCGTGCTCTCAGCCGCGCGCAGGGCGTCGCGCCAGACGATCAAGCTCTCCTTGTAGATCGAGTCCAGTTCCGCGACCGGATCGACGGGAGCCTCCTCTTGGGGCTCCTCCTGTTCCTGGGTCACGGGCGTCGCGATTGCGCTGGGCGCCATCGACTCCAAGCCTGGATCGCCGCCCAGAGAGCCGCCCAGAGAGCAGGCCAGCCAGGTAATTATAGGTGTGTGCATCATGTTCAGATTCCGGTTTCGCCACGTGGGGTGTTGCCCGCCAGGGGCAGGTTGGGCGTTACGTACACGATAGTCTTTCGTTTGCCACAGAATCCCAGGTACTGATCCCAAACGTGAAGTCCACGGTACCGCTTCGCAGCATGCTGCCGTGGCGGCCCCACAGCTGATCCCCAAGGGCAGACCAATCGGTGGATCCCAACGAGATGCTGCTACCCTTGTGAAATGCTGCTCATCTCCGCCATCCTTGGAATTCTCGTCAGCGCCTCACCGGCTCTCCCCTCAGAGTCTGTAATGCAAGGCCAAGCGGTCGCCAGCGAATCGGAATCACGTCCCCCCTTGGTTGGTCGCTGGCGAGCTTGGCTCGACTGCCCCGGTGGCGAGCTGCCCTTCGGGTTGACCCTCGCACATAGCCCGGACCTGGGCTGGACGGCCATGCTTCACAATGGCGAGGAGCGCATCGATGTCCCCGTAATCGTCGCGTTCCGGCCGCCGGATAGTTCTTTCCTCACCCTGAGATTTCCCCACTACGACGCCTCCATCAGTGCCATGGTTTCCGAGGACGGGATGCTCTTAGACGGCGAGTACAAGAAACGACTTGGGAAGGAGCGTTGGCGCAATTTGCCCTTCCATGCCGTGCTGCTCCCCGCGGCGACGGATGCAGAGCACGCCAGCGCGCGCTTCGAGGGAATGGACGCCGCCCAGCTAGATCTAAGCGGACGCTGGCGCATGGATTTCGATTCCTCCGACGACCCCGCCGTTGGGATCTTCGAGCAGACACTCGACGGACTTGTGACGGGCACGGTGCTTACGACGACCGGCGACTATCGCTACCTGGCGGGCAGTCTGCGGGGCGAGCACCTGCGGCTCTCGGTCTTCGACGGCGCGCACTCCTTTCTGTTTGATGCGACCGTGGGCGCAGACGGCGGGCTCTCTGGCGATTTCTGGTCCGGCGACACCTGGCACGAAACTTGGACGGGAAAGCGCGATGACGACATCACCTTGGCGAACGCCTTCGAAGAGACGCGCTGGCACGAGCTGGCTTCCCTCGGCGACGTGTTGCTGCCGGACGCGGACAACCGCATGCGCTCTCTGGCCGACCCGGACTTGCGGGGAGCTGCGACCCTGATCGTGCTCTTCGGAACCTGGTGCCCCAACTGCCACGACGAAGCGCCCTACCTTGTGGAGCTACAGAAACGCTTCGGTCCCCGCGGCCTGCGCGTGATCGGCCTGGCCTTTGAGCTCACGGCGGACTACGAACGTGACAACGAACAACTGCGCCGTTTCGCCGAACGCTACGACATCGAGTACCCGATCCTCCTGGCCGGCACATCGAACAAGAGCGAAGCCACCCTGGCCTTCCCCGGCGTTGACTTCGTGCGCTCCTTCCCCACCACCCTGTTCGTCGACAATGGTGGACACGTGCGTTGGGTGCATTCAGGCTTCTCCGGACCCGCCACGGGGGAGGCGCACGTCGCCCTGCGGACAGAGTTTGAGGGACGCATCGAACAACTGCTCAACGACGAGGACGAAGGCCACGAGGTCCTGGAGGCAAACCTTGCGGCGCGTGCCTGGAACAGCGCCGCGCCGAACGGCGGATCCACGACGGTCTTCACGCACCAGCCTGACGACAGTTGGATCGCCCACGTCACGCCCCTCAAGGGAGGCCAGACGGTGAAGCATGCCGTGCGCCTCGTGGGCACCGACGCAGTCTGGGTTGGGGACACGCCCTACCGACTCGATGCGGTAGCGCGCGTGCTGATCTCGCCGCGCGGATTCGGGGAACGCTTGATGCCCGCGGGGGCTTTGGACTCGGCCCTGTTGGCGGACTCGGGCTTCCCGGGAATCCGTGACATGCCCGCCGCTTTGCTACACGCGGACGCGCGCATTCGTCGTGAAGCACTCTGGTCCATGGGCCATCGCCGGGCGCGGGCGGCGGGCTCTTTGGCGGCTGACTTCCTGCCGCTGGTGGCGGATCCCGAGGTCGAAGTTGCCATTGCAGCCGCCTGGGCAATTTCCGTTTGTGGAGATCTTGAGGCAACGGAGCACTTGCTCGCCCTCACGGGGCACGCAAACGCGCGGGTCAGGCGGGAGATCGCACGTGGCCTGGTGCGCCTAGCCGCGCAACGCCCGGCGCTAAGGGCGGAGTTTGAGCACCTCAAACAGGACCCCGACCCGCTTGTACGCGGGATTGTCGGCGGCCAGTGAAGCCACTCAAGGCAGTGAGGCCACTCAAGGCAGTGAGGCCGGTGAAGGCAGCGAAACTGCACGCTCGCCGCATCTGTTGACCCAGCGTTGACGCAGCGCGGGTACCCCATGGGCTAACCTTGGTTCGTATCTGCCCTCGGCACTTCGATCGCTAACCCCAGGCGCTCGCCCTATGGCCTGCGCGAAGTGCTCGTCGTTCTTCTCGGCTTCGGTTGTGCCGCCGCCTTGGCATTCGCGGGTTAGGCGCCATCCCAGGACCCCGCCGAAGCGGGACGAGCGGCCCTGGCGCGCGCGAGTGCCGCGGCCACGGGCGCGGCCCTTGGGGTTTGGAGCGAGCTACGCCGCAACGATGACTTGCTGGAGGCCCAAGCGCCGCCTTCATTCCCTATTCGATGAGTACGATCCTTACGGTCAACGATCCGGGTAGCCATGAGCGCACCCGTCGGGTGCTGGAGTGGTGCCTGTCCCACGCTGACGAATGGGCGAATGACCACATGTCCTATTGGCTGGTTGACGGCGTGATCGAATCGCTCCAGGACTATCCTGATCTGATCACCTCTCAGCTCGTCTCCACTCTCCTCGATACGCGCACCGCGGGATTGCTTAGGGAGCTCAGCGAGACCCTCAAGCGCCTCCGCGATCCGAACCTGGTGCCCCTGCTTGAATCACAACTCAACGTGACCTGGCCGGACGGTCAAGAGGTGGGTGTTTGGTCCGCGAACATCCTGGCCTAACGGGAGTCCTGGGCGAAGCGCGAGCAACGCCTCCCCACCCGGAAGGAAACGATTTCCGAGTTGCTTGAGTTGCTTGGCGATGAGGATATCGAAACCCGTTGCCAGGCGATCCACGCTCTGGCGACCCTGGGGGCCGTGGGGGTGCTACCCCAACTGGTGCGCCTCGTGAAGGACCCGAGCAAGGCCGTGGTGGACGCGGCCCGCAGCGCACTGGAACGCATCAAGTCCCTCCAACCCGGGTGTCTCCCACCGCCGGCACTGACGGCAAGGCGAATTCCGAAGGCCAGAAGGCAACTGCGGGGCAGCGCCAAGGAAGCTGCGTTTGCCCACTAGAAAGCTGCAAGAATAGGCTCGTGAAGGAAACCTCATTCCTTCGCGAGTCCCACCTGTTTTTGGCAGCTTCGGCTATCCTGGGAACAGCATCGCCAGGGCACACCTCCGCCCTGGACGCCCCCATGCATTCACCCAGCGGGCCCTACGCCCAATAGTAGCCATGCAGTACCTCCGGATCCCCCTCCCGGTTCTTCTCCTCTCGACTCTACCCCTGGCATCTGCTGCGACCGCGCAGACGGTGCAAAACCAATACTTCATCCTCGGCGCCAGCGACGCCCAGGTAAACGACGAGTTCAGTTCGGGGATGGACCTCTACGGCAACATCCTCGTCTCCGGCTCGCATCGCGCGGATATCGGTCCGGACGCAACCAATGCGGATCAAGGGGTTGTCTACGTCTACAGGTACGACGGAACTGTCTGGGTCGAAGAAGCCATCCTCCGCAGTAGCGGGCCTGGCATCAGCGACGAGTTCGGCTCCGCCGTCGCGGTCCATGAGAATCGCTTCGTGGGAGGCTCGCCCCTGAACAACCTGACGCCCAGTGGCGACGAAGGAGGCGCCTACGTTTTCGAGTACGACGGGACGTCCTGGACAGAGACAGGGGAGCTGGTCGCCTCCGACGGCGCCCTCGGTGACCAATTGGGCCAGAGCGTCGCCATAGAAGGCGACTTCGTGTTCTGTTCCGCAATCTTCAACGATGCTCCGGTCACGACCCTGGGCGACGAGGGTGCCGTCTACGTATTCGAGTACGACGGATCGTCCTGGTCTCAGTCGCAGAAGCTCGTGGCCAGCGACGCCGAAGAGACCGAGGAATTCGGCTCCTCTATCGCGGTGAATGGCACACGCCTGATCGTCGGCTGCAACAAGGAAAACGAAGCCGCCCTGACCGCGGCCGGTGCGGTTTACGTCTTTGATTATGACGGGACCAACTGGTTGGAAACGGCGAAGATCGTCCCCAGCCTGCGGCACAACGGCCAAAGCTTTGGCGCCTCCGTCGATATCGAAGGTGACCGGATAGTGGTCGGTGCCGATGAGAACGACACGCTTGGCGGTACGACCCGCGCCGGCGCCCTTTGGATCTACGAGTTCGACGGAATCAACTGGAACGAGGTCGCCAAGCTTGAGGCCAGTGACGCCCAGATGGACGATCTCCTGGGCACCGGCTGCGCCCTCCAGGGCGACTTCATCGTCGGGGGCGCCATCGGAGAGGATTCGGCCGACACCAACGGAGGCGCCGCCTATCTGTTTGAGTACGACGGCGCGACCTGGAACGAGATCGCCAAGCTCGTCGGCACCGTCAGCGGGATCTCTGACACCTTGGGCCGCAACGTCAATGTCCAGGGAGACTTCGTCCTCGCCAACTCGCGCGTGGCACGAACCGGAGTGGGCTCGAATGTCGGTGGCGTATTCATCTTCAACGCCAGCGTCAATGCCACCGCTGAACACGCTGAGTTTGTGGCCTCGAAGCTCGAAGGCCAGAACCCCCTGGTGGTGGATTTCACCGACGCATCGGTCGGCGGTACAACGAGTTGGAGTTGGGACTTCGGCGATGGCTTCACCTCCACGGCGCAGCACCCGACACACACCTACTTCAATTTCGGCACCTTCGACGTCAGCCTTGCGGTGACCGGACCGCTTGGATCGGACAGCATCACGAAGACGGGACTCATCGTCGCTGACCCCCTCCTCGCCTCCGCAATCGTTCGCAACGGCAACGGGACCAACCCCCTCTGCTATCAGCCCGTAAGCCTGCCGATCCTCGGCGGAACCTTCACGACAACGATCGACGCAAGCGGACATCCCGGTGCGGGCCTCACGGTCGTCCTTGGATACGACTTGCCGTTCGTGGGTGCGCCGACGCCCTTTGGCGAACTCTTGATAGGCGTCGAAGCCCTAGGCGGCGTCTTCGCCTACGGCACGGTTGTCGATTCCGGTGGCGGAGTCGCTACCCATAGCAGCGCGGCCCCGACCGATGTCTCCTTCATCGGCATCTCCCTTGCGACCCAAGGCATCATCCTCGGTGGCGCTGGCCCGGAATTATGTAACGCCATCGACCTGGTGATGGGCTGGTAGTAGCTGGCAACTGGGATTGATTGAACCGGGGGCCCGACACCACCTGTGGTGTCGGGCCCCCGGTCTTGTGGCCATGCTGGCCTTTAGGTCAGCGTATTCTTCGGGTCCGGCTCTTCTTTGGGGCCGATGTGAGATCGGAATCGTCCCCGTGTCAGGCGCGCGCCAGCTCAGCCAGGGTCCGGTTCGCCTCCAACGCCGCCATCTCGACTTCGAGGGCTAGTCGCGCGCGATCAACGACTTCGTCCAACTCGCCACGGGCCTCCGGGGTCCGCCCCCCAACATCGCGCCGCAGGGCATCGGCCACGTCCTGGAGCCGAATGGCGCCGGGATCTCGGCCCGGTAGATAACTCTCCTCCCCGTCCTCTTTGTTCGTGCGAGCGAGGATTCCCGCAACGACCAGGCGATCCAATACGTCGGTAACCGCTCGCACGGCTAGGTCCAAGTCCGACGCCAACCCAGTCGCCGTTGGTGGCGCTTGGCCGCCGAGGAAGGCCGCCGTGACTCGAACCGCCAGGCGCGGCGCGATGATCTCCCGCAGGCGTTGATCCAACTTGCCGGTGCGCGCAAGCGACGCAACCAGGGGTTCCGTTTGCACGGCACAGGAGACCTCGGCCCCCACCAGCAGGATCGTCCAGGAAAGGTAGATCCAGATCATCAACATCGGGATCGCGGCCAAGCCCTGATAGATGGCGTTCTTGCCCCCCAGCCAAACCTGAATGTAGACGCTTCCGAACTGGAGGAACTGCCACAGGAGCCCCGCGGACAAACCGCCGAGTAACGCCGCGCCCAATCGCACGGAGGTGTTTGGCATCGTGAAGAGAACAAATCCCATGCCAAGCACGATCGTCAAGAGTGACGCAAGGCGCAGGAGCGCCGAGGACCTCAGGCTCTTGCCCGCCTTCGGATCAGCCGCCAACTCAGGAGTTCCTCCATCGCCGGGCTCCGCCGGAGCCGCTACTTCGAGCTCGCTCCCGGCATCGGATGTGGGCTCCAGTTCCGCCACAGCGGCTGCCGCGGGTTCCTGTCGATCACGGAGAAACTCCACCACGTGTCCGTTCAAGAAGCTCGACATGCTCACTCCACTCAGCAGTAGAATCGGCGTAACCACGACGATCGCCAAGTAGTCGGTGACCTTGCGCACCAAGGGCCGTGGGCGACGAATGCCCCAGATGTCGTTCAGGGTGAACTCCGCGGCACCGAGCAGCTTGAAGACCGCCAGGAGAATTACAAGCAGTCCGATGGCTGCTACGGATCCCACAGGTGTGTTCTCTACGTAGCTGAAGATCTGATCGATTGCCTGGCGAACCTGGCTGCCCTCATCGGATCCAAAGTTCGAGTCAAGGAAGGCATTGATCGGGCCGTCCTTCAGGTTCCTGTAGAGACCGAAGCCCTTGGTAATCGAGAAGACGAAGGCCAGGAAGGGCGGCAGGGCAAAGATCGTGATGTAGGTCAGCGCCATGGCGTGACGTGTACAGCGATCGCGCACGAAGCCCCGGATGGTCAGCAGAATCACGCGCAGACATTTCGTCCACCAACGGCGGAAGGTCGGAACGCCCACCAACTCCACATGCCAGATGTCCTTGCGGGCCCAATCCACCAAGGCCTGGGAGCGACGACGCACTCCTCTTTCGTTCTCTTCGGGGTTTTCCAATGTGTGCATCCTGAGTCAGAGCCGGTCCCACTACGAAAGCGCGTCCGGCCTGGGCTTCTTCGGCTAGATCCTGCGGGAACTGTGCGCCCAGTGCTAGACCCAGTGCTAGACCCAGTGCTAGACCCA
>JBLHLB010000119.1:0-10616 GCA_047618505.1 Planctomycetota bacterium
GGGGCCATGCCTAGGCTTGGTGGACGCGAACGTGAGCCCTGGCGTACCTTCTATGACGAGGCTACCCGAAAGAGGGTTCAGGCCCACTGGGCCAGGGACATCGAACTCTTCGGCTATGACTTCGAGGGGCCTATCCCTGGAGTCGAGTCATCCTTGGACAGACTCGCTGGCCAATGAAATCCGGCAGCCCCGAACTGTGTTTCGGCCCCGAACTGTGTTCAGCGCAAGCCTCGATCACCTAGAGGTAGCTGGACAGGAGAGGCACTTTCGCCATGGTGCCCTCGATCTCGCGTAGAAGTCCGGGCTCTAGTTCGGTCTTCCAGCGCTGGTCCAGCCGGAAGCTGTTGGAGCCCTTCATGTACTTCGAACGGCTCGAGTGCACGAAGTGATGCTCCTGGTTCGCGGGACGCAGCATTGCTTCGTCGAACTCAATGCCGATGAACTTGGAAATGCGCCGCAACTCCGCTTCCGTTGCTCCACAGAGATCCTCGTAGCGAACAACCAAGGCCTTGTCTCCTAGCTTGTCGGCCATGCGCGCTTGGCGCTGGATCCACTTAGCATGGCGTGCGATGCGCGACTGCACATCGATTCCGGCACGTTGGGCCGCCGCGAGCACTCCACGCGTGTCACGCAAGAGCAGGATGTAGCCGGCACCGTGCTTGCCCCACTTGCGTGCGTGACGCCAAACCAAGGTCTTGGAGAGGTCTATCGCAACGTCAACACCGCGGGCCTGGGCCAGAGCACGGAAGTGACCAAACTTCATGGCGCGCAAGTCGTGCTCTTTCTCCGGTGCCAGATGCGGACGGGCAGCTTGCCATTCCTTGCACTCTTCCATGGGCAAGCCACAGGAGCAGGGCAGACCTTCCTCCAGTGCGGCCTTTAGCCGCAGGACCTCACCGAAGCAACGCATGCGAGGATGGCAGTCCAACATGCGACCCAAGAGGGTCGAGCCACAGTGGGCGACACCGAGGACGAAGAGAGCAGGAAACCGTGCGGACGCTGTCATTCTCGGAGGGTAGCTTCCGCGCTATGCCCTGTCCTCGGCTCGCGGACAGAATCCGAGAGAGATCAGGCGCGGCTCTGGATTGATGCTCAGCAAAATTCCGGCCCAAGGTTCCCTCACAACTCCGCATAGGTCGGTTAGAGCCCTGGGTGGTCCACCGGAGGGCGTTCGGGGTGCCCGCCACCCCTCCCTTGCACTTGCCCGACTGGAGAGCCAGGAAGCACTCGCTGCCCGCGCCTCAACTCAACCGATGCTACGCAATCTGATCGTCCGCATCGCGCAGGCCAGGGTCGTGGGCAAGGTCCTGAAAGGTCACTTCCCAGTGGCTGTCATTGATGCACACAACTACGCTTTATAGTCTTCGCGAGCAGTGGGGTTCTGGCAGTTGGGCGAATGGCTGTATGAGCGGGCCGGGTGAGAAGAGGCACTCCCTCCAATGGGCGCAGGAGAGCCAAATACTCTAGTGCGTTGCTCCTGGAGGCTCGCCTCGAAGAGTCCAAGGGGCTCGACCCACGCGAATCCCCCGAAGCTCGCCCTGCCACAGACAAAGTCGTCACGTCCGGATTCACCTACGGTCGCACACCCGATGATCTGATTGACCTGAGAGCAGGGCGCTTCTGGCCCACGCCCTACGGCCTTTCGACCTCTCGAATGTCACCGCCGAGTAGTGTTGATCGTGCCAGGTAGTTCGATTCGCGTGAGCTCTGTACCTATGGCTGCCGTAGCGATGGCTGCCGTGCCTGTGGTCCTCCGTCTAGGGCGCGGTTAGGCTCTCCCACCTATGTCCCTCTTTGATTACACCAAGGCTGACCTGGAAGCGCGGATCTCGGCCCTGGAAGCCATCAGTTGCGAACTTGAGGAACCCCGCGAGACAAGGCGGGAATGGACCGATCGCGTGGTCGAGTTCTCACACTCTGTCGTCGAGGGTCTTGCGGATCGACCTGCCTGGAGCACGGCGAAGGGTGCCCGCCAGGAGTTCCTCGAACTTGGGGTCCCAGAAACCCCAACCTCAATTGACCTGGTCATGGATCTCGTGGAGCGCGAGATCGATGGACCTGGACTGCAACCCGCTTCGGGTGGCCACCTGGGATACATCCCCGGCGGCGGCATCTTCCCCGGGGCCCTCGGCGACATGATCGCCGCGGTGACGAATCGCTACTCCGGCGTGAGCTATGCGGGACGCGGCCCAGTGGCCGTCGAGAATCTGATGCTGCGTTGGCTCCGTGATGAGCTCGGCTTACCCGCCGGTGCCCACGGAACGCTAACCTCAGGTGGTTCGATCGCAACATTGGTGGCCTTCGTTGCCGCCCGCGACGCAGGCGGGCTGCGTGCACGCGACGTCGAGACCGCCGTCGTCTATATCACCTCCCAGGCACACCATTGCGTTGCCAAGTCACTGGCCATCGCCGGTCTTGGGGAGACGGTTCAGCATGTGATCCCCATGGATTCCCGCTATCGCATGGACAGTGCTGCTCTCGCCGAGGCTGTGCGGACGGATCGCGCGAAGGGCCTACGGCCATTCCTGGTGGTCGGCACCGCGGGCACCACGGACACCGGTGCCCTCGATCCCCTGGATGAGATCGCCGACGTCGCAGAGCGGGAGGAGCTTTGGTTCCACGTCGATGGAGCCTATGGCGGCGCCTTCGTCCTGGTGGAGGAACTGCGCCCGCTATTCGCAGGGATAGAGCGTGCGGACTCGATCGTGATCGACCCCCACAAGGGCCTCTTCATCCCCTACGGCACGGGTGCTGTACTGCTGCGCGACCCGGCACACCTGGGGAAGAGCTTTGGGCACCGTGGGGCCTATCTGCAGGACGCAACGGATCTCGAGGACGAGCCTTCGCCGGCGGATTTATCGCCTGAGTTAACGCGGCATTTCCGCGGACTGCGCATGTGGCTACCGCTAGTACTGCATGGGACCGCGCGATTCCGTGCGGCCCTGATGGAGAAGTTTCTCCTGGCACGCTATTTCCACGGATGCGCTCGCGAGCTTGGGTTTGAAGTAGGTCCCGTCCCCGATCTATCGGTTGCGCTCTTCCGCTGGGTGCCCCGAGGGCACGCAGATCTCGATGCGGCTAACGCATTCAATGCCGAGCTGCTCCAAGCAGTTCTCAAGGACGGACATGTATTCCTGTCCTCCACCCGCATCGAAGGGGTCTTCTGGATTCGCCTCGCCGTGCTGTCCTTCCGCACTCACCGCGACCGCGTTGATCACGTCCTAGGGGTTATCGCCAAGGCCACGGAACAGGAACGCGCACAGGAAGTCTAGGGCGAGAGCCACGCTCTTCCTGGGATTGTAAGGCCGGCAAGATAGCCGGCCCGGAGATCGGATGACTGCACAATGCATGGCGTACGGACGAGTGGAGTAGGCACTCCACACCGATGCCTGCGATGAATGAGGCTACCGCTGGCGGCTCAGACGCATCACCATCGGAGTCCCCGCAGTAGCTGAATCGTTCGAGAACCAATGCTGCTCGACATGATCCTCATCCACGATCACGAGGGTCATCTCCGTCATGGCGTGCTCACCCTCGACGTCCATCCCGCTGACTCCGATGGTCTGGAACGCAATCGACTGACCTTCTTGAGAGGTAGCGCGCATGTGAGGCTGATTGCCGGTCGCGCAGTAGTGGGTCATCATGAGCCCGTCCCCGTCCACCGTGTAGAGGTTCACCATTTCGTGCTCGGTACCCGCCATCATGGTCTCGTGAACAACCGTGCCCCCGGCGATGGTCTTGAAGTGAACGGGAACGGCCCCCTCACTGCTCTCCATGGACCAAGCCCCCTCGAGGGATGACAGCGACTCAAGCAGTCCATTGCCATTCTCCGTGGCCGGCTCCACGGAAGAACCGGGCCCGGAGCAGGCTGCCGTGAGACCAATGATTAGCGCGGTAGTAATTCTTGTTGTGTATCGCATTTGATTCGTCCTCTTCCTAAGCGTTGCAACGACTAGACCAGGCGGCCATTTTCGACAGACGATCCTTCGCCGCGACTTCAGCCTCGGCCCTGGGCATCTGTTGCATTCCCATGAAGTAACCGACCGTTGTGCCCTCAAGGACCTGCTCGAAGGGACGCAGTTCGCCCTTGTCGTTCGTGCAATGCCCGCAGTACATTTGTCCAGGCTCCGCGTCCGTCAGGGGCATGCCGCAGGACTGGCAGGAGGTCATCTCAATGGGCGTGAAGAAGACAAGTTTGTAGCCCTCCGGGTCCGTGGCCCGCTGCTCGCGGATGCCGTGGAACTGGTCCTTCGGTTCACCTAAGAGGTCGGCGCCGCGGCCCTTGATTTCCCTGGCGTAGGCATCCACATCGTCGACCTGTAGGTAGATCGCTAGTCCAACGCCGGGTCTGTTCTCGCTCCAGGACTTGGCCTCTCCTCGCCAGAATTCGGCCTGCTCCGCATCGCCGCCGCACATAGCGTCGATGTTCTCTGTTTGCACTTCGGCCCCGAGCATCACCGATTGGCCCTTGAGCACGAGGTTAGCCCACTGGGGGGCGGCATCTGACGGCCAGCTTTCCTTGAGCTCAAAGCCAAGCACGTCGCGGTAATGCGCGACGGTGCTAGGGCAGTCCCTACAGGTCAACATGACGGACATGGAGTAGCGCTCGCTGGCGGACATGGCAGGCAAAGGATTTGGGGTTCAGCGGAGGCTGAGCAGGTGGCCCGCCATTCTCACGCGCCTCGCCGGAACTGTCCAGCCGTCCAAGGAGAACCGCTCCCAGGGCAGCCTTAGATGAGCTGGGGCTGGACGCGGACGGCAGCGAACACCGTTCCAGGGTCTTCTCCCGCAATTGACCTAGTGAAACTGGAATACCACAACCCAGGCCTCGTAGGGGCGCCGCGGCCCCTTAGTGTGTGTGACCGACCCCAGACGATTGAAGGGGTTCGCAAGTTGCAGCCATTACGAATCCCTCGGACTGTCCACCGCTGCTCCCCCCTTGCTTGCCGCCCTACCCTTGGGCGAATCCCCACATGAATGCTGTTGAACTGACCGCGGTCACGAAGACCTATGGTTCCCACGTCGCCGTCAACGACCTGAACTTGACTATCCCGAAGGGCAAGATCTACGGCTTCATCGGCCCCAATGGGTCCGGCAAGACGACCACCTTGCGCATGATCCTGAGCATCATCGATCCTGACTCTGGCAACATTCGCGTCCTGGGACACGAGGGCATGCGCGCCGCCAACGACAGTGTGGGCTACCTCCCAGAGGAGCGCGGTCTGTACAAGAAGATGACGGTGCAGAACCTGCTGAGCTACTACGCGGAACTCAAGGGACTCAAGCCGAAGGTCTCCGCCCCGCGGATCGACGAATGGCTAGGGCGAATGGAGCTTGTGGATTGGAAGAAGAAGAAGATCGAACAGCTCTCCAAGGGCATGGCGCAAAAGGTTCAGTTCCTTGCGACGATCCTGCACAGGCCGGAACTTGTAATTCTCGATGAGCCCTTCTCTGGTCTCGATCCGGTCAATTTGGATGTGCTCCGGGCGCAAATCCTGAGACTACGGGACGAAGGCGCTACGGTCATTTTCTCGACCCACGACATGGCCATGGCAGAGCGTATGTGCGATTCGATCATGATGATCTACAAGGGTGAAAAAGTGCTCGACGGCACCTTGGACGAAATCAAACAACGCTACGGTGAGGACACGGTTCGCCTGCGCATCCAAGGCGGACAGGAGCACCTCACGGGACTCCCTGGAGTCAAGCACATCGTCGACATGGGCCAATACCAGGAATTGCGCTTCGATGGCGACCCCCAGGTCCTGTTACAGGAGCTTGCGTCGCGCACACGCGTCGACCTCTTCGAGATTTCGCAGCCCTCCCTGCACGACATATTCGTACGCATCGCGCGTCCCCATTCAGACGACGAAGCCGACGCCGCAGCCCAATCCACTTCGGCAGCCAAGGAGGCCCTCCGTGTCTAAGATCATTGCAATTGCCAAGTCGGAGTACCTCACGGCCGTCCGCAGCAAGGCCTTCTTGATCGGTCTATTCCTGATGCCTGTCATCATGGCCGCCAGCATCGTGATCCAGAAGCTGGTGGAGTCGAAGGCTGATGTCCAGGACCGTAAGATGGCCGTCGTCGACGCCACGGGCGAACTCTTCAGCGTGCTCCAGGCCGAGAACGCGGCCCGTGAAGAAACCCTGTATGAGGGCGAAGGGAAAGATCGGACGCAGATGAATCCGCGCTTCCTACTCGAACGCGTGGTCCTCGACGCCAGCGGGGAAGAACGCGTGGACATCGCCCTTGCGGACCGTGTCCGCGACGGCGACCTCTTCGCCTTCCTGCTGATTGGTGCTGATGTTCTGGGGGAAGTCGGTGACGACCGCACCATCGCCTATCACACGCAAACACCGACCTACGGAGAATTGCCCCGTTGGGCCCAGAAAGTGCTAGACGACTACGTCGTCTCAAGACGCTTCACCGGCGCCGGCTATGACCGCAGGGAAATCATGGAGCTGAGCAGTCCCACAAACTTCGAACGCCTGGGGCTGGCCTCTGTCGAGGCCGGTACTGGAAAGGTCGTCGAAGCCGAAAAAGAGAACAAGATCAAGAACCAGCTCGTCCCCGGCGTCGGGATGTTCCTGATGTTCATGCTGATCATGATGGCCGCGCCGCCGGCCTTGAACAACGTGCTCGAAGAGAAGATGCAGAAGATCTCCGAGGTGTTGGTCTCGGCGGTGACGCCATTCCAACTAATCCTCGGCAAGCTCGTGGGCACGGCCAGCGTCGCCCTAACCCTCTCCGTCGTCTATCTCGGTGGCGCCACAGTTGTATTGCACCATTTCGGCTACGGTGATTTGGTTGACCCCCAGCTCTACGCCTGGTTCTTCGTATTCCTGATCCTAGCGGTCTTCATCTTCGGATCCGTCTTCACAGCTATCGGTGCCGCCTGCTCGGAGATCCGTGATGCCCAGAGCCTTATGACTCCGGCGATGTTGATGATCATGCTGCCGATGTTCCTCTTCGGCCCGGTCATGGATGCACCGGATAGCGCGTTGGCCCGCTGGGCATCCCTGTTTCCGCCGGCAACGCCTTTCCTAATGTTTCTACGCATCGGCATCCCCCCCGGTGCCGCTCTGTGGGAAATCCTTCTGGGCGTCGTGCTCTGCACCCTCTTCACACTCAGCGCAGTCTGGGCCGGGGGCAAGATCTTCCGCATCGGACTCCTTTCACAGGGCCAGGCTCCGAGCTTCCTCAAGCTGATCGGCTGGGTCCTTAGGAAATAGCGATCCTCCCAAATTGCCACCGGAATCCCCATGCAAACCAAGCAAAGTGACAGTCACTGCCTCGCAGTCTTCGTCCTACTTCTTGGTCTCAGTGGATGCCACGGAGATGCGTCCGGGCTCTCGGATAATGGCAGCAGCAGCTATGTGCTCAGCTATAGCAATGGCCTAGCCACAGTGACAAGCAATACGCTTGTCCTGACCATGGACTCCGGGATCGGATTTACCTCCGTCACCAGTTCCAGAACCGGTCAACCTATGCGTGTAACTCAAAGCATCAATGGTTTGAGCTTCAAGCTCGAGCAAGATTCCTTGACCCTCGGCAAGCACGTCTTTGGTGGGCTCCAGGACGGGGATGTGCTACGGCTCGCCGAGGACGGGATCTTCGTCAATGGCAAGCGCCGCTGGGACATGCCGACTGAATAGTTGCCAGTCATCGTGCCCCCCCGACCCGAAGGAAGACTCCCCTCAGGTCGATTCGCTCTCCGCGTGCCCCGGATGCCTAATGTCTTCGGCATCCACCATGTAGACAACGTCCTCGGAGATGTTGGTGCTCATGTCGGCGATACGCTCGACGCAGCGAGAGATAGAAAGCAGCGCCACCGCACGCTCCACCGAACCGGGATCGCGCTTCATGCGCTCCACAAGCAACTCGAAGTGGCGGCGGTTCTGCTCATCGACGATGTCGTCGCGCTCACACACGCTTCGGGCCAGCTCGGAGTCAAAGGTCACGAAGGCATTCAGACTGTCCCTCAGCATTGCCGCCGTCTCTCGCATCATCGATGCGATCTCAAGCGGCTCCCCCAGGGGATCCTGATGAACAAGAAAGAGGAGGCGTGCCGCGATCGACGTCGTCAGATCTCCGATGCGCTCCAGATCATTGACGATACGCATGGCCGACGTCACGAAGCGCAAATCCCTGGCCACCGGTTGGTGCAGGGCCAGGCACTTGATGATCTCGTCATCGATATCGAGTTGCAGTTGATCGATGCGTGCTTCCACCTCCTGTAGACGCTGGGCGGGGACCTCTTCTCGGATCGTAAAAGCGGCAAGCGCCAACCCAAGGGCCTCCTCTGCCAATCCTGCCATGCCAAGAACGTGTTGCTTGATCTTGTTCAGATCGCGTGTGAGATGTTCAGTCATTGGAATTATCCGAAGCGTCCCGTGATGTAGTCTTCGGTCCGTTTCTTTTGCGGTTGAGTGAAGAGCAGAGAGGTCTCGCCGACCTCGATCAATTCCCCCTGGTACATAAAGGCGGTGCGGTCAGCAACACGACCGGCCTGTTGCAGGTTGTGGGTCACGATCACCACTGTGTAGCGCTCGCGGAGCGAACGGATCAGTTCCTCGATGCGACCCGTAGCGATCGGATCCAGGGCTGAGCAGGGTTCATCCATCAGGAGAACATCCGGTGACATGGCCAGGGAGCGGGCGATACACAGGCGCTGCTGCTGACCACCGGATAGAGACAGCGCGGACTTGTCGAGCTTGTCCTTCGACTCCTCCCAAAGGGCCGCCTCGCGCAGGGTGCGCTCCACGAGTTCATCCAAGTCTCCCCGGTATCCGGCCATGCGCGGCGCCCAGGTGATGTTTGCGCGGATCGACTTCGGAAAGGGGTTGGGCCGTTGGAAGACCATCCCGATGCGCTGCCGCAACTCCACCGGATCGAGGTTGGGAGAGTGGATGTCCAGCCCCTCAAAGAGCACGCTGCCCTCAAGAGCGCAACTCGGGATGAAGTCGTTCATGCGGTTGAAGCAGCGCAGTAGCGTGCTCTTGCCGCAACCCGACGGTCCGATCAGCGCAAGGACCTCGCGCTCAGGGACAGCCAGGGTCACGTTCCGCACTGCGGGCGCATCCCCGTAGGAAATGGTGACGTCCCGCGTTTCGAGGACGGTTCGTGCTTGAGTCGTTGTATTCATTTGATGCGTGACTTCTCCGCGCGGTTCCGGAGCAGAACAACCAGGGCATTGACTCCAAGGAGAACGCTGAGGAGAACGATGATCCCCGCAGCTGCGACGGATTGGAAATCCGCCTGGGGCCGCGAGGCCCAGTTGAAAATCTGAATCGGCATGGCCGTGAAGGGATCGTTCACGCTGCTTGGGACGAAGGCGACATAGGTCAGGGCGCCCATCATGATCAAGGGTGCGGTCTCCCCCAGGGCGCGTGAGATTGATAGAACTACGCCCGTCAGAATCCCCGGCGCAGCGGCGGGCAAAACGTGGTGCCAGGTGCATTGCCAACGCGTGGCACCCAAGCCAAAGGCCGCCTGCCTCAGGGAGTCGGGAACAGCGCGCAAAGCTTCGCGCGCTGTTATCGCCAGCACCGGCAGGACTAGCAAGGACAGGGTGCAGGCACCGGCCAGGACAGAGCGTCCAAAGGGCAATTGCACTCCTAGGAAATAGGTCGAGGTGCCAACGTCCTGGAACATGCGCACAAAGAGGATCAGGCCCAGCATTCCGTAGAGGATCGACGGCACGCCAGCCAGGTTCGCCACCAGGAGTTCGATCATGGTGTGGAAGCGGCCACGCTTGGAGTACTCCTCCAGGTAGATGGCCCCGGCGATCCCCAGGGGAACCGTCAGCATCGTGGTCAAGCCAATCACCCAGAGGCTACCCCAGAAGGCAGCCTTGAAGCCCGCCTTCGAAGGCGTGCGCGAAGGATAGCGATCCAGGAAGTCCGCGCTGAGCCAGGGCAAGCCCTTGACCAGAACGCCCACCAGGAGAATTGCCAGGGCCACAATCCCCACCCATGTGGCTGCAACGGTCAGCCAATAGAACAGGCGGTCACGCCGGTGGCGCATGCCAAGTCGATCTGGAAAGAGTTCGTCGCGCTTCATCAGGAGTAGGACTGCCGATAACGGCGCTTGATCCAGAAGGAGAAGAGGTTGATCACAAGGGTCATGACGAAGAGCGTCAGCCCCACGGCGAAGATCGAGAGGTATCCAGGCGTACCGGCCGGCGTATCCCCAAGGCTGACCTGAACGATGTAGCCGGTCATGGTTTGGATCGACTCCAGGGGATTGGCCGTCAGCTGCGGCGTAGCGCCGGCTGCCATGGTCACAATCATGGTCTCACCAAGAGCCCGCCCAATGGCCAGGACGTAGGCCGCCAGGATTCCAGAAAGAGCGCCGGGGTAGACAACACCGAGGCTGACCTCGCGCTTCGTGGCCCCCAATCCGTAGGCTGCCTCACGCAGGGCCCCGGGCACCGCGCGCATGGCATCATCCGAAAGGGATGCAACGGTTGGGATGATCATCACCGCGACCACAATTCCAGCGGAAAGGGCGTTGAAGACTCCCATTCCTGGAATGACGGCCCTCAAGGCCGGCGTTACAACGGCGATGGCGAAGTAGCCATAGACCACCGTGGGGATGCCGGCCAAGACTTCCA
>JBLHLB010000120.1:0-10594 GCA_047618505.1 Planctomycetota bacterium
GTGTCGTGGCCGTGCATAACGAATTCGACCCGGGCTACTGCATGCCCCTATCACTTCAACTTGCAGTCGAACCAGCCGATGCAGCGGACGACGCTTCGCGTCACCGCTGATCGGCAAGGCCGTTAGCCATGCCAACTGATCCTCATGCCCAGCCTGACAGAAAAAGACGCGCTCCGTGCCTATGCTCGGATGATGAACACTCTCTCGGCAGAGCACATCGCCCCATTGCTCAGCGACGATTTCCGCTACGCATCTCAGTGGGTGTTTGACGAAATTGTATCTCCAGAAGCCTACCTGGAGTACATCGGCACCAAACTCGACAGCATCAGGAACTCAAACGCACGGGTGTGGGCTGAAATGGGCACCTGCCCTCGGGATTGCGTGGTCATGTCGCAGGGCACACGAGAGGACCTCGTGGCCACGGTCCTCGCCGAAGTCAAAGCCGGGAAGATTGTCCGATTCGACATGTGCTGTGTTCCCCCGCCAGAATCGGCAACGAGAACTGGGGAGTTTCCCGATTGAAGGCCAACCCTGCAATGCAACGGATCGGGCTACACCCGACCGCTGATCGCACCAACCGTTAGCCAGATAGCAAAGAATCTTCGTAACTGAATCTTGCTGGCAGCAGCATTAATTCTCCTGTTTGTGTCAAGCTGAAGCTCAGCACACTAGATAGATGTCTCCAACCGAAGATTTAAGTGCCCTCGACGCTCTAATTGATGAGGCCTTCAGTCGGATAAACGAAGTTGGCAATGATCCTTCTATGTTGGAGGAACCCTTTAAAACGATAGTGATCATTACGGCGGCGCAGGGGCAGATTGACAATGGTGGACTGCGTAGTTTTTTTGAGTGTGATTGGCCAGGAACGCCTTCCTATTCATTGTTTGTAGATGCCTATGAACGGATTGAATGTCCAAATGAGGCCTCATGCATCCGGCATGCAGTGGATTCGTTTGGTCTTGACTCTCCAGAGATTCATGCGGCAGAGAGGAATGCATACATGGAAGCCCATTTTGATGAGAAGTCACAGTCAGTGGCTGGGTGGGAAGCGAGCGTATGTGGAAATCCAGAAGTGTGGTCTAGCCTTCTTCGGTGGGCACTCAAGAATGGTGCTTCTCTGGGCACATAGTTTAGCTCTCTTCGTAGATAATAAACTGGCTAACCAGCCGTTGCAGCGGACGCGCTTCGCGCGCAGATGATCGGCGAAGCCGTTAGGCAGGGGGAGCTTCATCACCAAAAGGAGGTGTCATGAGAGTTGCGTTCTTAATCATTCTGAGCTGTTTCACTGCGTCGTGTGCTTCCGTCCGCCAAGGGGAAGCCGATCGAACAGCGGTACTTGCGACCCTCGACTCTTGGAACAGAGGTTGGGCCGAGGCGGATGCTTCAATGGATGTCGCGGACTACTCCGAGGATGCCGACTGGACCAATGCTTTTGGCGATCGCTTCCAAGGTCGTGAAGCACTGCGGGAAAGGTTGGAGTTCATCTTCAACCTGGGTTTTGTCATGGCTGGCAGTTCTTCGAACAACGAGTTCTCTGACGTGACGTTCTTGGCCCCTGATGGGGGATCTTCACATCCATCATCTTCGTGTGCTCCAGCGTCGCGGGGGATGTGGCGAATCGTGAGTCATCTAATCTCACAAGCTCAGGAGAAGCGGTAGTGGTTTCGTTGGATCCAAGAGCTGAGTGGGATTTTGAGAGGCTCTCCGGCGTAGACACATCATCCTCGCCATTCGTCATGAGCTGCCCGACAAGCCGCTGCAACGGACTGGCTTCGCAGGCCCTTGAGCGGCAAGAGCGTTGGGCTGACTAGATCTCATGGGACGAATCGAAAAGACCTTCCTTTGCCTAATGGCGTCAATCGCGTTTGCCTTCTGCACGTTCTTGATCGCTGATCTCTTGGGCGCTGACAGCTCCGAGTTCCGGACGCATCAATGGCAGGAAGAGTTAAAGGAACTTGTCCTCCACTATCAGCTCGGGGAATTCGACACCATGCCCCTTCCCGATCTCTACGCACTTGGCGTCCAGTATCTGGAGTGGTCTCCAGACATGCCAATTACGGCTGACCGGCGTTCGATGGCAGCTGATCTTCGGAGCTTCCTCTTGGCCTCAAATGTAGAGTTCTACGTCTTCTAGTCTTCGGATGCCGCGCTCCGCGCGTCACCAATCATCCGGGCAGCGTTCGACATTCAAGATGAAGTTGCACTTCCTTATTCTCGTACTAATCCTTGGGACAACGTCGTGCACCGGCTTCGATGTAACGGACGAGCATGGCGACGAAGTCGCTGGTTCGATTCCCGAGCGAGCGAGCCTGGCACCAGCGGATGTCATTGCGTTCGAGGAGAACCCTTTTCCAGGGCAGACCCACTTCCCCGAGCTCAGAGTTGATCGCACGTACCTAGAAGATGTTCTTTCCAACTGGCACAGTACCTCCGCCAATCAGTGGCTGCACGGCTACCATCACCTCGCCCTAGAGGATCGGACAGGAACGCTCTCTCTCCGGGATGAAAGACAGATCCGGTGGATGGTGAGGCCGGGTGGACTGGCAACGCTGAGCTTTCCTGATGGAAGTGTTCTCTATCTGGTGAAGAAACTGTCCAACATCGGAGTCGATGCCGAATCAGTCGATGCAACGGACGGGGCTTCATCCCGCCGCTGATCGGCTACGGCGTTAGGTGTACACGGAGGAGAACAGGTAGCGGGAAGATCAAACCAACGATCAACCGAATGGCGCTGCCATGGATTTCCAAGGCCCGTCGACCTAGCAGTTCTCCGCAGTACAGGGACCTTCACGGCCCAGAGTGGCCTTGGTTGGATAGAGCACCATCGATTTTAAGGCATGAGCCCAAGTCGGAAGAATACGAGACGAAGTCTCAGCGGGCTCTGCAGGGGAACGCCACCCGCAAGCCACTCCAGACATCCCCCTAACTAGGAAGCAAATCGAATGATCAAGTTTGTCATGTGCATCACCCGTCACCCGAGCATGACGCGTGATGCGTTCAGCGACTATTGGAGGAACAAGCATGGCCCGTTCTTCCTGACCAACGCTGACAAGAGGGGTGCCAAGAGGGGTGCCAAGAGGTATGTGCAGTCCCACACCCTTAACACGCCACTTAATGAAGGCCTCAGGGCTTCTAGGGAGATGATGCCTGAGTATGACGGTGTCGCCGAAGTGTGGTTCGAGTCCGAAGAGAGCCTCATGGCGGGGACGAGCTCCTCCGAAGGGCAGCAATTGGGCGCGGCCTTGCTTGAGGACAAACGCACCTTCATCGATCATTCAAAGTTGTCGGCATTCATTGTCGAGGAGGTAGACTTCTAGATGGCTAATACGCCGCTGCAGATGGACTGCCCTACGGGTCGCGGCTGACTGGCTACAGCTCTTGATCGCCCCGCGATCTGCGACCATGAACAGCTTCACCAAGCTCCTCAAGGAAGTCCGCGCCTGCACAATCTGTGAAGAATCGCTTCACGATGGTGTTAGGCCCGTCCTTCAAGTGCATCCGGAGGCTCGTGTGCTGATTGCAGGGCAAGCTCCAGGTAGAAAGGTGCATGAGTCGGGCATTCCCTTCGAAGATGCCAGCGGAGATAGGCTTCGCAGTTGGATGGGGGTGTCACGGGAGACGTTCTATGATCCAAGGAAAGTTGCCATTCTGCCCATGGGTTTCTGCTTCCCAGGAACTGGCAAGTCTGGCGATCTTGCTCCGCGCAAGGAATGTGAGCCTGCCTGGCGTGCATCGATACTTGAGCATCTGGATCAGGTGGACTTGACCCTAGTGATCGGAGCCTATGCCCAGGCCCACTACTTCCCATCCAAGGCTCAATCGGTCACTGAGAACGTCAAGGATTGGCAGAGGTTCTTGCCGGGAATCATCCCCCTTCCACACCCTAGTCCCAGGAACAATATTTGGCTCCGACGCAACCCATGGTTTGAGGATGAGCTGCTTCCCGATCTAAAGGTTCGGGTAAGGGGTGCTTTAAAATGAGGCGGCCTAGGAGTTATTGGAGCGACATGTCCCGACCCAGTTCAATTCTAGCGTTGCTCGGAATCGCCCTAGCATCATGCGGCGACTTCCCGCAATCGGACGAGGGGATGACAAGTGAGCAGACGATCTCAGAGTTGGCCGAGGCCGATCGCGGGCGACTAGCTGCGCAAAGAGCAGTCGTTGAGGCGTTGATTGCAGGCGACAGCGAGAGCCATCGTAAGTACGAGACCGCGGATACAGGGAGCGGCGTCTCGCACTGCTGCTGGTCAGAGAGCAATCGATGGCATCAAACGGCGATAACGGTCTTCTTGTCACCTGGAGTCGTTTTCGTCCGTACGATGTTGCGTTGAAGAGTGAACCCGGTGATGCAGACGGACGTCACTTTGGCTTTCTGCACTGATCACCCACAACGTTGGGCATGTCTAGATTTTCCCCAAGAATACGAGGAGTGATAAGACGGATGTTTTTTGACACGCACGACAGAAAGTCACTGCGGCTGATGCGGAAGGAGCTGATGCGAATCGAACACAAGATCGATCTCCTCCTGAACCACGCAGGCCTGGCCTACGACCCCTATGTAGCTGTTTCAGAGTCGGTCGCTGCAGCGCTAGAGGCCGGTCGCAAGATCGAAGCCATCAAGATCTATCGAGCGGAGACCGGCGCCGGTCTACGAGAGGCCAAGGAGTACGTCGAGTCGATTGCGGATTGATACGCGCGCAGTCGAGAGCAATCCGTAGGGCGCTCACGCGCTCTTGCGAAATTCTGGGTCGGGCGCCTGCAGTTCAAGGGCCGCGCTAGCTACCAGTGATTCCCAGCCCCGTAGCGGCTAGCCCCGCGAAAGGGGATCGCCCTGGGCTTGGTTCTTGGGGTCGCCAAGCGCCACAGATAGCCTGTCGCACCCCAGATACAGTCGATGATCGTGTCGCTTCAAGAGCGGCCACCGGGGCGCCCTTGCCCGCACGCCCGCCAGACCACCCCCTCAGAGCCCGTGACCACCACAATGCCCACCCTTCTCCGCGTCCCCCTGCGCACCCTCGTCACAGCTCTCCTGGCCGTCTCCCTGGCGACGACCACCTCCGCCCAAGTCCACTACCATCCGGGCGGCAGCCCCTGGAACCAGCGCGCCTCCTCCGGCCCCGACGCAGTGGTCGACGGCTGGTACTACAACTTAGGCATCACCGGGATGCGCGTGCAGCTGATGCCCGACGCGCCCAAGCACTTGCTGGTCAAGCATGTCTTCGACGACACCCCGGCCTCGTCCGCAGTGCGTGTGGGGGACGTTATCACAGGCGCCGGCGGTGCAGCCTTCCTGACCGAGCACCAGAACGGTTACGGCATGGACAAGTTCGGCCCCAAAGGCCCGATCCTGGAATTCGCCATCGCTCTTGAGGCATGTCAGAGCAGCGAGGGCAAGGGCAGGCTGCAGCTCACCCTCCTGCGCGCTGGAAAAGAGCGCGAAGTCGGGATCCGTGTAGGCAAGAAATACGGAGCCTTCGGCGAACAGTTCCCGACCTCATGCAAGAAGAGCGACACCATACGCGAGGAACTCTGCGACTACCTGCTTGACCAGCAACGCGACAACGGATCCTGGGGGTCACCGGTGCATGACCTCTTTGCACCCTTGGCTCTCTTGGCCAGCGGAGAGAAACGCTACGCCGCAGCCGTGGAGAAGAACGCGCGCTTTCATGCCGCGAACACCGGCCTCACCAATGATGCCCAGCTTGTGAACTGGCGCTATATGGCGGCGGGGATCGTGCTGAGTGAGTATTTCCTGAGCACTAAGGAGAAGTGGGTCATCGCCGAGCTAGAGGAAATCTACAGCTTCCTCCTCTCCAGCCAATACATGGACCTGGCGCAGGTCAATCCAAGGGTGAGGGAGTCTCATCCGAACGCATGGCCGAAGAACGCGACAGACTCCCATGGCGGTTGGGGACACAACCCGGGCTTCGAGGGTTATGGCCCGATCAGCATGTTGACGGGGCAGGGAGCCCTGGCGTTTTCGTTGATGGCGCGGTGTGGGGTGGAAGTGGACCGTGCGCGCTTGGATGCGGCCTTTGATTTCCTAGAGCGGGGGACGGGGAAAAATGGTTATGTGTGGTACGAGGACCAGGTTGCTGGCAATTCGAACTGGGCGGACATGGGAAGAACGGGAGCGGCGGGGATTGCAAACGCGATGAGCCCCTATGGAGACAAGAAGTATCAAGAGCGGGCCGAGAAGCATTCGACAGTGATCGGAAGACACCCGGAGGTGTTCCCGGACACCCATGGTTCGCCGTTGATGGGGATGGGGTTTGCTGCCTTGTCGGCGGGGTTGGTGGAGGGGAGTTACCGAAACTTGATGGATGGGAATCGATGGTGGTTCGCGCTCGCGCAGTGCGCAGACGGAAGCTTCTACTATCAGCCGAATCGGGATAACGCGGGATATGGAGCGAATTCGCGGGTTGCGGCTTCGGCGGTGAGCGCGTTCATTCTGTCGATACCACTAGGGAGCTTGCAGATGACGGGCGCAGGCGAGAAGTGAGGGGAAGCATGGCGATGCTTTCGACCGTAGTTGCAGCATCGACGTGAACGTATCCGAAGGCGCGACTTCGCGGCTGGAGTACTGGATGCCGCCGTGGATGTTCTCCAAGGGTTTCCTCAAATCAGTTGGATAGGCGCGCGTAGACAGCAGCCTAGCAATGCGATGTTGTGGGACGGCCGCTTCGTGCACACCGCTGGTCCCAATCGGTTGAGGAGGGTTGATTCAGGGGAGTCACGCGAACGATTCCCTGCTCACCGGCCCTTAGGCTTTCTTTCGCCTTCATTCCATCGAAAGGAATGCGACACCGCCAGCCTGCAGTCCGACTTCGGCGCTCGCGATCTTGGTGTAGGATTCGAGGTAGAAGACGTCTAACGCACCCGACTCTCCACCGCGGCCTTCGCTGGTGACGAAGGCGTACTCGCCGTCGGGGGAGATGACGACTCCGTGCGAAACAGCGCGAGTCGTCTCGGCGCGACCGAGTTCTGCGCCGGTGCGTAGGTCCCAAAAGCCGACGGATTGGGCGCTTTTGTACGTCACGGCGAGCTTCGTTCCATCCGGCGTGATCGCCAGGTTGTACGGGCCCTTCTCCGTCTTGAAGCGGCGCGTCACAACCCACGAGTCCAAGTCGATCTCAAGGATTTCGTTGGCGCCGTTGAGAGCAACATAAGCCACCGGCAACAGGGGGTGCGGCTCGACCCAAGTCGGCTTGGGGGCCTTCCCATGCGCGTCCTTCATTTCGACGCCTGTCTGCATGGGCATCTCTTCTCCTGCACTGTTGATCCGCGGCAAAGCCGCCGCTGCTGCGACCACGTCCATCTCCCGCAGAATCTTGAATGTCGTCGCGTCCATCTCATAGAGACGGCCCGACATCATGGCGCAGGAATAATGCCGTAATCCATCTGGTGACACGCGTGAACCGTGGGGCATCGACCCCGTCGTCGTGCGCGCGACCTCGACCATGTCATCGGTATCAACCACCGAGACCGAGCTCGGCGTCATGTCTCCATGCAGGTCAAAGTTGACGCAATAGAGCAAATCCGTCGCGACCGAAAACTGCATCGTCGCGGGGAACAAGCCTAGCTTCACCGAACCCACCAACTCATCCGTCTCCGTGGAGAACTTCAGAAGGCTTCCGTAGGGGTTGCCATGGGCGAGGCTGAGGTACCAGTGCTTGCCGCCGGGCTCGACGGCTAGGCCGTGGGGGCCTTCGATCTCCGTGGGCCAGGCGCCGACGGGGACTACGTTGGTGACCTTGGCCTGCTTGCCGTCGAAGCGCACGCGGTAGACCTCGTCGGAGGACTCAGCGGCGACCAGGACGGTGTACTCCACGGCTGGGGTGGCTGCGCCTTGGACGGCGGGAGCAGTGGAGTCACCCGAATCCCCGACGGTCTCCGCCACTGCCAGAGAACCCAGCAGCAGCGAACCCATCAGTAGGGAACCGAACAACACAGAAGTCTGAAGTGTCGAAAGCATGGCGTCCTCCGCCTCTATTCGCCGACGGAGGGCTCGAGCTTCACAGCCCAGAGCCCGGAGTTCCAATCTGAGAAGAAGATGTTGCCCTTGTGAGGCTGCGGTCCCCAGACCATCGGGGCGTTGGGGATGAACCCTTCGACGTCGGTCGGCAGGAAGAAGCCGATCTCGCGGCCTTGCCCATAGAGGTCGCCCATCAGCTCACCGGAGATATCGATCGCACGCAGGCCGCCGTTGTAGAAGGCCGAGTAGAGGATGTCGTCCTCAACCCAGAGGTTGTGCGTGCCGGCTTCGGGGACCTGGTAGCGCGCGACCTCCTGGGGGTTCTTCTTGTCGGTGAAGTCGATGAAGTGCAACCAGCCGCGGGCATAGGTCGGGTTGTCCTCGGTGCTCAAGCCGAAGGGGAAGGCCTCATCGCCAGCGATGACATACTCGGTCCCCGTTTCCTCGTTGGTGTGGGGCCAGGCTGCGTGGTTCCAGCCGCTGGGGTAGGCGTAGCTTGCGATCTGCACGGGGTTCGAGGGGGAGCCGCCGGCGACGCCATTACCGACGTCGATCAGGACCACTCCGTCGCCCCAGTTGGAGGTGTAGGCGATGCCGTCCTTAACCCAGACATCGTGGATCGAGTGCCCTTCGGATTCTAACTCGAAGGTCCCCACGCGCTGCGGGTTGCGCGGGTCAAGGATGTTGATGATGTCGAAGCGACGGCCGGCGCTGAGGGCGTAGACGTGGTCCTCGTAGATGAAGACGTTGTGCACGCCGCCGGTGAGTTGGTCCGTGAAGGTCGAGAGGATCTCGGGCTTCGAGGGGTCCGTCACGTCGAGGATGACCATGCCGTTCTTGCGGTCTGAGGCGCCTTCACGGCTCAGGATGCAGATGCGGCCGTCCTCGGAGACCTTGACGTCGTTGACCGTGCGGGCGTCGACCTTGATGGTGGCGATGCGGACCATATTTGCGGGGTCCGTCACATCCCAGAAGTGTGCTTCGCCGTCTGCACCCCAGGTTCCCGTGACGCAGTAGTCGCGGCCGTCGACTCCTTCCCAGACCCACAGGTCGGAGGTGTGCGAGTCGGTGACTTGGCCCTTGCCGACCACCGTGAACTTGCGTTGCACGTCGCGAGGGTTGGCCCGCAGGGTGGTGCGTGCGGCCACGGAGCCGGAGGTTCCAATGATGGTATAGAGCCCGGGGGTCTGGGCGACGAAGCGGCCGTCCTGGGTGACCTGACCGGTGGCTGCGTTGCCCAGGCTGTCGTCGGGGCGAGCCTGGACCGAGAGAGAGATCGGCACGTCGGGTAGGGATTGGCCGTTCTCGTCCAGTCCCATGGCCTTGAGGTGAACAACGTCACCGGTGCGTACTTCTTCCTGGCCAGCCACCAGGTTGATCGAGCGAACGGGGTTGGCATGGACGGTGAAGCTGAGAGTCTTAGACCAACGTTCCCCTTCACCTTTGGGTCGCCAGACTTCTGCGGTAAGCGTCGCGGTGCCCGGCGCAATTCCCCAGAGGTTTCCAAAGGCATCGATGTTCATAACGCTCTCATCGTCGATGCTGAATTCCACTTCGGCATCATCGCGCACGGCTCCGGTCGTGTCGAAGACGTCGACTCTCAATTGCCCGCCGGTTCCCACGTAGAGACGATCGGGTGCCCCCGTGAATTCCAGGCCGGCGAAGGGCGGGAAGGCGACTTCGACGGGGAAGTTGAGGCGCGTGCGCTTGGGCGAAGTGGCTGCGCGCACGACGATTTGGTGGGAGCCAGGTTGAAGCGCTGTGACGATACCCTCGTCAACACTTAGCGCCCTGCGATTGCGCGAGTAGGTCGTGCACTCGATGTCGACGACGTTCCCGTCCGCATCTAGGACTTCGACGCTGAAGGCAACGCTCTCTCCAACCTTTAGATTGATCTCCGCCGGTGTGACGCGGATGCTAAAGGTGGCTTCCTCTTGTTCTTGGGTTGCGCTGGCCGTCGCTCCCAAGGAGAACAGTAAAAGCAGGAGCAACGGGGGCATCCGGAGGGATGACAAAAGTGCGTTCGATAGGGACATGGCTGGCTGCGGCTAAGGAATGGCGGGACGGTGGGGGCGGCCAGTATAGCCATCGAGGGGTCGGTATCGGTGGTGAGAGTCCTTGCTGCTCTGGATGCTTACTCAAGAAAACCGAGACAGTTCTCCATCCCGTGGGCGACTCGCTACGCTCAAGTCCACGCGAGCCCTGGTGGCCCGCGTTTGTTCCATCCCCGTTAGAAAGCACGAGCCCGGAGGCCCCAGATGAAACTGCAATTCAGCAACGCCACTGCCGCCTCCGCTCGCCCCTGATTCCCCTGGCCCTGCACTTGATTTGCGGGGCACTCAACCGGGTTCAGGAGAGCGAGCGGAAGCCGTTCCTCTTTACCGTCGCTTCCCGTGGAAGTGGCGCACGGACCCCGTCTATCCACAGGCGATCTTCGCCGCATCTCGGGCGTCCGTGAATCACAGTTGAGTTCTCTCCGCGCCGTGGGCGCAGGTGGAAACCAGTGGATCACAAAGAAAGACAGGTCAAACGACATCTCGAGAGCATGAAGCACTCGACGAGTTTGGCCGAACGCAAAGAACTCGAGCGGCGCTCGAATGAACGTAAGGCGGGGCAATC
>JBLHLB010000121.1:0-10559 GCA_047618505.1 Planctomycetota bacterium
TGCTATAGGTGAACGTCGGGTTACGTTCCGTCGAATCCTCGAGACCGTCGCCGTCCAAGTCCCAGGACCAGGTCTCGGGGCATTCCGCGTCGTCGGTCAAGTCCGTGAGGGCGATCGTGAAGGGCGGGACTCCACTCACATCGCGGCCATCCGCGATGGCGTCACCGGAAGTCACCGCCACGCTGAAGTCCGCGCTTTGGATCTCATCCACGATGCGCACTTCACCCGTAGACGTGTCGGTGCCCAGGGCACCCGTCACGACCAAGCTAACCGTGTAGGTCCCGGGCGATGTGTAGCGATACTTCGGGTTCTGCTGGCTGGAGACGTCCGTTTCGATTCCAGGGACTCCGAAGTCCCAGGACCAGGTATCGTGATCGCCAACCGAGTCGTCCGTGAAGGTCAAGGTCACCGGTGACGGTCCCGCCTTGTCCGCCGAAACGGTGAAACGCGAGGAGAGCCCGCCGGTCTCAGAGATGAAAAGTGCGACCAGGGGTAGACCATCCGAAGTCCCCAGGTTGTCAGCCTCCGTTTGGAAGACCCCAAGCCCCACGGGGAAGACTGTATCCCCCGCGAAGGTGCCGATGCGCGCACCACGGGAAGCACCGCTGCCATCCCCGCCAAAGGACGAGACGCTGGCGCGATAGGGCAGGATGTATCCGTTGCTTTCCCACTGTCTCAGGTCGGCGACCACTACGTCCCAGGTGTAGTTCTCGTCGTCAGGCCGCGCCGTGTCGATGTTCTCCGCAAGCGTCTCATAGATGACAGAGTTGCCATCAGATGTGATCAGGGGAGCAAGCGACGTCGCAGGCGCCGGCGTGTCGTCCGCCGGAATCGTTGCAGCGCCGACTTCCGCTCGCCCGGGCGCGATTATTTGGTTCAGTAGCACAGTGCTCGGCAGGGCTTCGTCCCGCATAAAAACACTGGTCGTCGTCATGGCCGGGAGTATGGCCACAAGGTCGGTCTTATCGGATTCGAAAGCGACCCGTGTCAGGATCGCGGAGTCGCCGAGCTCCTCGTCATAGACGAAGACCGAAGCGGAACGGGAGTCCCCCCCGCTGCCTTCTGTGCCAGCGACGGTTAAACTCATACGCCGTAGGTCCGTCACAGTCAGAGCGCTGCCCGTTGGCGTCAACTCGGTGACAAACACGTCCTGGACACCGTTTGTGTCCGCCGGGCCGCCACCGTCGAGGTTGGTAGCCAGGGATTCGTAGACCACGGCCCGACCCCCCAGACTCACGGAGGGGTTGGTCGCCGCGCCGTCGCCGCCCGCCAAGCCTCCCCCGCCTGAGGAACGGCTCACCAAGGCAACTTCGCCGGTGTCCATGTTGCGCACGAAGACGTCCGCGGCCGCGCCGTTGTTGTCACTGAAGCCCGAGACCAGGTTCGGGGCATCAGAGCTAAAGGCCACGAGCTCGGCTGCATAACCACCGATCTCCGGATGCCAATCTTCCCCCGGTGCATGGCCGGAGGTGCCGGACGCCTCGGCGCCACCGGCGGCGGATTCGCTGACCAACTCCATCCCCACAAAGGTCAAGTTGACGCTGCCGGGGAGGACGTTGCCGAGGCTGTCTTGGTTCACCCGAACTTCGATCTCCGCACGGTAGACGTCGACGTTTGCGTTGGTCCCGTTGCCCGGGATGAGGTCGGTGGCCTCCGTCGCAAAGGCGACAAAGAGAGAGCCAACGGGCCCCCCTCCTTGGTCTTCGGAGCTGAGGGCCGTGTTCTCTACGTAGCTAATACTGGGTGCGAAGGAGTCGCCGTTGCCAGGCACGGTTCCCCCAAGGACGCGACTCACCAGGGCCGTATCCGCCACGCCCCGCTCGGAGTTATCAAAGAGCAGATCGCCGTAGTTGTCTTCGGTATCCATCCATGCCTCGATGCTCGCGATCACTCCAGCCTCACCGCCGGGAACCGTGCGCACGCGACCGTCATCGTCTTCCTTCTCAATGATCCCGTCGTGGTCGTTGTCCGCGATCCCGTTGCCACTTGTGAGCGGTAGCTTGCCCGACTGCGCCGGCGCGCCCATCGGTCGGCCGAGGGCCCAACTCACGCGATCGTCGCCGGAAAAGTGCTCGACCAAATCACTCCCGGACGTGCGCATGGCGACCTCGAAGAGCTCCGTGTTCGGGCGCCCCTTGAGATTCGTGTCCTGGGGTGTGAGCCCCGGGGTCAGCGGTGGCGCAAACCAATCCGGGGTAATCTCCAGGTGACAACCGGCGCAAATGCTGTTGTCGATGGGGTGGGCACCGCCGGGGTGCAAGGGGAAGCCAAAGTCCGGCTCCAGATCGCCGTCGAGATCCAGCTCGCTGAGCTCAAGCTTCATACTGTGGCAGGTCACACAGCGCGCGTGGCGCATGGAGGGCGCCACCGCCTGCACAAAGGCCCGTGGATCCACGCCAATCAAGAAGCTGCCCGGGTCATCCAACCCCGACAGGTCGAGCCCAGGAAGGGCGGCAACGACGATGTCGCGCCCACCGTTCGTGTCGATGGTAACCTCCGGATCCAGGGTCGGCTCCGCTCCCCCGGAGAGTCCGTTCGCATCCGGGTCGTGAATATCCGAGTCGGTTACGAAGGCCAGGAATACAAAAGGAACACCGCCCTCGTAGCCCTCCAGATCCGTCGTCCCGGTGATGCCCGGAAGGACGCCGCCGGTGACGGCGTACTCGGTGATGCCGCCCTCGGTCGCGGACTCCGTTCCCGAAAGGGAAAAGCCCAGGTCGATCCCCGTGCGCAGATTGGCGGAGGAGACACCAGTATCCGCTTCTTCACCGCCAAGGTTGTTCCCCAGCCCGGAACTACAGGCCAGGATCAAGGTGGCGGCACCAAGGGCGGTAAGGGCGGTCCAGAGTTGAACAGCGTTCGCGGAACGCTTCGGGGGTAGGCTGTTCATCATTACAAGTTCCAGCTGAAGCCAGCGGAGATCCAACTGTTGTCGGATTCAATAGAGAGGTCTTCTTCGAACCAATCCTCAAGCTCGCTATCCAAAATTGTCGAACCGGAGAGCGTCAGGTAAACGAAGGTGCGCTCGTCTAGGCGGTAGTTACCGGTCACCTCCAGGCGCAAGTCCGCCAGCGCGGATTCCTGCAAGCCGTAGTTCCACAGAGACATGTCCTCGCCGGAATAGCCCAGGGAGAGAACTGGCGTGATAAAGATATCCTCGCGTACTTGGAAGATGCGTTCGACGCGCCCTTGAATGTAGAAGTCCTCGACCTCGTCGAAGTCGTAGTGCAGAACCAATGTCGGAACCAGCTCGGCCACCGTCGGCCGGGTGAAGCTCACGAAGATCTCGGATGTCTCACCACGCTCGCCGATGAAGAACTCGGCTCCGTGCTGCAGGTTGTATTGGGTCAATCCTACCTTGAGAAAGTTGCCCTTGAGCTCCCGCGCCCAGCTCACGTCGAAGTCAATCTGACTGAACTTGCCGGCATGACCATCCGGAAACCAGGCTTGGCCGGTCCCGTTGTGAAGATCCATGTTTGCCCAGGTGCGAACCTCGAGGGTGCCCTCTTCCTTTGTGGGAAGTGACAACCCCATTTCCCCCTGCAGGACCCCCGTGCGAACGGCTGGCATGCCGCGGAAGTTGTGCTGAGAAGCGACCTGACTTCGGACCTCTAAGCTCAGATCGTTCTTCTCGAGGTCATCCTCGAAGATCACGCAGCTCGTAGTACAGAACGCGATCAAGAAACAAAATAGCTGACTTCTCATAATCACTCGTCTTCAACAGAAGGGGAGGCGAGACGTGAGCGTATGTGCAACACGCCGAGTAACAGAGATTAGAAGGTACACCCAATCCACCCGTCCAGATCTAGATTGAATCCTCCCGGAGTCCCGCGTTCATGGAGCGCCAGAGCAGGTAGAATCTCCACTTATGGTCGCCCAACGCTCCGCCCTCTTGCTGTCCACCCTGGCCCTCGGGGCCTCCGCCCTTTTAGCGACAGCTACCTCCGCAAAGGCAATCGATGACAGCCAACCCATCGATTTCGGTCGGGATATCAAGCCCTTGCTGTCCAACAACTGCTTCGCCTGCCATGGGCCGGACCCGGAGCACCGTGAGGCGGATTTGCGACTCGACACCTTCGAGGGGGCGACGGAGTTGCACGATGGAATCGCCGCCGTAGTTCCCGGTGACGAGAGCGCGAGTGAGTTGATCGGTCGCATCGATGACGCACGCCGCCCCATGCCGCCGGAGGATTCGGGGCTCTCGCTCACGCCGGAGGAACGGGATCTCCTGCGGCGTTGGATTGCGTCAGGTGCCGAGTACAACGAGCACTGGAGTTTCGTATTCCCGGAGAGAGCGACGACAGAAACCGAGCTGCATCAGATCGACAGCATCGTGCAGACAAGACTCTCGGAAGAGGGCCTGGCCATGTCCCCCGAGGCGGATCGATATGCCCTTGCGCGCCGGCTTTCCCTGGACCTAGTTGGTTTGCCGCCTGACCCTGTGCGGGTCGAGACATTCCTGCAGGACGAGCGTGCAGATGCCTACGAAGTCTACGTGGATGAGCTCCTGGCATCGCCTCACTACGGCGAGCACTGGGCGGCGCTTTGGCTGGACCTGGCGCGCTATGCTGATTCCAAGGGCTACGGTTCCGATCCCCTGCGGACCATCTGGGCCTGGCGTGACTGGGTCATCGATGCCTACGACCAGAACATGCCCTTCGATCGCTTTACCGAGCTTCAAATGGCCGGCGACCTGCTGCCCGAAGCCACCGAGGCTATGCGCCTAGCCACGGCCTTCCATCGCAACACGATGGTGAACACCGAGGGTGGAACAGACAACGAGGAGTTCCGCGTCGCAGCGATCAAGGATCGGGCCAACACAACGGGTCAGGTCTGGTTGGGGCTGACCATGGGTTGCGCGGAATGTCACACGCACAAATTCGACCCCATCACCCATCATGAGTACTACTCCTTCTTCGGCATCTTCAATCAGACGGCGGACAGAGATGGGGATGACGATTCGCCGCGCATGGAAACGATTCCACGGAGCCAGCTCGCGCGCCGTGCAGTGCTAGAACAGGAACTAGAGGCGCTCGACCTTGAGTTAGAGAGCAACCGGGCAGCCCAGGATGACGCGACCCAGGGGCTCATGGGGCGAACGATTCGCATCGAGATCCCCGGCAAGAAGCAGTTTCTTTCGCTGGCGGAAGTGGAGGTCTTCGTCGCTGGCGAGAACATCGCGCCCGCCGGAACGGCCACACAGTCCAGCCTGTACCACGAGGGCAGGGCGGGGGTCGCCCTAGACGGCAACAAGAACGGCAACTACAACCTGGGATCGGTCACCCACACGCTCGATGACCTAGGCCCCTGGTGGGAGCTGGACCTGGGCTCCATGCAGCCGCTCGATCGGATTTTGGTTTGGAACCGGACAGACGGCAGCGTCGGCGCCCGGCTGCTCGGCGCGGTCGTGCAAGTGCTCGATGAAGACCGACAGGTTCTTTGGGAAACGGAGATGACGGAGGTTCCCGCTATAACCCTCTACTCGCTCAATGGGGAAGCCGAGAACTTGGTTCAACAGCGGCGCCAGCGCCTGGACCTAGTGGCGAACTTGGAGGGCTTTGGTCGGGTTCAAACCCCGATCTTGGTTGCCCTGGAGGAGGATCAGCAGCGCAGTACTCACGTGCTGCTCAAGGGAAACTTCCTGCTCAAGGGCGACGAGGTTCAAGCCGGTGTGCCGGCACACTTCTCCGAGTCCGCGAGCGTGAACAACCGTCTCGAATTGGCTCACTGGCTGACGTCACCGGACAATCCCTTGACGGCGCGCGTACAGGTCAACCGGCTTTGGGCCCGCATCTTCGGCATGGGCCTGGTGGAGACAGAAGAAGATTTCGGCAACCAGGGAACGCGCCCTTCGAATTCGGAGCTCCTGGACTGGTTGGCCCTGGAGTACATGGATTCCGGTTGGGACCAAAAGCACATCCTGCGCCGCATTGTGACCAGCGCGACCTACCGCCAGTCCTCCCACGTGGGTCAGGCGCAATTCGACCGCGATCCGGATAACCGCCTCCTCGCGCGCGGTCCCCGGCGACGGCTGTCGGCGGAACAAGTGCGTGATAGTGCCCTGGCCGTAGCGGGCCTACTCTCACCCAAGAAGTTCGGTCCCTCGGTCTTTCCGCCCCAGCCGGCGGGGCTCTGGGCGGCAGCCTTCAACGGAGCCGACCGCACCTGGGAAACCAGCATGGGCGAGGATCGCTATCGCCGCGGGCTCTACACCTTCATGCGTCGCTCTTCGCCTTACCCTTCCCTGCAGGTCTTCGATGCGCCCACGCGGGAGACCTGTACGATTCGCCGCATTCGGACGAACACGGCCCTGCAGGCCTTCGTGACTTTGAACGATCCGGTCTTCGTGGAGTGCGCCCAGGCCCTCGGTCGGCGCATGCTACGGGAAGTCGATGGCGACGATGCGGCGCGGGCGGCCTACGGCCTTCAGCTCGCTACACAGCGCCCTCCGCAGCCTGCGGAAATCGCAGCGATCGTCGCCCTGGTCGAAGAGAATCGCGCTCACTACGCCGATCAACTCGAGGAAGCGCGCCTGCTCTGCAGCGACCCCCTTGGACCCCTGGCCGATTCCGAAGACCCCGTGGAGTTTGCCGCCTGGACCGTCGCCGGCAACGTGCTCCTCAACCTCGATGAAGTGCTGACGAAGCACTGAGTGCGCAAGCTCTTTGCCTGCAGGTACAGGCTGAGCGCGAAAGGAACAATCATGGGAAGCAATCAAGACTCACAGTCCGCGGACATCTCGCGGCGGTCCTTTCTGGGGCAGGCCGGACTCGGTGGCGCGGGCCTCGGCTTCGGCGCCATGGCTGCCGGTTCGATGCTCTCGGCCGAGGAGCAAAGCTCCGCTCGACGCACAGCTTCGGTTGTCCCCCGAGCGAAGAGCGTCATCTACCTGCACATGAGCGGCGGTCCGCCCCAACAGGACATCTTCGACTACAAGCCCAAGCTGCAGGAGCTCCACCACAAGCCTTGCCCCGAAGAGTTCTTCCAGGGCAAGCGCCTGGCCTTCATTAAGGGTCACCCAACTCTCCTTGGACCGCCACACCGCTTTCGCCAGGTCGGCCAAAGTGGTCGGTGGGTCACCGAGCAGATGCCTCACTTCGCCTCCATCTCCGACGAAGTGTGCGTGATCCGGTCGATGTACACGGATCAAATCAACCACGCGCCCGCGGAGCTGATGCTCTTCACCGGCTCGCCTCAGTTCGGCTATGCCTCCATGGGATCCTGGGTGCTCTACGGCTTGGGTTCACCCAACCGCGACTTGCCGGGCTATGTCGTGATGCTCTCGGGATCCAGCGATCCAACCGGCGGCAAGAGCCTTTGGGGTTCGGGCGCCTTGCCCTCCCACTACCAAGGGACTCTTCTGCGCGCGGGGGGCAACCCGGTGCTGTACGTCTCGAACCCCAAGGGCATGGACCGTGGCGTTCGTCGCGGCAGCCTCGACACCCTTCGCGACCTAAACTCCCAGGCCCTTGGGATCCATGGGGATCCCGAAACGCGCTCGCGCATCGAGCAATACGAACTTGCCTATCGCATGCAAGCCTCGGTGCCTGAGGCTACTTCCATCGGCGCTGAGTCGAAGGAAGTACTCGACCTATACGGCTGCGATCCTAATCAGAAGTCATTCGCCCGTAACTGCCTCCAGGCCCGTCGATTGGTCGAACGGGGCGTGCGCTTCGTGCACCTCTTCGACTGGGGCTGGGATCTGCATGGCACGAGCCCTGGGGACGACCTGATGAGCATGTTTCCACGCAAGTGCCTTGAGACAGACCAGGCCGTGGCGGCCTTGATCCTGGACCTCAAGCGACGCGGACTCCTGGACGAGACCCTCGTTGTCTGGGGCGGCGAGTTCGGTCGCACGCCCATGAACGAAGCGCGCAACGGCTCGACCTACCTGGGCCGCGACCATCACCCCGGCTGCTTCAGCATGTGGCTCGCTGGTGCCGGCGTGAAGCCTGGAACAGAGCTCGGTGCCACCGACGAATTGGGCTACAGCATCGTCGAAAACCCCATCTCGGTGCGCGACCTCCAGGCCACTATTCTGCACACGATGGGATTGGATCCCGAACGTCTCTCGATACCCACGAAGGGTCTACGTCAGCGGTTGATCGGCCCCGCCGAAGGACCGCGCGTGATCGAAGAGCTGTTCACCTAGGACCCCGATCGGTCGGCGGGAATCGGATCCCCCGCCGTCACCGGGTGCCGCTGCGCGTCCGTTCGAGGGAGTCAAGTGCACGCTTCGAGGCGAGGCGCACAGCATCGAAGCGACTGTCCAAGACCAACCCCTCAAGCAAGGGCACGGCCCCCCGCGAATCCAAGGTTCGCAGGCCCGAAATCAACTGCAACTGTAGGGCCTCTTCCTCCACGTCGGGAAAGAAGTCGAGCAGGGCTTGGGCGCGGATGTCACGGGCCAGGCGACCGGCGGTGATTGCCTTGACCGCCTGTACACGGCGCGCGGCATCGTTGCCACGCAGGGCGTTGAGTTGCTCTTGGAATTGACCATCCAGGAATTCTGACTCCTCCCGGTACCAACGCTCCCAGAGCGAAGGGCTAGCGGCATATCCGATGCCCGTGTGCTCCACCAGGCCGCGGTGAGCCGCCTTGGAGGTAAGCACGTCATCCAACTCCAGCATGGCGATTAGATTCGGAATCGACTCGTCGTCGCGTAGCACACCGGCTGCAATTGCGGCTAGACGACGCTGGGCTGGTTCGCCCACGAGCAGCGCGTGGCGCACGGCCTCCAGAACATCCCCCCGATGGGGGCCGCCCACGTCGCGCGCCAGGCGCGTTAGTGATTCTAAGACGAAGGACAGGAGTCCGTTCCTGGCGCGGCTCATGGCCGCCAAGGCAGGCAGGGCTTCGGCCACGCCGGAACGCCCGAGACCTTCGATCACAGCGAGCTGCGAAGTCGCAGGGAAGTTCCTTACCTGGGCCGGCAGACCGCGGGCGAGCTGCGGTCGTAGCCCCACTTCACGCGCAACGGCGTCCCGCAAGTCATGGCGAAGTTGCGTATGGGGAGTCTTACCCTGGCGAACAGCACTCTCCACTGCCTCCAGACCGTCCTCGAGGGAGAGCAGTTCATCGAAGGCAAATTCCTGGTTGATGACCTGAGGCAAATCCTCGAGGCCATTATCGGGCTCCTCCACCGGTTGTGCCGCCCCATAGGCGAGCAAGCTGAGTAGCAAACTGACCTTGATCACGGCGTTTTCATATCAAAGACGTTGACCACCGAACCATCCACCGTGGTCGCATAGGTCACCGACTTGGTGAAGACCGGAGTCACATCACTTGCGTTGAGGAAGGCGTCGACCTGGGTAATCTGCCTTAACATGTCGGGATCGGCATCGGCCGCCCAGCCATCCCAGGTCTGCGGATCACCGGCCACATCCACGTAGTCGATCTCCAGCCAAAGCACGCGATGGCCATCATAGGGCATGGCCAAGGTCGTCCTTGAAACGCCGAGCGTCTTAAAGGGATCTCCACCGACGAGGGGCTGCGTTGGAAGGGAGATGATTTGCCAGAGCAGGACACCGTCGGCCACCATTTGGATGTCCGTCGAAGATGCATCCATCGTAGACACGTCGACGTGCACCGTCGATCCGCTCTCGAGGTCGACCGTGTTCCCGGTGAGGGCGCCGTAGACCAGCATCTCCGAGCCAAGCGTAATCGAAGTGTCGGGAGCCTCCACAATCACGTGGAGTTCGCCCACACCCAGGAGCTCAACACCTAGATCGGCGGTGGTCGCCACAGTGGCGCCGCCCACATCGGTCGTGCCGGGGTCGCCGATCGTCGATGACTGACTGTCGCCGCCGGCATCTCCTTCCCCATCGGATGTCGTACCCACGCGTAGGCGGAACTGCCAGGGATCCGTGCTCGTGGTGGATGCCGCTGAGCCTTCCTCCAACAGGAACGCACTGCGGGAGTACAGATTGACTTCCCCTTCGGTGTTGTCAATCACCAGTTCGCCACCGGACTGCACAACAAGCTCATCTACGACGATGTTCAAGGGTCCGCGCAGAACGAGAACCCCGCCATCTTCTACAACGACAAGGCCGTGTTCTGTGTCTTCCCCACTCAAGAGTTGCGGCATCTGGGAGTCCACCGTCAACCCCGTCGGTGTGGGAGAGAAGCGCGGAATCACAACTGGATCCACGTCCACAAGCTCCGGCAAGGCCGTTGTCTCGCCGGTGACGATGCTTCCCTCGCCTTCGGTCAAGCTCGATGCCGGTCCCACGTGTACGTCACCGCGAATGATCACGGGATCGACTCCACCACCGACCAACTCGATGTTTCCGTTGGACGCCAGGGCACCACTGACGCTCGGCTCTCCGAGGGTATCCAGCTGCTCTTCGTAGCTGCCTTCCTTCGAGTCGTAGCCATCGATGATTACGCCTGGGGCAATGCGAAGATCCTCGCGGGAGAAGACCCCTTGACTTGCACCAGCCTTGTCCACGGCCTTGGCACGAACAGCGAGGGAAAGCGACACACTGCCGCGCCCAAACATGCCCGTCGACTGCAGAAGGTAAACGTCATCACCCTGGGGGAAAGCATCCACCCAGAAG
>JBLHLB010000122.1:0-10510 GCA_047618505.1 Planctomycetota bacterium
CCAGGTCACCTAGGAGATCGAGCAGCTTGTGGCGCACGGGCTCGTCGTCCATGCGCAGAACCGTTTCGGAATCCCCAAGCACGACGGTGTTCTCCCGCGTCGCCCCCTTGCCCAGGCCCGCCGCCCGTAGGGCTTCGACTTCTGAAGCCAGACAGAAGGTGCGCGCCGGGGCAATTTCTGTAGCAAAGGACTCCGGGGTGATATCCACCTGAATCGAGCCGCCGCTCACATCGGGATCTGAGAAGCTCGCGATGTACTGCAGGGTCAACTGAGGCTTCTCCGCTGGCAGGGCCACCAGCGTCGCACCGCCCTCGCGCACGTAGATCGGTTCTTCGAGTCGAAAGACCTTGGCTTCCAGACGCTGATCCACGAGACCCGCCTGCTGAAAGAGCTCCACCAGAACCTGGGAGCTACCGTCCATGCCGGGCAGTTCAGAGCCATCCATCTCAACCCGTATATTGTCCACCTCCAAGCCGTTGCATACGGCCAGGAGGTGCTCAACCGTGTCCACGTAGGCGGAGCCGCGTTCAAGCCGCGTGCGTCGATCCTTGGTGGTCTGGTAGCGGATGTGCGCGGGGATCGGCGGCGCATCCTGGATGTCCGTGCGCACAAACTCGATGCCCGTGCCCTGGGGCGCCGGCAAAATACGTACATGCACAACCTCACCGCTGTGCAGTCCGCGGCCCGAGAGCTCGACAGCCGTGCGCAGGGTACGTTGGGGACGAATCATTGCTGCTCACCCGCTGCTTTCGTTTGGGACGCCAGTGTTGACGTCTGGGCTGACGTCTGCTCCGATTCCAGGGCCGCCAGCCGAGCTTCTAGATCCTTGACGCGCTGGACGAGCTTCGGAAGGCGCCGCACTTCCGCCATCTGACGGAATACGACCTCGCGCCGCTGCACGGGCGTGCCAAAGTAGTCATGTCCGCCTTCGACGTCCTTGGAAACACCGGTTTGGCCGGCGACGCGCGCCTTAGGACCGACTGTGACATGGCCGCCCACACCGGCCTGGCCAGCGATGATGCACCACTCACCGAGCTTGGCGGACCCCGCCAGCCCGACCTGGGCGATCAGGAGAACATTCGGGCCCACGACAACATTGTGGGCCACGTGAACGAGGTTGTCGAGCTTGGCCCCGCGACCGATGCGCGTGGCCCCAAAACGCCCGCGATCGATGGAGCAGTTCGCGCCCATCTCCACGTCGTCGTCGACCACGACGGTCCCGCACTGGGGGATCTTGACCCAGCCCGTGGCCGTCGGCTCAAAGCCGAAGCCGTCAGAGCCGAGGACGGTGCCCGCGTGGATGATACAACGCTCCCCCACCTGTACATTCCAGCCGACGACGGCGCAGGGGTGGATGTGCGTGTCACGGCCTACGCTCGATCCCGGTCCAAGGACGGCGCCGGAGTGCAGCACTGCACCGGCCGCAACATGCGCGTTTGCGCCGACTATGGCGCCGGCACCGACAAATGCGCCCGCTTCAATCGTCGCGCTCGGATCCACGTGGGCTCCGGGGTCGACCCCTAGGGCGGGCGTCGGTTGTGGAGCGCGGTAGGCCTCCACCACCCGGGTGAAGGCGCGATTCGGATTGGCGCAGGGCAGGAGCAACAGGTCATCGCGCTCGACCTGCGTGCCTTCGGGCACAAGCACGGCCGACGCGTGGGTCGTCTCAAGGGCCGGCGCATAGCGCTGATTCCCAAGGAAGCTCAGCTCACCTGCGACTGCCTCCTCCAGGGAAGCAGGCCCGGTGATTACGCCAGCTCCGTGGGCAGCCAGCTCGGCTCCCACCAGGGGCGCACCACAGAGTGTGGCGATATCAGCAACTGTCAGCTCAGTCATTTCCGGAGGCCCATCTGGGCTCCTGGGGCCTACCTACGGTGCGGCATGGCTCCCTGGGGGTTATGTGGCGCCCCCAAACTGGGGGAGGGGGCGATCTCTGGTGTCCTAGCGCCCGTGGACGCCGAGATCGCAGCCTGTTTTCTAGTGTTCCACCCGCCGTGAGTCAACGCTCATCGGCATGGCAGGGGTGGACAGAGTCAGTTCATCCCAGCGAGAGGTTGGCCCCGCAACTCTTCTCGCCCTCGAAGCGGATCCAGTGGGGGGCCCAGAAACTTGCCCCGAAATCAGAAGCCGATGGAGAAGCCGATGCGCTGTTCGCGGTCGCCGTCGCCTTCCTTGACCGGGAAGCCCACAGAGAAAGAGATGGGTAGGGGCACCGAGAGTCCGAAGAGCAGGCCGATGGAGGCGCGCACCTCATCGGTCTCAAAGTCGAAGTCCTCGGCCCCAAGCACTCCAACGTCTGCAAAGGCGCCCCAGTGCAGGGTTTCTATCTCGCGGTAGGTGCCCGGCTGAGTTGCAGTCACCAAGGGGCGGCGGTACTCAAAGGAGGTGAAGAGGCTGGTCTCACCACCGATCGGAAAGTTGTTTTGGTTGGGGCCAACACCGCGGAAGCGGAAGCCCCGCATGCGACTTTGGCCGCCGAGGAAGAAGCGCTCACTGTAGGGCACGTTCTCGGTGTCGCCGAAGGGCGTCGAAACTCCACCGGCGAATTCGAAGTGCCAGCGATCCTGGATCTCGAGGCTCTCCTCGTCTCCGAACTCGTCGTAGTAGTTGTAGGAGAACTGCGTCTTCAAGTAGTCGTAGTCGCTACCGACGGCTTCGAGCTGAAGCTCGTTATTCCAGGAGAACTTCATGCCGTTGCGCGGACTGCGATTGTTGTCCACGGTGGCCATGCGGTAACCGAAGTCGAGGGAGGCCAACTGGCTCTCGCCCTCCTGATCCTTCAGGAAACGCGGCACGGTCAAGGGATCGCCGCTAGTCGGTTCCCCACCCCCATCGATGTCGTCCACGTTCACCGAACCGACGGTGTAGCCGAAGTAGACCGAGGAATCGGGTCCGACCTGGCGACCGAACTGCAGGGAATAGGACTCGCGCTCTTCATCGTGCGAGCGGTAGACGCGCAGGCGCTTACTAGCGCGCACCGTCATACTTATGCGATCTCTATGCAAACCGAAGATGTCCGGCTCGCGGTAGAGAATGTTGAAGAAGGAGATGCGCGTTCCGGGAGAAGCCTCGATGCGCAGTTCCTGTCCGGCACCGTGGAAAGCGCGGCGCTCGGCCACGTCACTGATCAAGGTCAGGGGGGAACGCGGAAGTCGCGAGATGTCGAAGTTGCGCTGGGAGTAGGAGACGATTCCGAAGGCGCCTAGGTTGCTGCTGAGGCCACCCGAAACATTGAAGGTCAGAACCTGTCCTTCTTCCACGCGATAGACCAAATCCTTCCAGGCGGGATCGTCCGTTTCGACGAAGAAGTAGTCCGGTTCGCGGTGCTCCAGAACGTTACGTTGATCCGAGAAGAAGCCGGTCTGTTGGATGCGCCGCCGGGAAGCTTCAACCTCGTTGGGGTCGACCAATTCACCCTCGTCGACTGTGATTCTGCGCCGAACCACGCGGTCCTGGGTGTACAGGTTGCCCTGGATACGGATCTCGCGCACGTAGGTCTGGCGGCCCTGAACCAGACGATAGGTTACGTAGACGACGGGCTTGTCGGGATCCACGACGACCTCGTGATCGATCCATTGCCAGCGATCGACACTCGGCAGAGAACTGTGGGCGATGTATCCGTCCTCCCCAAAGCGACGCTGCAAGATGCCACGGTCGCGGCGCACGGTGGTGCTCTCGAAGGCGTCGCCGGAAGAGAGCTCGATCAACTCCAGGAGTTCCGCCTCTTCGATCGCAAGGTCAACGGGGCGAAAGACTTCGGCGTTCGGATCCTGAGTCCCCGTAGCTTCGACAGCCTCGATCGTGACGGCACCCACCGTGTAGAGAGGGCCCTCATCAACGACGACATTGATCGTCACCCACTTGCGGTCGCGGGAGAAGTCCAGAGACTCAAGGTCGACGATGGCATCAAGGTAGCCGAGGTCCCGGTAGACTTGGCGCATAGCCAGGAGATCGGCGTCGAGTTCCTCGCGGACGAAATCGTCGGCAAACCAACCGAAGAACCAGGGGGCGCCGAGCTGCGTGTCAGCAATGCGTTTCAGCCCTCGCTTGAAGATCAGCGCGACGCGTCGATCCGGTAGTGTCTCGTTGCCCGCAACGGACAGTTCGCGCACTCGCACACGCGGACCTTCCTGGATCTCGAAGATCAGGTCGGGAGCGATCAATGCCCCCGATTGGGGATCGACACTACCGAGGCGCACGACATCACGTACCTCGACGAAGTAGTAGCCCTCCTTCCGGTAAGCGTCAGTCAATCGTCGGATGATGCGAGGGATCTGATCCAGGTACACGGCCTCAGAGGACCCAAGTCCAGCGGCGTTGCGCACCTCGATGGAATCGAATTTGCGGTTGCCAACAAATCGCGGCTCGAGGTCGCCGGGCAACTCCTCAACCTGCACAAGGACCTGAAGGCCCTGGACACCGTCTGTCTCAACTCCGCGCGCGTAGGTCGAGACGCGCGCACGGTAGGTGCTCCAAACCAGCTTGATGCCACGATCCACCGCTTCCAGGTCCAAGGGTTGGTTCAGTTCCAATCCCAAGATCGCCAGCAAGTCGTCCCGGTCGATGCGAGCCAACCCCTCCACTTCGACAGAGACCACGAAGAGCTCCTGGGATGCAGTCGCGTCACCACCGGCGGGATCGACTCCATCCTGGGCAGCGAGGGGACCCCCCCCCATTAGGGGCAGCAGGAGAATGCCTAGGAGGAGTCCAGGGAGGATTCTCAATGGGCTGGACCACAGTTGAAGGAAACGGCTCATTTCGCGGGGAGGTCGCTGGACAGGTAGTGCATACGAAGGAGCCACCGTGAGGGCAGGCCAAGAGGGCTGGCCAGAGGGGCATGGTGCAAAGCCAGGGGCCCCGGCGCCATGGCCTGCTCCGATTCAAAGCACGAGTCGAACTACAGGGTGATCGCCTCTGTAATGTTCGGAGCCCGGTCCTCGAAGCGCATCATGGTGTTGAAGAACTGTAGGCGCACGTCGCCGGTGGGCCCGTTTCGCTGCTTGGCGACAATAATCTCGGCTACCCCGAGGTTCTCCTCATCACGGTACTTGGGGTAGTAATCCGCCCGATAGAGGAGCATCACGACATCGGCGTCCTGCTCGATCGAGCCCGACTCACGCAGGTCCGCTAACTGAGGCCGAGGCGGATCCCGCATCTCTACGGCACGGGAAAGCTGCGCCAGGGCCACAACGGGCACATCGAGCTCCCGCGAAAGCCCCTTGAGGGAGCGCGAGATATTGCTGATTTCCTGCAGCCGGTTCTCGGACTTGGGGAAAGTCAAAAGCTGGAGGTAATCCACCACGATTAGCTCGAGCCCCTGCTTCGCCTTTAGGCGTCGCGCGCGGCTGCGAAGGGACATCATCGAGAGGGCAGAACTGTCATCGATGAAGATGTTCGACTGGCCTAGGACCTCGGCAGCGTTGGTCAACTCCGTGCGATCCTCCGGCGGGATGCGGCCCGTACGCAGGCGGTGTGCATCGACACGGGCAAGGCAGCAAAGCATGCGGCTGACTAGCTGCTGCCGCCCCATTTCCAAACTGAAGAGCAGCACCGTCGGCTTGGCGCCGTCTAGCCATTCCGGCCGCGATAGGGCCGCGTGCTCCACCAAGTTGAGGGCGAAGGCGGTCTTCCCCATGGAGGGCCGCGCCGCGAGGATGATCAGCTCGCCCTTGTTGAGCCCGCAAAGCAGTTGATCAAGATCCAGGAAGCCCGTGGTGATCCCCGTCAAACCGTCGCGATGGGTGGCCGCGTCCAAACGCCGGAAGGTGTCCTGGATAGCCTCGTGAATCGGCCCGACCCCGGATCCTTCCTCGCGGCGGGCGATGCGGTACATGCGCTGCTCGCAGGCATCCAGGAGGTTGCGCACCGATTCGCCATCCGGGGACGTGTCATAGGCCTCGCGCACCATCGCGGTCGATTCCTTGATGACGCCGCGCAGGGTCGCCGTGTCCGCCACCATTTGGGCGTGATAGAGGGCGTGCGCCGAGGTGGTCACGCTGTGGGCCAGCTGGACTAGGTATTCAGCCCCACCGACCTTAACGAACTCACCGCGGGCCTTTAGGGCCTCCCCCACACTGACGAAGTCGATCGGCGAGCTGGCGTCACTCAGGGCCTGGACACTGGCAAAGATCGCCGCGTGGCGCTTATCCCAGAAGTCATCCGCCTTCAGGAGGTCCGTGACGTCACTCAAGATCTCGGGATCGAGGAGAACGGCCCCTAGGACCGCCTTCTCAGCTTCTTCACTCCGCGGGGGTGTACGCCCGTGTACTTCTTGCTCCGACATTCCTGCTGAGGATACCCAGGTGTGTGAATGCGAGCGAGTGCCGCGCGCTCTCTCCTTGCTCACGGGCCATATCTCTTTCAAACCCCTGTGGAGGAAGCGTGGAGACATCGTGGATAACCCCGGCTATGGAGGTCTGTCCGTGTTTTTGTCCCCACAAAGCAGATCGGCCGCGCTGAGCCCAAGGGGTCAGCGCGGCCGTCCGCGGCACCGGAGCGCCCAATCAGGTGTCCAGCGACCCTAGGGGGCGGCGGTGACCTCAAGCTGAATCGTGGCGAAGTGCTCGCCATGAACGTGCACGGAAACCTCGTGGGCTCCGACACTCTTGATCGGCTCGGGCAGGCGCACGGCCTTCTCTTCGGTTGCGAAACCCGCTTCGGTCAGGAGGCGAGCGATGGTCGCGTTGCCTACGGATCCATAGAGAGAACCGGATTCGTCGGCCTTCTCGGCGGTGCTCACCTTGACCTTGCCCAGGGCCTCGATCTGCTTCTCAAGATCGGAGACGCGGGTGGCCTCATCGGCATCCCAGCGTGCGCGGCGACGCTCCATGTAGCGGATGTTCTCCTTCGATGCCGAGACCGCAAGCTTGCGGGGCAGAAGGTAGTTGCGTGCGTAGCCCGGGGCCACTTCGACGACGTCGCCGATGAGTCCCAGGTCCTTGACGTTCTCCCGCAGGAGGATGATGACGTTTGCCATGGTATTTTCCTCCTAGGGTTAGCCGACGAAGGGCAGGAGACCGACGTGTCGGGCCTGCTTGACGGCTTTCTTCAGCTCGCGCTGACGCTTGGCGTTAAGACCTGTCCGGCGACGCGAAAGCAATTGGCCCTGGGGCGTAATGCAGCGTTCGAGCACTTCGAGACTTTTGTATTCGATAACCGTGTCGCGCTCGATAACGGGGCGCTTGGGCTTGCGAATGATGTTTTTGCGCATCATGGCTTATTCGTCATCCAGGTTGAGTACATCGGCTCCCGCGGAAGCCTCGTAGGGAACTTCGATCTCGTCGGCAGGGTTGTCCTCGCCTGATTCACGCTCGACCTTGTCGACGACGTCATCAGCGGGGGGCTCGGGAACGACAAAGTCCGTTCCGTCCTCCTCTGCGGCCAGTTGGCGCTCCTCGTCCGAGACCTCGATGGCCGAGACGATCAGGTTGCGCATGACCAAATCACCCAGTTCCAGCTCCCGTACAAGGGCGGACATCGCGTCCGTGGGCAACTGGAAGTAGGACAGAAGAAACGTTGCACGGTTCTTCTTCTTGATGGGATAGGCCAAGCGGCGCTCATCCCAGCGGCGTGCGGATTGGACTTCGGCACCGTGCTTAGTGAGCAGCTCGCAGAGGCTTGTCTTAGCCTGCTGCCAACCGGCCCGCACAACGTCGTTATCGATGAGGAACATGCCCTCGTAGAGGCGTGTCATAGAGTATTCACCTTCGAGTTTGATCTCGCGTGCGGGCACTCAACGCGCGGCCGGACACTCCGGCTCGTCATCGTTGGTCACCCTCGTTCCAGCGGCTGTGGAACCGCGTCATGCAGCCTTCGATGTCCGTCCCGCGAAGCCAGTCAAAGATCGCGTCGGCTGCCTCGGGGACAGCCTTCTCAATCTTGACTTCTTCCTCGGGAGTGAACGGCGAAAGCACGTGACGCGCCGCGTCGGTCGGGGATCTGCCGATGCCCACGCGTAGGCGTGGAAATCGATCTGTCCCCAGGGAGGAAAGAATGGAACGCATCCCGTTTTGGCCACCGTGCCCGCCCTTCGAGCGCAGGCGTAGCTTCGCAACCTCCAGGTCCATGTCGTCGTAGACAACCAGGAGATCGCTCGGCTCAAGGCCCGCCCAATCGGCGAGAGGAGCGACTACCTCTCCGGAGCGATTCATGAACGTCAACGGCTGCACAAGCAGGACGTTGGGTCCGAAGGAACGCGCACACCGAAAGGCAGACGGTCCTGAATAGCCCCCTAGGGAGGTGGGTGCGTCAAAGAGCAAGCCCTCTCTACGCGCGAGGTGTTCAAGAACACGGAAACCGACATTGTGTCGGGTGCGCTCGTACTCAGAACCGGGATTCCCCAGGCCGAAAACGATACGCCGTACGGATACGTCCATGGTGCGAACGGGCGCAAAGAGAGGTCTCCCCCACCTGCCAGCGGGCCAGGGCCCGGGGTCAGTTGGGGGCGGAAGAGTCTAGGGCCAAGCCCAGGAAGCGCAAGGCCATCGGGCCCCTCTGGCCCCTTCGGGGGGAATCCAGGGGGATCGGGGGCCTTCTTAGGCCTCAGTGGGAGTTTCTTCTACTTCGTCCACTTCGTCATCTTCACGGGCCACGCCGGCGGCGGCGGAGCAGGTGGCGATCACCTGCTTGGGGTCACCGGCAAGGGACAAACCCTCGGGCAACTCCAGGTCGGAAGCGTGAAGGGTGACCCCTTCTTCGATGCCATCGACCTTGAGGATGAGCGAGTCCGGGAAGAGAGAGGGGATGGCCCGGATTGTCACGTGGGAGTGAATGTGGTTGAGAACGCCGCTGGCGGGGTTGCCGCGGAATTCGATCTCGACCTCGGCCTCGGTCTCCTTACCTCGGATCACGCGGCGGAATTCCACGTGGATGATATCCGTGGAGAAGGGCCCCCACTGGAGCTCGCGGACGATACCAGTCTCGTCCTCGCCGCCTTCCATCTTGAAGTCGAAGAGGTGCTCGTGCTTCCGACGTGCGGCGAGGAATTCGCGCTCGTTGATGGAGAAGACGACGTTGTCGTGGTCCTCGCCCTGGATAGAGCAGGGGATTTGGCCGTCGAGACGCAGGTAGCGGGCGGAGCGGCTACCAAGCTTGGTACGGACCTTTGCGGTTAGTTCTGCACTCATGATCTAGATCCCTGGATGGTTCGAAACACAGGGGATAAGCCTGGGGGCAGGGGTGCACCCGTCCCGGGCCGTAAATATGGCCGGGGACCATACCTCCGGGGGCTCCTCTTGAGAAGCCCCCTAGGTCCATCCATCCGTCTCAACCCCTCCGCCGGAGCGGCCCCGGGGAGGCCCAGGGGGACTCAGCCGGCCTCAGCCCCTGTTCTTCAGGTCCAAATCATCAAAGAGAATGCTCAGGGATTTCGACTCGTGCAGATTCGTGATGGCCTTGGCGATAAGCGGCGCCACGGAGACCACATGCAGGTTCTTGGGGCCCTGGCCGTGCTGGGGAATCGTGTCTGTGACGACGATCTTCTCGGCCGGACAGGCGTCCAGGCGCTCCGTCGCCGGACCGCAAAGCACAGCGTGGGAGACAGCCAGCACGATGCGCTTGGCTCCATGACGGCGGACGATTTTGGCCGCTTCGCTGATGGAACCGCCCGTGGAAATCATGTCGTCGACGATGATGACGTTGCGGCCGTCGACCTCACCGATCATGTGCTCGACCTTGATCTCCGAGCCCGAGATGCGGCGTTTGTCCACAATTGCCAAACCCGCGCCGAAGGCCTTTGCGAAGCTCCGCGCCATCTTGATGCCCCCCACGTCAGGTGTGACGATGACCGGTTTCTCAAGCCCCAAGTCGCTGATCGCCTGGAGCAGGACCGGCTTCGCGTAGAGATGATCCACAGGGATGTCGAAGAAGCCCTGGATCTGGTGGGCGTGCATGTCGATCGTCACGACGCGATCGGCGCCACCCTGGCTCAGGGTGTTAGCCACGACCTTGGCGCTGATGGGCACACGCCCCTCGTCCTTGCGATCCTTGCGGGCGTAACCGTAGTACGGCATTACGGCCGTGATCCGTCCGGCGGATGCACGTCGCAAACAGTCGAGCAAGAGAAGCAACTCGATCCAGTTTTCGTTTACCGGTGGGCATAGGGGCTGCAATACAAAGCAGTCTGCTCCGCGCACATCATCGTTGATCTTGATGTCGATTTCGCCGTCGGGAAAGCGCCCCACACTGGCATCGCAAAGGGGAATATCCAGGGCTTCTGAAATCCCATTGGCGAGGTCGCGGTGTGCCGTGCCGGCGATCAAACGGACTGAGTCGTTGTAGTAGCTGCCCATCGCTTATGGTTCTACGCCTGACGGCGTTCTAACTGGTGTTTTCGAAGAGGAAGTTCGTGTAGATCGCGAAGGATTCGGGACGCCAGGGCGCACTTCCCAGGGGGAGCGCGATGGCTTAATCCTTCGTATTTTGTGCCTTGCGCTTACCGATAGAACGGGCCGGAACCCCGACCCAGACGTCGCCTGGAGGCACTTCCGTGTTTGGCGTCACAACAGCTCCG
>JBLHLB010000123.1:0-10470 GCA_047618505.1 Planctomycetota bacterium
TTTGAGTTGCGAGGCATGGTGGGTCGCAGTGTATCGGGGGCGGCTCGAGCCTGGAACGGCGAGGGCCCGTGGGCTGCTGGTTTTCCTCCGGGGGTGGGTCCGGGCGCCAGGATTCTTGCGAAGAGGCAGGAACGGTCGACAGTTGCTTGCGTAAAGGGGGCCCCCGGGGACAGGTTGATCTAGGTTGGCATGGCGTTCGCACTCCCCGGGGCGCCACTGTGACCTGGAATCCCCCCCCAGGCCGTGGCCGTCACCCCATCACACGTGAAGACACCTCCCCCCTTGCCCCCTCTATCTGCAGTGATCCTCGTCCGACTCCTGGCCGGGATTCTGCTCCTGACAGGGTGCGCCTCCTATCCGGCGCGCACGTCAGGGGCTCTGCGTGACTTCCGCAGCGGACACTTCCTGTCCTCAGCGGAGGCCTACGTGGACGAGGACCTGACCGGCTCGGGGTTCCTCTCCGGTGCTGAAGCAGGAACTGTGGCCCTGGCCGCGGGATCCTGGGAGCAGGCGATTGAGTACTTTGAGGGTGCGGCGAATGCCGCGGGGTACCTGGATGAGCGTGGGGCTCTCTCTCGGGACAATCTGGTCGAGAATCTGGGGTCATGGGCGCTCAATGATCGCACCCAGGCCTATCGGGGTGAAGGCTTCGAGCGTGTCTATGTGCATGCCTCCATGGCCCTGGCCTACCTGGCCCTGGGCAAGCTGGACGACGTCTATGTGGAGGCGCGGCTATCGAACGACCTGCTTGAGGCGGAGGAGAAGCTCTACGAGAAAGAGTACGCCGCCGGTGGTTTGGGGCACTTCGTCTCTGCCCTGGCCTACGAGCTATTGGGGCAACCGGACGAGGCCTACATCGACTACAGCCGCATGGCTCAGAAGAATGTTGGGACGAGCTTGGCGGGGCCGGCGCTCCTGCGTTTGGGCGCAAGCATGCAGCGGACGGAAGACATGGACGAGTGGCGGGAACGTTTCGGAACTGCCCTGGCCCTGCCCCCGGATTCTGCCAGCATCGTCGTGATCGCCGGAGTCGGTTTGGCTCCTTTCAAAATTGAAAGTAGCCTCGTAGTCCCTGGGCGAAGCGGGCTCGTTGCGGTGGCCGTGCCCTCCTTCAGGGAGCGCCAGCAATTTGTGGGAGAGCTGCATCTGAGTGACGCGGTTAGCGGCGCGGCGGTGCTGACCGATGTGCTCGAGCGCGTTGATGAGGTCGGCATAGCAAACCTGGAGGATCGGCTGCTGTATACAGCAGCCAAGTCCGTGGCACGCGGGCTGGCCAAGCGCGAGTTGACGCGCAACCTTGAGGACAGTCACGGGACCACTGGGCGCCTGGCGGGGGACATCTTCGCCCTACTTTCCGAGCGGGCAGATCTTCGTTCCTGGACGACGCTACCGGCCTCCTGGCAGGCGGCGCGCATGTGGGTTCCTCCCGGGGAGGTTGACCTGGTGCTCGAAGCCATTGGTGGTCAATCCCTGAATCTCGGTCGGTATGCAGTTGAGCCGGGGGAAACCATCATCATCATCGCCCGCTCCCTGGACACCAGACTCCATGCACACGCGATCGGCGGCGCGCCTCTGGCGGAACCCCAGATCGAAAGGCTCGAAGAGAGCCTGCCCCTGACCAACGAATAGAACACCGGCCCGCGGCCGGAACGCGTTTCTCACGGGCACAGGGTGCCCGGACAACCGACACAGAACACAATGAAGAAAGTCGCACGTACCCAATCCATGGGCCTTGCCCTGCTCTCCCTGCTCCTCTTCGTGGGGGGGCTTTCGGGTTGCACTTCGAATGGCACTGCTCAACTGACCTGGACGGGCGGTGAGCAGGAAGAGATGGCCATGGAAGTCAGCGGGAGCGCCCTGAAGGGCGACCTCGAGATGCTGACCTCACGCCACGAACGCCGGGATAGTCGGCTGCACGCGCAGCTGGAACTCTTCAACAAGGGCTACGGCAACCTGGCCTTCGAATGGAAGCTCGACTGGTACGACCAGAACGGCTTTCTCTACCAATCCGCTGCTGGCTGGGCGCCCAAGGTCATCGGTGGAAGAGAAACGCACACCGTGGGAGGTACTGCCCCCGACGCACGTGCTGTTTCCTGGCGCTTCGCGGCCCGCCGCCCAAACGTAGTCCGCTAGGGCTTTTTAGCACAGATCAAGGGTCGGGTCGCTTCGACTTGAACCCACACAACCAATCTTATGAACGCTTCCAAAACCATGCAGAAACTCAACTCACTTCGACTGGCCGCCCTGGCCCTTGGCGCCCTCGTTTTGGGCACTTCCTGCAGCTCCCTTGATTACGGGGATTCCAATGCCGTCGAGACCGTCACAATCGGCTACGGCTCAACGGACCTGCAAACCCTCTCAGCGGAGATGGTGGACTCGCTCCTGATGTCCACTGGCCTCAGTTACCTCAAGGTCCCTGAAGACCGTGGAGACCCCCGCGTAATCGTGGTCTTCGGCGGCATCCAGAACCGTACGGATGAGCACATCGACACCGGCGGGATTGCCGACAAGATCCAGGTACGCCTCCTGTCGTCTGGCAAGTTCCGTTGGGTCGTCAGCTCCCAGGGGCGCAGCGAGGTCGCGGATGAGGTTCGCTACCAGCAGGGATCCGGGTTTGTGGACCCCAACCAGGCCGCGGCCATGGGTCGTCAGAATGCGGCGGATATCGTCATATACGGATCTTTGCGATCGATCGTTAAGAAGCGGGGCTCCTCCATCGAGTCGGGCGGCACGCGCACCAAGGACGTCTTCTATCAGTTCGTGCTCAACGCCGTGAACGTAGAGACCGGTGAGATCCTCTGGGCCGAGGAAGCCGAGCTTCGTAAGACTGAACGCACGGGCATCTTCGGCCGCTAGTGGCGGCGGGTGGGACCGTCGGGCGCTCTACCTGGCGGTCCCAAGTCCTTGTCCATAAAGGGTTTCCGGTCCCACGAAGAAGAGAGAAGCTCACGATTTTTGGAACCCCGGTTCGGATTGCTCCCGGAGACCGCTCAGGGCCATGGAATCGACGACTCGGAAAGCCGGGGGCGTCGGATGACCTGGCCGGGCAGTTCTGAGGGGAGCTCGCTTGGCCGATGGGTCGCCCGAAGCTCAAAAGACCCCGGAACTCCGATCCGCCTAGGGCCGCGTGGGGCGTGGCCAAGTTCCCCCCGGGTGTTTCGGCACCCTTCTGGTTCAACTCCTGACGGCGTTGGGGCGGATTGAGGGGGTCTCTTCGGGAGGGCTTGCCCACCCGTATGGGACATGGGGAACTGCGCGGAACTCGATGGGGGCGGGCGCCGAAGCGGCGCCCGCCTTCGCTTTAAGGGACGCGCTTCTTGGCGCATGCTTTCCGTCATTGGGGGCCGCGGCATGGGGATCGAAGGCGCGGTGGAGTTTTCGCCAGCTGGAGCCGATATCCTCTCCCTATGGGCAAATATCTGATCACCGGTGGTGCCGGTTTTATCGGTTCCCACATCGTGCGCTCCCTCGTGGAGCGTGGCGATCGAGTGAGGATTCTGGACAACCTCTCGGGGGGAAGTATGGAGAACCTCGCAGGCCTGGATCTTGGCCATATCGGCGGCTCGTCGGCAGTGGAGTTCCTACGCGGAGATGTGACGGACCCAATCACCTGCAATGAAGTGTGCAAGGGAATAGACGGTCTCTTTCACGAGGCCGCTGAGGTCTCGGTGCCGGCCTCCTTTGCGCATCCGGACCGCCACCTGGATGTGAATGTGATGGGGACTGTGCGGATTCTTGAGGGGGCGCGACGGGCGGGAGTAAAGCGCGTGATCTTTGCCGCATCCTCTGCCGCCTACGGCGATAGCGAGGAAAGCCCCAAGCATGAGGGGCTCGATCCCAATCCTCTTTCACCCTACGCAGCGGCCAAGCGGACCGGGGAAGACCTGCTCTCCATCTGGGGCCGACAGTACGGGATCGACACTGTTTCCCTGCGGTACTTCAATGTCTTCGGGCCGCGCCAATCGGATACTAGCCCCTATAGCGGGGTGATCGCGATCTTCGCTAAGTGCTTGCTCAGCGGCAATCCGATCACGATCCATGGGGATGGCGAGCAAACGCGCGACTTCGTCTTTGTGGAAGACGTGGCGCGCGCGAACCTCTGTGCCTTGGATGCGAACGTTCCCTCCGGCCGCGTCATAAACATAGGCACGGGAGTGAAGGTTAGTTTGAACGAGCTCTACCAGACCATGGCGGGTCTCTGCGGTAGCGACGCCAAGCCCGACCACGGGGAGGCACGCTCCGGCGATGTGCGCAGCAGTTGCGCGGACATCAGCCGCGCGAAACAGGAGCTAGGCTGGCGCCCACAGGTCAGTCTCCAGGACGGACTTGCTCGGACGATTGAGTGGTACCGAGAGCAGCCCTTCGGGCCAGGGTAATTCCACACCGAGACTCGGCCTCAAACAGCGCTCCCCCATGGGGGTCAACGCACCTAGACTTCGTGGGCTAGGTCGGGGGTATGCACGACCATGCTGGGCACGATTGTGGAGGGCTCATGTCGGAAGAACCGCTCGAGCTCCTCGGACCGATTTTTCGGAACGAGCTGCATGTGATCGCAGTAGGGCTCTGGGCAGGAGAGCGCGATAATGCGCCGTTTGCGGTCTTCGACGGAATAGACAGGGACGAGGGGGTAGTCGTCCCGAGGGCATATGTGTGTTCGTGTGTTCATTTGTCTGCTTTCTCTTCGACCACGGGCGTAAAAAACTCGCGTCGGAAAATCCTTCTTGTTGGGTTTGTGGGCCTTGACCCAGTGATGAGCCTGTCTAAAAGACCCCTGGGTACTAGCGCTCCGGGGCTACCGGGTTGCTGGTCTTGAGGCTCGTGGCTATCCTGTTTCGCCTCGAAACGTGAATGGAGGTCGAACTTGGCGTGAAAACCGCCGTCTTCCCTGGCCTCCTGCCTCCCCCCCTTATCGGCTTCCGCTCCCTGTCCCAGCGGGGCCTGACTTTGGGCCCGACTTTGGGCCCCAGAAAGCACCTGCACCATGGACCACGTCACAGCGCTCAAAGATCTCTTCGGCCTCGAAGGTGTCACCTACAAGTACGACCTCACCAAGGAAGAGCTCTTCCACGAGGCGATTGCGAAGGATCGCGGCCGCGTCCGCATGGATGGGCCCGACGACGAGCAGAAGGCGTACCCCACAAAGCTCGGTGTCGATGGCCCCTTGGTCTACTACACGGACCCGACCTGCACCGGTCGTCCGGTCAAGGACACCTTTGCGGTTGCGTGGCCCGAGTTCGAGGAGAAGGTCTGGTGGAAGAACGACTTCAAGAAGTTTGACCCGACCAAGTACGAGGGCCTTCTCAAGCGCGTTGTTGCGCACCTGAACGAGAAGAAAGGGACGATGTACGTCAAGGACGTCTTCTGTGGCTGGGATCCCTCCTACGCTGTGCCGTATCGCTTCGTCGGTGAGTACGCCACCCACGCAATGTTCGCCCATAACATGTTCCCCAAGGGGATCGAAGGCGTTGAGAACGCGGAAGGCAAGCGTTGGACAATGTTGAACGTGCCCTCCTTCCACTGCGACCCGGAACGAGACGGCACCTTCTCGAAGCGCGCAGTGATCATGGATCTGAAGAACAGAATCGGCCTTGTGGTCGGTCGCGCCGACTACTGCGGTGTCGTCAAGAAGACGATGTTTACGGTCATGAACTATCTCCTTCCCGACAAGGGGGAGATGTCCATGCACTGCAGTGCCAACGTCGGCAAGCGTGGCGACTGCGCCATTCTCTTTGGTCTCTCGGGCACTGGCAAGACGACGCTTTCCGCCGACCCTGACCGCAAGCTGATCGGTGACGACGAGCACGCCTGGACAAAGGATGGCGTTTCGAACTTCGAGGACGGTTGCTACGCAAAGCTGATCGACCTCAATAAGGAGGCCGAGCCGGTCATCGCCGCTGCCCTGTCCATGAAGGGCACGCTGATCGAAAACGTGCCGCCCCTCCCCGGGCGCAAGATGGAGGACCTGGACCCCCAGGAACTCGATCTGATGGACAGCTCGGTCACCGAGAACACGCGCTTCTCCTATCCCTTGGATTGCAACCCGAACGTTATGGAGGGCGCCAAGGGGCCGTCCCCGGAGACGATCGTGCTGCTGACCGCGGATGCCTTCGGCGTGTTGCCCCCGGTCTCCGTGCTCGAGGCCAAGGACGTCATGTACCACTTCACCTCGGGCTTCACCGCGAAGTTGGCGGGTACGGAAGTTGGCATCACCGAGCCCCAGGCGGCCTTCAGCGCCTGCTTCGGTGCGCCCTTCATGTCCCAGAAGCCTTCGGTCTATGCTCGCATCCTGGCGGGCAAGATGGAGCAGGCGAATGCGCGCTGCATCCTCTTGAACACGGGCTGGTCCGGCGGCGCCTATGGCACAGGCAAGCGCATCTCGATCAAGCACACGCGGGCACTGCTCGATGCCGCTTTGGCGGGCGAGCTGGACGCCGGGAAGGTCGAGCACGAGCTGCACCCGGTCTTCAACCTCAAGGTGCCGACGAGTTGCCCCGGTGTTCCCGCGGAGATCTTGAACCCGCGTAACACCTGGGAAGACAAGGATGCCTATGACATCCAGGCGAATAAACTGCGCGACATGTTCCGCAAAAACTTTGCGGACAAAGGCCTTGGCGAGCTCGGTATCGAGCCGGTGATGTAACCCTATGACAACAGCATCCGAGCCCGCTCGCGCAGCCTATATGCGCGGGCTATCGTTCTTTGGAAAGGACCAGTTTGAAGAGGCGATCGCCTCACACGACGAGGCCTTGGCCGCGGCCCCCGATTGGTCCGATCCCATGCACGCGAAGGGCATGGCCCTCCTGAAGTGGGGCAAGCTCGAGGAGGCTCTTGCCGTCCTCCTGCGCGTCACCGTCTTGGCGCCCACGGACCCCCTGGCTTTCACGAGTCTATCGATGGCCTATGTACGCATGGAGCGCATCGATGAGGCAGAGGACGCCCAGGCAAAGGCCCGCATGATGGCCTGGCAACTGGAAGTGCAATCGAACCCGAATGCGCCCAAGCCCGATATGGGGCCGCCGCCCGATGCCAAGCCGGCGGGTTGATCGAGCGCGCTGTTGGCCTCTGAACCTCCGATGCTAACTTACTCCGGCTCCGTCTTTCGGCCACCCTCCGAGGCCAACAGCCTGATCCTCCAGGCGACCTTGGGTTGTAGTTACAACGAGTGCAGCTTCTGCGGCATGTACCGTGACAAGCGCTTCCGCGTGAGGCCCCTGGCGGAGCTCCTGGAGGAGATTGAGTGGGTGCGTAAACAGCCGGGCTCGGCGGATAATGTGCGCAAGGTGTTCCTGGCCGACGGGGATGCCCTGATCGCCAAGTCCTCTTTCCTTGGAAAGCTCTGTGAGGCCCTAAATGCCGCCTTTCCAAACCTGCGGCGCATTTCGTGCTACGCCTCGCCGCAGTCCCTGCAGGTGCGGTCGGTCAAGGAGATGACGGTGCTGCGCGAGCTTGGGTTGACGCAGTACTACCTAGGCATCGAAAGCGGGCATGACGAGGTCCTCAAGAACTTGGTCAAGGGCGTTGATGCGGAGGAGATGATTGCCGCTGCCCGTAAGGCGAGCGAAGCGGGGGTGGTGCTCTCCACGATGATCTTGCTCGGGGTTGGGGGGCACGCCCTTTCGAGGGACCACGCCCGTGAGTCAGCTCGCGTCGTCAACGCGATACAGCCGCGCTTCGTCAGTACCCTGGTCGTCACTCCTGTGGAAGGTACACCGCTCTTCAAAGAGGACGAGCGTGGTGAGTTCGATCATCTGACCCCGATCGATTTGGTCGCAGAACTGCGCGAGTTCGTCGCGGGTCTGGAGCTCAATGCCTCCATCTTCCGTTCCAACCACGCGAGCAACTACCTCAACCTGGCGGGGACTCTGTCGAAGGATAAGGGGAGCTTGCTGGCGAGCTTGGACGCTGTCCTTGCGCACCCCGACCAGGCCCGCTTCGTGCCTGAGTGGATGCGCGGGCTCTAGCTGCTCCCCTGGGAGGTCTTAGCGCGGCCCAAGAATCCATCCAGGATCACATCGGTACTTTCGAGCGCACCGAGTGTCCTGGTTCAGAACAGTACCCCTCCTGAGTGCTTCTCCACTCACTTGTGAATCCCTGCACGCGCTACTTCTTGGCGGCTATTGAACTGACGTCTAGGGCGAAGGCGCTCAGCCCATGCGTCACGACGACCAGGGTCGCCTCCTCAGGATTCAGCCCCATGTCTTCCACCGGTGCTGTGGGCAGCCCGTGGCAAAGTGAGAGCCAGGTCGCGCCGTCATCAACCGAGACATAAACCCCCAGGTCGGTGCCCAGGTAGATGATGCCCGGCTGGGTCGGATCCTCTAGGACGACGTTCACGGGCTCGACTGGGAGCTCTCCAGCAAGCGACTTCCAGCTCTTGCCATAGTCTTCCGAGAGGTACAGATACGGGCGGCGGTCGCCCTCATCTGCGCCCGACAGGCAGACGTAGACGCGCTCCGCTTGATGGGTCGAGGTCCGAACGGAGCGAAGCGGCACGGACGGTAGCCCCTTGCCCGCTGCTTGCCAGGTGCCACCTCCGTCGTCGGTCAGGAAGATGAGGCCGCGGCCTGCTCCGCTTACCAAACGCTGTCCGTCAAGGGGCGACTCACTGAGGGAGAGAATAGCGCCGCGACCACCGGTCAAGTCCTCGCTGATGCGCTGCCAACTGTCGCCTCGATCTGTTGAGCGCATCACATACTGCGTCCCGCAGTATAGAACTCCGCCCGCATGACGAGAGGGGAGGAGCGGCGTGTTCCATGAGAATCGCAGCGCAGGCTCGCCCTTGTTGGCACTCGGAGTGATGCGACGCCCGGAGGCACGTTGCCAACGAACGGGCGCGCCCGGACGCTTGCGGCGCATGTCACCATTCTGATGCTCGTAGTACTCCGTACCGTCCCCAGATGGATCGGGAAAGGTCGCGAAGCCGTCCCCACCGTCCCATTGATCAAGGAATACATAGCGCCAATCATCGGGCTGCTGATCCACCAGCGTAGTCGTGGATGGTGCTACCAATGAGGCGTTGTCCTGCGTTCCACCCCAGATGCGGAACGGTTGTGCGTTATCGAGATGTACGGTGTAGAACTCGGCAATGGGCAGGTTGTTCAGGTGCAGCCAAGTACGTGCGCGGTCCATCGACAGGTACAGGCCGCCATCCGAGCCGAGCAGGACGCGATCCGGGTTTGCTGGATCGATCCAGAGGTCGTGCATGTCGAGGTGCAAGCCCTTGCCGGGGTGCTCGAGTAACCGAAAGACCTGCTCGCCGCCACGCTCGAAGGTCGCTCCTGCATCGCGCGAAACCATCAGTCGCATGCCACAGACGTAGACCTCGTTTGCATCGTCTGGCGAGACCATCACGTCGCAGAAATCCCAACCCACATAGGTGTCCACGTACTCGGCACTCGTGCGCGACCAGGTGTCGCCACCGTCCTCCGACCGAAACAGGGCGCCGCCGACGTCATAGCGACCCTCCCCAGGCGGCGAGTGATCCACCATCAACGCGTAAACCACGCCGCGCTCAGAAGCAGCCACGGCCAGCGCAACGCGGCCAGCGTCCTTGCCCGACAACAAGCCTCCCCCCAAGCGCTCCCAGTTGCCACCTCCATCAAGCGTGCGAAAGACGCCGCTGCGGCCCTTGCCCGCGCGATCCCAGGCCGCCGCCCACAGGCGATCCGGGTCAAAGGGGTCCATGACGAGATCGATGATCGCCACACGTTCGCCCGCAAAGAGCGAACGTTCCCAGCTGTCTCCACCATCCGTGCTTTTGTAAACGCCGCGCTGTCCTCCCGCCCGTCGACTGCGGCCGATCGCCGCGACGTAGACAACGTCCGAGTGCTGCGGATGGACGAGGACTTTTCCGATGCGGGCGCTGTCTACAAGACCCATGTTCGTCCAGGTCGATCCACCGTTCGTCGATTTGAATACGCCTGTACCGTCGTAGGACTTGCCGCCTAGGTGCGCCTCCCCGGTCCCGACCCAAACGGTTTCTGCTTCCGTAGGATCCACTGTGACGTCGCCTACAGCGAAGGTGGACTCCCGGCTAAAGACGTGCTCCCAGCTCAGGCCTCCGTTGATCGACTTCCATACGCCGCCTGAGCCGACGCCAGCATAGATAATGCTTGGTTGACCGGCGGGAGAGTCGACGCTTTCGATCCGACCTCCGCAGTTCTTCGGCCCGAGCGCCCGCCACTCGAGACTCGAGAATGGCGAGTCCTCTTCACGGGCCATGTGCGTTTCCCAAGCGGCGAGTCGGTCAGCTCCGCTGACTGCTAAATCCTGTTCCTGCAGGTGGGGAGCGAAGCAGGCCAGCGCGGCAACTGCGATTGACGAAATGGAAATCATGTGGGAGATCCTAGCAGTCCGTTGAAAAACAGCAGCTTCTCGGTTGGTCTCCACAAATTGCCTGGCAAGGCGTCGGGTTCTCCGCGTAGCTGTACCTACACGGGTGGTTCCGACAACGCAGCCAGGCGATTTGTG
>JBLHLB010000124.1:0-10447 GCA_047618505.1 Planctomycetota bacterium
TCTCTTCAACATGATTGCCTGTGCCTACGCCAGCGTTCGTACGCTTCGCACTCCAAAGACCCGAAAGTGCATCACGTGCGCTCTTCAGTTCGACGTCCGTATGGAAGGCGAGTTCATTAAGTATCTCGGTGACTTCCGCGCCATTGCTGGCAGAGCGCACGCGTGCGACTGTCCCTGCAGCCACCTGCTTTGAAAGTCCCGCCTTTTCCAACACGATCTTGATTTCGGGTTCGAGTGTGTCAGGGGCGGCATTGGAGGTCGCGTATGATCCGCCACCGAAGAACATGCGCTCCAATTCGCTTTGTTGGATGCGCAACACGCCGCGGCGCGATGCCCGTAATCCCTGGATGTCGCGTTGCAGAGCTTCGACTAGTGAGGCGTCGCGTATGTAGGTCACCGAAGGCGAAAGCACGAATCCCTCGCCGCCGATGGGATATACGCGCCCCACCAAGAGATCTCCGACCTCCAGACCGCCGGCTGCATCGGGTTCGTGGACGGCCAATTGGGAAACGCCGAAGAGGTCTCGCGCGAGCAGACCTGAACCGTGCTCAACTTCCTCGACCAGGAAAGCGCTGGCATAGGAGGTTAGGAGTCCATCATAGATGTCCTGCTCTAGACTGCCGGCCGACTCCATCCAAGGCTCCCGCAGGGCTTCCACGGGAACACCTTCGAGGTGCTCGCTGGGGCGCTCGAAGAGGAACCATTCCTGGTGTCGCCGGGCGCCAAGCTGACCATCTTGGTCCTGCCCTTGGGCGAATATCGCACGGGTCTTGGCCGCTTCACTGACCAACTCCGGGGTCGTGTCAATAAGGGTGGCGAAGCACGCCAAGGCGTCCTCGAGTCGTTTGGCTAGGGGCTTCATTCTGGCTGTCATGGGCTCCGGCACGGCAAGCGCCAGCACGGGAGCCACTTAGATCTCTAGTGGACTTGGAGAATTGGGGGTGAGTGCCCCAGCATAGCGTTCCAATGGAGTCTGGGAACCGCCTGTGCCGGTGCGGTATCCTGTGGGGCCCCTAGGGTGGAGTTTAGCCCGGGCTGAGCTCCCCCCGGCTCAACTCCCCATCGCACGTGCACCCGATGTCCATCGCCAGCGTCCTTCCCCAAACTATCGAGCCCGTTTTGGACCCCGTATTCGCCGCCATCTCCTTCCCCGATCTCGCCCCCATCGATTGGATTGGGTTGGCCGTGATCGGGATTCCGATTGTGCTCGGCGTCTGGCGCGGACTCTGGTGGCAAGTGATCCGTTTCGTGGGCATCTTGGCTGCCGTGGCCCTGGCCCGCGCCTTCAGTCTGCCGGTCGCGGAGCTATTCGCGGAGCGCTGGGGCGATGAAGTCCCCGCCCGGGTGTTGTTCGGTGCTTCCTGGCTGCTTGTCTTTCTCCTGAGTCTTGGGGCAGCAACGGTGCTGGGACTTCTTGGGCAACGTCTGCTTGATGCTATGCAGCTCGGCCTAGCCAATCGTGTCGGTGGCGGTGTGGTTGGCGCCGTTACTGGGCTAGTGATCCACATCGCAATTTTGGCCGTTGTTGTGCAGTTGTCGACGGCTGCCTTTGTCGGACGGGCTGTCCACGGGACCTACAGCGAACGCCTGGTGGAAGCCGTTGGTATTGCTTTTCCCGGTGTCTTCTCCGTAGAGGCGGCGGAGGAAGTCCGCAGCGTTCTACAGTCCCCTTCTCCTTCCCCGTCCGATGAAGGGAAGCCCGAACCCGCAAAGGAATCGCGCGACGGCTCGCGGGTTCGTTGAGCGATTCGCCTGTCCTCGCATTCGTCTCCGAAAATCCGGCGGCCCCTCAACCCCAGGCGAGTTAGCCTTGCCCCAGAGGAATTCTCGATCCATGCCTGTGAACACAAGTCCTAAGTCGCGCCCCGCTGCCCCCCGGAAACCCCTTCCCACTCGAGTGCTGTCCAAGCGGCTGCTTGCGGCCGGTCTCCTTGGCTCGCTCCTGCTCACCTTCCTGGGCAGCTGCTCGGATTCCGAAGAGGACGGCGAACGGGTGGATCGACTAGCTGCCCTCGTGTCCCAGACGGGCGCGGCGGAAGAGCGTTCCCAGGCCTTTGGGCATGAACTCGATGTACTGCGGGCCGTGCGAGCGACGTTGCAGAGTGTTGGCGAAGCGGCGTTTATTCCGACCCCAGACGGGATCCTCAACGCTCTGAGCCTGCGCGCCTATCATCAATGGAACTCGACTTCAGAGGGGGCTCAGGCTGCGCGCGCCCTGGACTTTGAGAACCCTGATCATCCGATTCACGCCATCGTTACCCGCGCGGAGAATCTGCGCGAAATGGGCGTGGACTACCTCTATGTGCTCGTTCCGAGCCGACTTGAGGTTTACCCCGAGTTGCTTCTACCGGACCTTGCAGGTGCGCCCGATTTTCCCGGGATCAACCCCGGTACCGTCGGTTTCCAGGCCGAGCTCGCCAGGCGTGGTGTGGAGTGTGTGCCCCTTCTAGAGGTCTTCGCGAAACAGCGTTTCGATCCCAACGGTACCCGCTGGTTGATGCGCAAGGACACCCCCGCCTGGACTCCGGCCGGTGCAGCTTTGGCGTCCTTGACGATTGCGCACGTCGTGAAATCTCTGCCCTGGTTCGGACAGGGCCCGGCCCTCGAAGGCGTGGACTTTCAGGTCGACCTGAGAACCATGATTCCCAACCGCTCCCCCGCCGTGGTCGCAGCGTTCCCGGAGGATGTCTTGCTGCCTATCGAGGCCGTATTGACCCGCGAGAGTCTGGCCGCCCATGTGCCCGATCGTGAGAGTCCGATTGTGCTACTCGGAGACACGACTGTGGGTTTCTATGCGCCGCTTGGGGGCGACCTAGCTGGTCAGCTCTACCGCCAACTAGGGCACCGCCTGGATGTCATCTCCGCCGCGCAGCGCGATGACTATTGGATGGCCTTCGAGCGCCGGCCGGATGCCTACTCAGGCAAGCAGCTCGTGATCGAAGTGCAGGCCGGGGGATTCCGCCTGCCTCCGACACCTCACGCGCCGCTGCCTGCCCAGTAGGCTTTTCCTTCGCAGCGAACACTTGTCTAAGTTTCCAAGGATAGATGGTGTGGTCCGCATTGAAATCATTGGTTTGAGGCTCTTGGCGTCTGCTTTCCGCGCTAGGGTGTGAGCCTTATCCGTATCCGATAGGCGCCCGCGCGTGGGGAAGTCCGGTGAGATTCCGGCACGGTCCCGCCACTGTGTGTCACGCGGACACGGTCCCCCGCAGGCCTTGCCTGTGATTGACTGAAGGTGCATCGGTGCACCGCCGGGATCACAGGCTTGTCAGGCGGTGGTGAGTTTAGACCAGCGACGCGATCCTCCTATGGATGCTTTGATGGAGGGCTCACCGGTCACTGGGAGATCGGTCGCAACTCGCGTTCCATCCCGGGAAGGCTGGGGTCGTTGTTCGATCGTGCAAGTCAGGAGAACCGCGGCAGGTGCCGGACCGCTGACCCCGGGATTTGGGTTCAAGCGTCCAACGCCCGTGCTGGGTTCCGACTTTTCATGACCCAGCACACGACTCTTCCGGCCAACGCCCCAGCACGGGGATGTAGCTTCCAGGGTCGACGCGGTGGATGGTTTGGTGCCCTAGTGATGAGGACCAATGTGGTCCCTTCACGTGCTTCTTGGGGACAGCCTTTCGACGAAGAAATCGAGAGCTATTTCCATGCAACGCAACAGAATATCCACCGCCGTAGCCCTCTGCGCGGCACTCCTAATTTCCACCGCTGCCCCCTGCAGTGCCACTCCCCTAAGCGCCACTCCCCAAGATACGCCGAGCGCAGGCTTCGGCCTAGTCGATGAGGCCTACCCTGGGGCATTCCTAACGGCGACCCTCGACAATGGCGACGTCGTGTCCTTCGATGGCATCGTCGTCGCGAGATACGACGACTCGGGCAATCACATTGTCGATCTTGCGACGATGCCTGGTTTCCTCTTTGGGAGCTTCCTGTTGGCTTCCGCCGATGAGTCCCACGCGGTCCTCGGGGAGAGTACCAACGGGGACCTCTTCCGTATCGACCTAAGTGCCGGTGGGGCGACGCTGCTCACCAATCTCGCATACAACTATGCGGCGGACTTCGAAACGCTCAATAGCGTTGTAGTGAGCGCCGCAACCTGTGGTTTTGGCTGCGGCAATGAGGTCTTTCGCGTCGACACCGTCAGTGGAGCCACAACCGTGATCGCCAATGTGGGGGGGTCTTCAGGACCCCTGTCTGTGGCCGCCAATGGCGATGTCGTGTACGGCCGCGTTTCGGACACTTTCAGCCTCGGTGACCATAGCGTGATCCGTTTCGATGCCGCGGACTTGACCGGATCTCCAGTCGCCACGGAGCTCGACGCTACCGTGATTGGAACCGGCTTCGATGGCGCTGGCGCCATGGTCATTGATCCCGTGACCGGTGACATCTACATGGCAGAGAACGACTTCAGCAGCGGAATCAACCGAGTTCGCCGCGTTAAAGGCAATCAATCCGTGTCCCCCATCGTTGTGGATGGCTCGGCCGGCCTGACCATCGGTAACCTTGAGTTTGACGTTGGAGATGGCGTGGCAATCTTCCGCGCCTTCCAGCCGGAGTCAGGGGGCGGCTTGCGCTACAACACGACAGACTTTGGGTCCTTGAAAGAACGCAAGACGCTCCTGCCGACGCGCCCGGTACTGAACTTGAGCGGACCGGGGTCGACCGGTGCGGGCACCATGACGACCACGGTCATTGGTGGTGCGCCCGCTGGCTTCGCTGTGCTGCTCTACGGTCCCACATCACTTTTCAACCCCGCGGAGTCGGCCATTTACCTGGCAGCCCTGGAGGCACCCCTGTTCACGGGGCTGGACCTGGGGACGGTGACGATCGACACCAACATCATGGGGCTCAATGCGGCCGGTGCTGGTCAGTTGATGTTCCCTCTCGACGGTAGTCTGGTGGGCTTGGTCACGAGCCAAGCGATTGTCCTAGACTCGAGTTTCAAGCTGGTTCAAGTCAGCGAGGCGGCAAGCTTCTAGACGTTCGCCCCGGGGAGAGGACTCTTCCAGTCGGAGGGGTTCTCTCCTCTCAGAAGGGTCAGGCGATCAGGGCCGTCTGACGGAGTTGATCTCTGTGATCCAGGGGCACTGGGCCCGGAGCTTTGGTTCGATGGCACCTTTTAGGGTCAAGGGCACCAGTGCACAGCTTGCGCAGGCTCCCTCGAGTGCGAGCTCTACCGCACCAGCTTCAGAGACTGACACAAGGCGGGCACGGCCTCCGTCTGCCGCCAGGAGAGGCGCGATCTCCGCGAGGACGGTCTGGACCTCACTGATGCGCACGGGATCACCTTCGGGAGCAGGAGCCTCCTCCCGGGACCCACCGAGGCCAAGGATGCGACTGATAAATCCCACCTAGGCCGATCCCCCGATCTGACCAACCCAACCCTTCGGGAGGCGAAGTTCCAGGGGAGAGTCGACTGGGCTGAGTGCCGCGCCGGGGATCAATGACTGTGCTAAGGGCGCCAGCCGTCCGAGGAGCTCAGGCGTACTGACTGTCCTGGTCAGGAGGATATGGAGGCCGTCATCCGAAGTTGAAAGCACCAGGGGGTCCTTGGGGAGGCTGGGGAGGCTGGGGAGGCTGGGGAGGCTGGGGAGGCTGGGTGTGCTGGGGCGCAGAGGGTGCCGTTGGAGGATGGTTTCGTGCAGGCAGCTGGCGAGCAGCAAGGCTACTTCGTATCCACGGCCACGGGGGTTGGCCTTCAGCAGTTCCACTTGCCGGAGGAGAGACTCCCCCACTTGCCTGGCCACATGCCGCTCCCCCACCGGCGGGGGACCGCCTAGGGGAGGCCCCACGGGGGTCTTGGGGCCGGTTGTGCCGACTTCAAAGCCATGGGCTTCGAGGACTAGCTCGCTCAGGGCCCATGGCCCCCAGCTCTCTCGCCTGCTCCCGAGGAGGTCAGTCCCCGTGAGGTTGCCCAGGACCGCAAGGCACCAACCTGTGCGATGAAGCAGGCTTGTGGGCTCCCCGCCGGGCGGGGTCACTGATGCAGCACTCCCCGGTCCCGTGGCCTCCGGGAGTGTCTCCAGAAGGCTAGCCAGTTGTTCTGCAGCCGGGCCTTCCACCAGGCAGGCGAGATCGAGCCGATCAAGTTCCCCCACCAGGCTGGAGATTCCCCTTCGCAGGCGCTCGATGCGAGCGAGCAGCACGGGCATGAGGGTCTGCCCGAAGTCTCTGCAGTGGATCGCCAGGTCCTCATTCACTCTTGCTGTCGTCTCCATTTCAGTACAGCCAACCGCACCCAACCTGCCCCCTCTCCAAGGGGAAGGTGGTACCAGAGAGGGGACTTGAACCCCTACTCCCCGAAGGGAAATGGATTTTGAATCCATCGCGTCTACCGATTCCGCCACTCTGGCCTTCGTCTGGGAACACCTCGTCGGCGTCGCCCGTCTGAGTTTGCGCCCTCGCCTATGACCACCAACAGGGTGAAGTCGGGGGGCAAGGGAGAGAAGCGCCGGAGGATTGGAGCGACGATTGCCTCCCGGTGCAAGCCCGGAGGGCCACTCGCTGGTCGCGGAGGTCCAATGTTGCCGATCGGAAGCCGGCAAATGCCACTGACGGGGAGCCACCGCGGGCCCGGGGCGCAACCGGGCCGGGCGGGAGCTGACTTCCCAGCCCTTCTCTCTGATCGCGCTTTACACACTTTCCGTAACCAAAGCCCCCCCATCGGTCACGCTTTCGGCGGATGCTCCCGAAATGCGTGGGCGATGCCGCAGGCCACGCCCTCGGCGCCCCGGACGTAGCGCAGGCTGGACAAGATGCCGGGGGCGAATGCCGCGGGGCCCAGCATGTCGTGATTCAAGGTCAGGGTCTCTCCGGGCGCCCCGAGTTGAACCTCCTGGTGTGCATAGAGGCCCTCCAAGCGCACGGAGTGAATTGGAACGGGGGCCAGACCTGTCGCCTCCAACTGGCGCGCCGTGTCGAGGGCGCTTCCGGAGGGGGCATCGCGCTTGTCCGCGTGGTGGCGTTCGATGATCTCGACCTGGGGCAGGAAGGCCGAGGCCTCCAGGGCAAAGCGCTGCAGGAGCCAAAGCCCGAGGCTGAAGTTGGGAACCACGAGGCCCGCGCTTCCCAGAGCCCGCGCGAGGGAGTCCAACTCCGCTATTTCCCCTGGGGTCACGCCGGAGGTAGCAATGACAGTGCGTAGTCCCGCACCCAGGAGGGCTTTGCCGTGGGCAGCCCCAAGGCCCGCGACGGTGGCGTCCAAGGCAAGACCGGCGGGTATAGAGAGGAGGCGCCTAGTGAGCCCCTCCCCAAGATCGTCAGTGCCCGTCAGGGCGTGGGCCAGGTGGAGATCCGGGGCCTGTTCGATGACCTCTGCAGCCAAGCTTCCGAGGCGTCCAGAGGCTCCGACGAGGACGACTCCGATGGAAGCTCTGGTACTCATGCGTACACACCGTTCGCTCGCCTGGCTCCGCGGGCTAGGCCGTCGATCACCATCCAGAGGCATAAGGTCGGGTAGTCGATGCCCTCAGCGGCGGCTTCCTGGGGGAGGAGCGAGCGCTCCGTCAGGCCCGGTAGGGTGTTCGTCTCCAGGAAGACCGGACGCCGGTCTGAACCGCTCGTTGGCACCATGAAGTCGGTGCGGGTATGACCGCAACAGCGCAGGGTGTGATGAGCCCGCAGGCTTAGGTCTTGCAGCTCCTGGATGGTGGCCTCCCCCAGGCTGCTCGGCGGGCAGACCTCGATGGCTCCACCCGCGGTGTACTTCTCGTCGTAGTCGAAGAAGTGCTCCGCGTGGGGTTGGATTTCGATGGGCAGGAGAACGCGCTCCTGTCCAATACCACGACCCACGGCGGGTTCCGTGATGACGCCCACGGAAACCTCGATGCCTTCGATTCCGAGTTCCACGAGGGCCTCGTCGCCCTCAGCGAAGACCGCTGCCAGGGCGACCCCGAGGTCAGCGCCCAGGGCATCCCTGTTCCGTATCCACGTCGTGGCGACGGAGGAACCGCCGGAGCGGGGTTTAACGAACCAACTCGCGCCGTCCTCGGTGGACGTCGCCAGGGATGCAATTCGCTCCCGCAGACCTCCCGGGTCCTCGCTCCACTGTGCTCGATTGACGGTTAAACCCGGCGGAACCAGGAGGCCAGCATCGGTCGCAAGGATGCGAGCGAAGGACTTATCCATTGCCACGGCCGAGGCGGTCACGCCGCTGCCTGTGTAGGCGCGCTCGTTGGCGTCGAAGAGACCCTGCAGTGTTCCGTCTTCCCCCTCGCCACCGTGGAGCGCCAGGAAGAAGACATCGACTTCAGCGAGGGCCTCCAGGGCAGCGCCGGGCAGCAGGGCTTGGCCGTCCACCTCCCAGCGGCCGTCGGGCAGAACCTCCATGGGGCGGACCTTCCGCGGACGCTGCTGAAGTAGCGGCGAGCCCAGGGCATCAATGACCGCTGCTTGGGTTAGGAGTGAGATCTCGCGTTCGCCCGAGCGACCCCCACCAAGGACGCACACGACGGCCTGGGAGGTGTCGACAGGCACCGAGGCCTGGGTCGATGTTTCAGCCCTGGTAGTGGTGTCCGCCATCGTGTTCACGGTGCACGTGATTGGTGCGTGCCAGGAACTCTGCTTCGTTCTCTGCATAGAGGGGGTCGACTTCGACGGGATGGAGTCCATCGCTGTCCTTAGGAGGTAGCTCAAGCCCAGCCTTCCTGGCCCATTCGGAGAACAGCCCGCAGAGGTCGCGTTTGCAGCTCGCCGGCGAATCCTCACCTTGGGCGTTCTTCACGGGGCTGAACTCCAGGCTGCGATCGACTTCGAGTGTGACGCTCTTCTCGGAACTGGAGAGTGCATCGAAGACGAAGGTCTCGAACTTAAACCCCGTGACCTCCGTTGCCTGTCCGTCTTCGCCGCAGACTTTCATCTGCTTCTTGGCCACGTGCCAGGGCAGGGCCAGGTCGCCCTTCGTTACAGCTTCGAGGAAGGTACGTTCCAGGCAGTGGACCGCGATGTTGCCGGCGCCGAATGCCAGCTGTCCGTCGTCATCGCGCTGCTCGCGCAAGTCCGCGGGGAGATCGCTGTACTCAATGCAGCCGAGCTTGCCGTCCACGCGTCCGATCACTCCCACCTTCTCGCCGGCATCGCGCTTGATGACGACCTTGGAGGACATGCCCGCCCTAGCGAGGTCATGCAAGCCAATGAACAAGGGGTCCACGGGGCGTACCAGGGGGTTATCCACCTGGAAATAGGAGACCTGCTCGATGCCGCGCTGTGCCATCTCCGCCAGTGCTCCTGAGGAACGCAATCCGAGCAGTACACCGCCGTGGCCATTGGGCGCCAAGAAGAGCGCATTGGGCGCGGAAAAGAGGACTCGCCCCTCCTCGTCCAAGGCGGGCAGCATGTCCTGCTGGAAGAAGGTGATGTCCTCTGCGCGCAGTCCGAAATTGTCGTTCTCCGAAAAGACAGCGCGGGTGCGCTCGTCATTTGCGGGCGACGTCATGACGTACCACGGGGCACTGACACCATGCATTTTCGAGATGCGCGCTATGCGAGCCGCATGAAAGGCGAAGAGTGTCTTTCCGGATACCGGCCCCACCGGGAAGGCGCCCTTGGGGCCGTCATATCCAAGGCGAGAGGCCTGTCCGCCCGCGACCAAAACAAAGGCGACCTTGCCGCTAGCGAAGAGTTCCTCGCCCCGCGCGCTGGCTGCCTGGGCCCTCTCGTGATGCAGCGAATCACGTTCCAGGGGGAACACATCCGGTGGCTCGAAGGCAACGCCCCCGCCAGCCTGGGCGGCTCCCGCAGTGCGTTGACTCAAGAGGGCGCAAAGCTCCCCAAGAAGGGTCAGGTCAAGGGCTTCAAGCTGGGCCCGAAGATGGCCCTGCTTCCCCGAGTCGAGGGCCTCGAGGCGGCGAACAGCATGGGACTGTCCGGCGCCCTCAAGCGCCCTCAGGAGAGAGTCGGTCATCGGAGGAACAGCTCCTTCAGATCAGGAGGTGGCGGAGGGGGTTTCGCTGAGAACAGACAGCATCTTCTCGATCAGGCCCTGCATTTCCGCCAGGCGATGCTCGAGCATGACCTGGCGTTCCGTGAGTCGCTCGACGATCGGCGGCAGGATTGCTTCGCGCGTGTAGTTGTTGATCATATTGATGATCTCCGCGCGGTCCGCATCGGGCAACTTGTGGAAGTGATACTCGAACTTGCTGTTCAGCACTTCCTGGGAAATGTCCATGCACTTACGTGAGATATCACCGACGTCCTTTTGGTGGTGAACCAACTGAAAGTCTTCACGCTTGTAGTTGTGCAGGAGATCTTTGAACTTTCTATGCATTGCGTCAGCCGTGGTGTGGGGTCTCGGAGGGGCGCCCAGGAGGTTGGGCGTAGGCCGGGAGCCGTTGGGTCTTTTGTGGAGCGTCGCTCCCCAACTCGGGGGCAAACACTATTCCGTCAGTCAAGCTGCCCGATGCAGATGCTGACGTTGTGTCCGCCGAAGCCGAGGGAGTTGGAG
>JBLHLB010000125.1:0-10377 GCA_047618505.1 Planctomycetota bacterium
TGGCATCCGTGCGCAAGCTGCTGGATGAGAGCATCGGGGTGATGTTGTTCGTTGGGCACTTCTTCTCCCTCATTATGGCCCTTGGGGTGCTCTATAACGCGGCACGCGTGACCCTCGCGGAGCGTTCACGGGAGTTAGCCAGCATGCGTGTGCTCGGCTTCCGGCGCCGCGAAGTGGGGCAGATTCTTCTGGGGGAGTTCGGCCTGTTGGTGGCCATCGCGATTCCCCTGGGGCTTGTGATTGGATATTGGGGCTCCGCCGTCATGGCTATGAGTCCCGGCTACAACTCAGAGCAATTCCGCATTCCCTTTGTGATTGCGCCGGCGACCTATGCGCGCGCTGTCCTGACCATTGTCGTAGCTGCTCTCCTTTCGGGTTGGAGCACATGGCGCAAGTTGGATCGCATCGACTTGATTGAGGTTCTCAAGAGCCGCGATTGATTGCACACTCCGCACCTACCAGAGATTCCCGTAACGATGAACACGAAAGTAAAAACCTGGATCAAGCGCGCGCTCTGGGCGGCCCTATTGGTGCTCTTGCTCTTTGGTGTCAAACGTGCCCTGGCGCCGACCGTGGTGATGGTCGATGCCGTCGAAGTCACACGCGGAGATCTCGAGCTTTCCCTTGGGGACGACGGGCACACGCGCGTTGTGGAGCGTTACACGATCAACGCTCCGGTGGCCGGGACGCTCCTGCGCGTGGCCTTGGATGCGGGCGCCGTGGTTCAGGCGGATAGCACGGTCTTGGCGGAGTTTGAACCCCTCCGTTCCGATCCCCTTGATGCGCGCAGCAGGGCCCAGGCAGAAGCGCAGCTTGGGATGGCCGAGGCGGCAGAGGTGGAGGCGCTCGATCATGTCGCCACGGCGAAGTTGGATGTCGAGTACACGGCCGTAGAGCTCGCGCGCTTTGAAGAGTTGATCGCCCTGGAGGCGGACTCGGTCGTGAATCTTGATCGCGCACGTTTTGAACATTCCCGGGCCGTGCGAGTGCTCGAGGCGGCACGCACCCATGTGCGCATCGCCGAGTTTGAGATCGCCCTGGCCCAGGCTCTCTTGGAGTCGCCGGACGTGAGCTCCGAGTCCGGCCTAATTGCCCTTCGTTCTCCGATCGACGGGACGGTCCTGCGCATTCTCGAGGAGAGCGCTCGCCCGCTTCCTGCGGGGACACCGTTGTTGGAAGTCGGCGACCTTTCGGCCCTGGAGATCGTCGCGGACTTCCTGTCCCAGGACGCGGTTCAGGTGCGGCCGGGAATGGCAGTGGAGGTTACGGGTTGGGGCGGCGAGCCGGCGCTCCTTCAGGGTCGCGTACGCCTGGTGGAACCCAGTGGCTTCACAAAACTGTCGGCCCTTGGCGTGGAGGAACAACGGGTCAACATCATCATCGATCCCGACGGTCAGCCGGAGGCCTGGGGTCGCCTGGCCGACGGCTTCCGTGTCGATGCCAGGATTCTCCTGGAGCTGGTGAGCGATATCACAATCGTTCCCACGGGCGCGCTCTTTCGCAGGGGAGAGGACTGGGCTGTCTACGTGTCGGAGGCCGGTCTCGCTAGGGAACGCCAGGTTGTTATCGGCGTGCGCAACGGCCTTGAGGCGGAAGTCATGAGTGGCCTTGAACCCGGAGAGAGCGTGATTCTCTATCCGAGTGAGCTCATCACCGATGGGGCAGTCGTAGAGCTTCGGTAGCAGTCGTGGGCGCAGACGCCATCCTGTGGCGGGAAGTAGTGCGCGCCCTACGATCGGGGGGGCGTATGGATCGGCGGTTCCGCTCGGATTCCCAAGGTGCTCGCTCCTTTGGATGCCTCAGGACTCCCGCACCGGTGAGACTCTGATCGGCGCGCCGAACCCCAGTTGGTGCTCCCGTCCCGAATCATTCGAACGATCCGTCAAGCATGCGCCCTCGGCCGCTCGGCGCGGCTTGCGGTCGTACCCAGGCTCCACTAGAGTTCGCCAGTGATCCCCCTGATTGCGCTTTGTCCATGGACTCGGCGCGAGACCAGTTCCGTGCCTGACGATGAAGAATTTCTCCATATTTACTGCCCCCGTCCATGCGTTCTCTTCCCGTGACCTCTATCGCGACGTTGGACAGCGTTGGGGCTTTAAGACCTTTGCGCTTCTGCTGTTGGTGATCCTAGTGGCGTGGATTCCGTTCATGTGGAATTTGAACAGTGGGCTGTCGACGTTCTTGAACGAGGAGGGGGCATTCGTCATCGAGCAGGTGCCTCCCATCACCCTCAACGGCGGTAGCGTTTCGGTTGATGCTGAGCAGCCCTATTACATCCGTAAAGAGGGTTCCGAGGAGGTCATCGCGATCATTGATACGACCGGCGAAGTCACTTCGCTCGAAGGAACAACGGCGGTGTTTCTTCTTACCGAGACGGCCTTCCACACGTTGGGAGAGAGCAGGAGTCAGACGAAGGTCACAGAGCTGAAGGGAATGCCGGACTTCTATGTCGACGCGCCCAGGTTGGAGAAGTGGGTGCCTATCATTGGCACCTGGGGAATCATTCTGCTCTACCCCATCCTGGTGTTCGTGACCTTCATCTATCGCATCATCCAGGCGCTCTTCTACGCGGCGATTGGCCTGCTCATGGTCAAGAACAAGAACTGCAGCCTCGGCTTTGGCGGGATCCTGCGGGTTGCCGTTGTGGCGATCATCCCTGTGATCTTGATCACGGCGGCGGTCGATGCCCTCGGCATTCGGATCCCCTACATCTGGGTCGGCTACTTCGCCATGGCCATGGCTTGGCTGAAGATGGGGCTCTCCGCGAATGCTGACGATGAAGTCGAGGACGACGACGACTTCGGTGACAGGGAAGAGTATGGGCTGGCCTAGGGGCGTCTGATTCGTCATGTACTGCCACCAAGCCCCGCCCTGGGGTTGGTTGGCGGGGCAGTCAGGCACGCGGGTCGACAATTAGGGTCTCCTGAGGGGTGGGGTATTTCCTCTGCGGAGTTGTGGATCTTTTTATAGGGCTGTGTTCCCATGGGCCTCTAGAGCCCTGACACACCGATCCCATGCCCCCCGACCACACGCCCCCGATCACCCGCGAGGAAACCGCCGCCAAGCTGAAGCGCTTTGACCGGCCGGGACCGCGCTACACGAGCTATCCGACGGCGGTGGAGTTCGACGAGGCGGTGGGGCTGGAACACGGCTTGGGGCGGCTGGCGGAGGCGGATGCCCATAGGGACCTGCCCTTCTCGGTCTACTTCCACCTGCCCTTCTGCGAGGAACGTTGCCTGTATTGCGCATGCCACGTGGTCATCACGCCGCACAAGGACCGGGCGGCGCCCTATCTGGACTTCCTGAAGGGCGAGATGGACTTACTTGCGGAGCGGCTTCCGAACAGGCGCAAGGTCTCGCAGTTGCACCTCGGTGGGGGCACGCCGACGTACTACACGCCGGAGCAGTTGGATGATCTCCTGGGGCATTTCTTCGGTCACTTCGAGCCGGCAGCAAAGCCTGAATTCGCCGTTGAAGTCGATCCGCGCGTGACGAGTTTAGAGCACCTGGATGCCCTCAGTTCCCACGGCTTCAATCGCATTTCCTTCGGCGTGCAGGACTTCACACCGGAGGTGCAACGCGAAATCCACCGGGTGCAGTCGGTGGAGCAGACCGCGCATTTGATGGAGGGAGCGCGCGCCCGAGGCTTCGGTGGGATCAACGTGGACTTGATCTATGGTCTGCCCCTGCAGACGCTGGAGACCTTTGAGCGCAGCATCGAAACCGTCATAGACATGGGGGCCGATCGGGCAGCGGTCTACTCCTTCGCCTGGGTGCCGTGGATTCGCGGGCACCAGCGTGGGATTGACCGTGACAAGCTGCCTGACCGCGATCTGAAATTCGAACTCTTCAGCATGGCGCGCGAGCGCTTCCTGGCGGCGGGTTACGTGGCGATCGGGATGGATCACTTCGCAAAGGCCACAGACGAGCTCGCCCTGGCGAAAGAGGACGGTCGGCTCTGGCGCAACTTCCAGGGCTACGCGGTGGAACCCACGGACGATGTCCTGGGGCTTGGGATTTCCTCCATCGGTGATGTGCGCGGATCCATGCTGCAGAACACCAAGAAACTGAGCCACTACGGCCGTGCGATTCGGGCAGGCAACCTGCCGTTTGAGCGCGGGATTCTACGGACGCCGGAGGACCTCATGCATGGCGCCGTGATCCAAGAGCTGATGTGCAACGGCAGCGTAGATGTCACGGCTTTCGAGGCGCGGCACGCGCTTCGATTTGCTGAATACTTCGCACGGGATCTGAAGGAGCTCGAAGGCGTCGCCGCCGAAGGCCTCGTTGAAGTCACTTCCGAGCGCATTCGAGCTACACCCGACGGTGAGCTGTTCCTGCGTAACATTGCCATCTGCTTTGACACCCATTGGCGCGAGAAGCACGCCAGCTCCGACCGACCAATCTTTAGCCAGACTGTTTGATCTGCACAGTTTGACCTGTACCGCGGCGTCCCACATCGATTGCCGACATGACACCCACATCGACAGCCCTCTCTCCCCGCGTCGCGGGCCGTTTCACCTCTCTCCACGCATTGGTCGGCAACACGCCGGCGATTGAGATCCACTGCCGCTACCGGGACGTGGACTGCGTCATTGTCGCGAAGTTTGAGCAGCACAACTTCACCGGCAGCATCAAGGATCGGATGGCCCTACATATCCTGGAGGTGGCGACGTGCGAGGGTCAGTTGCGTTCGGGCGCGACGATTGTTGAAGCGACCAGCGGCAACACCGGCATTTCCCTGGCGGCCCTCGGCCGCGCCTTGGATCACCCGGTACGCATTCACATGCCCGATTGGATGAGCCGCGAGCGCGTGCTTGTGATCAAGAGTTTCGGCGCCACGATCGTTCCGGTCTCCGCTGAGGAGGGCGGCTTCCTTGGGAGCATTAAGCAGGCAGAGGATTGGGCCAGCGCGAACGAGAACGCCTTCCTTCCGCGGCAGTTCGAGTCGGCTTCGAATACGGCTGCCCACGAGCTCACCACGGGTCCAGAACTCCTGGCGCAGTGCACAGCGGCCGGCCACAAGCTTGGCGCATTCGTCGCCGGCGTTGGCACCGGCGGCACCGTAATGGGCGTCGGGCGTTTCCTGCGCCAAGCCGTGCCCGAGGCATCCGTTCACCCCCTGGAGCCAGCCAACTCTCCAACCCTGCGAACTGGCAAGAAGGTCGGCAAACATCGCATCCAGGGCATTAGTGACGAGTTTGTCCCGGCCATCGTCGACCTATCCGGCCTCGACGAAATCGTCGACGTCTGGGACGGTGACGCGATCCTGATGGCCCAACGCTTGGCATCGGAACTCGGCTTCGGTGTCGGTATATCCTCCGGCGCAAACTTCCTGGGCGCCCTCAAGATCTGCCACGAACGCGGCGGCCGGGACGTGGTCGGCACAGTCTTCCCCGACTGCAACAAGAAGTACCTGAGTACCGACCTCTGCGGCGACGAAGAGGTGCGTGAGGAGTACATGACGCCGGCGATTAAATTGTCGAGTTGCCGCGTGCTTCCGCCAGCCTAGACCCTGCCTAAGTGCTCGAACGCCCGGCATGAGAGCTCTTGCAGCACGTCTTCGGGGTCGAGCTAGTGACCGAGTCCAGGCCCGAGGCAGAGGGAGCCTCAGCGAACAACGGAGCATGGCCCGATCTTGGGCTAGGGTCGGATCGTTGCGAGCCTAGTTCTCTTGGATGCAGCTCTTCGCCACTACGGAGGCCCGTCGTGGTCCCGAGTAGCCACACTTAGCAACTCCCTATGGATGGCCTCGGGGAGCAAGTAGATTGCGGTAGTGAAGAAGCTCGCCTTGTTTCTTGCCGCTGTCTCCCTTGCGTTCAACTGCTCCGGGTCTCCTGAACCTGTCATCGCCGCGGAGAGGCGCTCTCCCCTGGTGGAACGCGTTCCGGCCCCAGAGGAGATCGAGGTACCGGATGAATGGCAGGTGGGTTCCGCGGGGCTCTCGCGAGAGATCACGCAGCTCCTAGGGGATCTGGACCAAAGAAAGGGGAAGGGGCTAGGGGACATGTATGAGGCTCGCCAGTTGTCGCAGCTCTACCGTGCTCCTGGGCCGCGTGAGACGAACGCCTACTTCTATCTCCAGCGCATGTTCATGGGGGATACGGGTTGCATCTACGTGTTCCTTGAGGATCTTGCCACCGGAGTCCTGAGCCCGGAGTGGGTTCGACTATGCTCGCAGCGGGCCTATTACGACCCGCCGATACCGCGCTTTGTAGATCTGGATTTGGACGGTGTCGAGGAGCTTGTCACGACACACTTTTTCCACAACGGGACAGCGACTAACGCCTACGTGGATACCTATTGGTCTGTGGCCCCTGACCTGTCCATGAGCTCCGTCTTCTCGTTGCTCCGCGAGGACATGGGGGTCCGTATCGAACCGGGTTCCTGGGGGACGGCGACGAGAACTCTGTGGCGCATCGGTGGCATGCCTCCAGCAGAGTCCCTTTGCGCTGCGGTGACTTGGTCTCCGCAAAAAGCGGGAACCCCGACGGAAATCCTCGGCCTTGTCTTCCTGCAACAAGACCTAGCCACTGGCCAGTGGAGCGAAGCCGGGGTTAGGCACGACCTGCCATCGCCCTGGGATCTCCAGGTCACCACAAAGCACAGGTACTAATCAAAGGGCTGGTCCGCGGGGCCCCAACACCTCGCTATGATCCGCCCATGGGCCAAGAACAGTCTTCAAGTCGTGCCGTCGGGCGGGATACGGATCCGATGATTCTGCGCCGAGCCCTGGGGGATCAACTTGGCGAAGAGGGGCAGAGTGCGCAGGAAGTGATGCAGCACCTGACCATCGCGGCTTCCACAGGCTTGGTCGATACGATCGGTCCGCGCTACTTTGGCTTTGTCATCGGCGGCGCCTTACCCGCTGCGGTTGCCGCTGATCAATGGGTCTCTTCGACGGATCAGAACGCGGGTTTCTATGTGCTCAGCCCGGCTTCTTCCGTGATTGAAGAGATCACCTCGGAGTGGATCCTGGACTTACTGCGACTGCCGCGCAGAGCTGCTGTTGGATTTGTCACCGGGGGGCAAATGGCGAACACGATGTGTTTGGCCGCCGCGCGCAACAAGATGCTGCGGCAAGCGGGTTGGGACGTTGGGCAGCAGGGGCTCGCGGGCTCGCCGGAGCTGCGTGTCTTGACCAGTGCTGAATCCCACGGGACGATCAACCGAGCCCTGGCCCTGCTTGGCATTGGAAGCGCGACGGCCGTGCACATTCCGGCCGACGATCAGGGCAGCATGCGTGCCGATGCGCTGGAGCAAGAGCTCAACTCGCGTACCGTTCCCACCATCGTTTGCGCCCAGGCTGGCAACGTGAACACCGGATCCTTCGACCCCCTGCGAGCCATCGGCGAGTCTTGCAACAAGTACGGCGCCTGGCTGCACATCGACGGGGCCTTTGGGCTATGGGCGCGGGCTGCGGAGGCGACACGGGCCCTGACGGATGGCGCCGAGCTGGCCGACTCCTGGTCCACCGATGCGCACAAGTGGCTCAACGTTCCCTACGACTGCGGCATGGCGATGGTCCGGGAAGAAGCCGATCTTTTGGCTGCCACGGCCTACGAAGGTTGCTACCTCGTCAAGAGCGAGGAAAGCTCCCGCCGTGACCCGTGCCACTACACCCCCGAGAGTTCCCGCCGCGCCCGCGCCACACCGGTCTTCGCCGCACTGCGCGAACTCGGTCGACAGGGGGTGGACGAATTGGTCACCCGCTGCTGTTCCCACGCACGACTCTTCGCTGAATTGCTGGGTGAAGCCGGCGCCGATATCCCGAACGATGTCGTCATCAACCAAGTCCTCGTGGGCTTTGCCCCTCCCGAGGGCCGCGTGGAGGCAGAGTTCATCGACGCCTGCGTTTCCCGCATCCAGGAGGAGGGCACCTGCTGGCTGGGCGCCACAACCTGGCAGGGCAGGCGGCTGATCCGCATCAGCGTGAGCAACTGGCGTACAACCGAAAGCGACGTCTACGCCAGCGTCGCAGCGATCTTGGGGTGTGTCGTGGAGGAAGGGGAGTTTCTGCGGCGCTAGCAGCCCGTTGAAAAACAGCAACTCCTCGCTCGGCCCCCACAAATCGCCTGGCTGCGTTGTCGGAACCACCCGTGTAGGTACAGCTACGCGGAGAACCCGACGCCTTGCCAGGCAATTTGTGGAGACCAACCGAGAAGCTGCTGTTTTTCAACGGACTGCTAGGCGCACCTTTCAAGAAACTGTACCCAGTGGCGAATGCTGGGGCAGGGCTGGCGTAAGGGGCGGACCGGTCAGTGCGGACGCCGAATTCTCGATGATCCGTCTGATCTCTGGGCGGGAGTTCACCCCTTGGGGCGGTCTCCTGCCTTTGCTGTTTGCCCCCTCAGAACGAAGAAATCATGTTGAAGATTGCCCCCAAGATTGCCCCCACTGTAGCCCTGGCCGTCGCGCTTTCCCTCGGCGTCTCTGCCCAGGAACCCGCGACAGACCAATCGCCCTTCCCCGTCTCAAGCGCCCTGGCGGAGAGTGTTTCGCCTGACGCCCTGGCTCGGCTGGATGAGTTGGTACAGAGCTTTGTGGATGACGGTGATGTCGTCGGAGCCGAGCTGCTCGTTATCAAGAATGGGAGGTCGATCCTGCATGAGGGTTATGGGCTGAACGATCGGGAAGCGGGAACCGCGATGGGGACTGGCAATGTCTTCTGTGTACGCTCGATGACCAAGCCCTTGATTGGTACCTCGATTCTGATGCTGGTGGCGGACAAGCAGATGAAGCTCAGTGATCCGGTATCGACCTACCTGCCGAACTTCAGTGGAGAGGGCCAGCGCGACATCACGATTGAAAACCTGCTGATGCACACTAGCGGGCTGTCCATGTCGCAGATCATGACTGCGGACTTGACGACAATCGACGGCATCCAGGCCGTGGCGGAGATGGGGGCCACGGCTGAGCTGTTGTTTGAACCGGGCACGAACTTCAACTACAGCGACCAGGGCACGGACACTCTCACCGCCGTGGTAGAAGTGGTCAGCGGCATGACCGCTGCCGACTTCGTAACCACGCGCATTCTCGAGCCGCTTGAGATGGAAGACAGCGCTTGCCTCATGGAAGAGGGCAATCCCCTGCGCGAGCGTGGATGCGTCAAGTACGTCGGCTCACGTGGCAATTGGAGTAGCTTTTGGAGCCCTAAAGATAAGCCTCTGTTCCCCTTCTTCTTGGGTTCCCAGGGGCTCTATTCCACGCTGGAGGATTACGGCCTCTTCATGGAATTTTGGATGAACAAGGGGCGTGCGCGCAGCGGCCGGTTGCTGCGCCCGAGCTTCGTACGCAAGGCTCTTGTTCCTAACCCCTTTCAGTTCCCCATACCGACCGGCATGCCGAATGTGGAGTCGGGCTATGGCTTCCTGATGCAGTTGTGGACCAGCGCGAATGAGGACGAAACGAAGGACAAGCGCGAGCTCGCTGCCTTTGGTCACACGGGGTCGGATGGCACACACGCCTGGGTCTTGCCGGACGAGAAGGCGATCGTGCTCTATTTTACCCAGTCGCGCGGTACGATCACCGGCCTGCGCGTGGAGGAGGCTCTTGGGGAGTTGTTCCTGGGCGAAGCCTTCGACCCCAATGAGGCGGCACCGCCCTTTGAGGACTACCTGGGTTACTACGCGGAGGGTCCCGGCCACCGCTACCAGTCGGTCATTCTTGATGGGGACGACCTAGCCCTGGAGACCCCTGGCAAGCGCATTGCCGCCCTGACCTATGCCGGTGGCGACAACTGGAAGTTCCGTGATCGACCGGGTGTGATCATGTACTTCCAGCGGAATGAAGCGGGCCTGATCACTGGCTTCAAGCTTGGCGAAGGTGAGGAGTTCCGCTTCGAACCGGCTGCTGATCTGCCGGCCATCGACGAGATCGCGCTGCGCGTTGAAGAGACCTATCGGATGGATTTACTTGAGAGCATCGGCCCGATTCGCGTCCTTAGTACCCTTGAGATGCCGAACCTTAACCTCAGTGGTGGCAGCACCACCACGGTTGCTTGGCCCAGCAGCTACCGAGTGGATTCCGAGATGAACGGGCAATCGGAGCAGGTCTCCTTCGACGGAGAGAAGGTCTGGTACGTGGGGCCAGGGAAGCCCCGTGCCGAACTCGATGACGCCCGCGCCGATGCCATGCGCGAGGAGAACCCTTTCACTCTCTTCGGGAACTGGAGTGCATTCGACGCGGAACCAAGGGTCATTCAGCATCTTCCGGGCGAAGAGCGCGACATCCTAGTCATTCGGGTTGGGGACACCTCCGCGCCGGCAATGACAATCTACTATGACCAAAACACCGGTCATATTCTGCGCACGGATCGAATGGCTTTCGTTGAGGGGATGGGCCGCATTGGCCTGCAATCAACCTTCAGCGACCTGC
>JBLHLB010000126.1:0-10178 GCA_047618505.1 Planctomycetota bacterium
CATCCGCCATGCTGTCGTCTTTGAGGAAGCGCCCGAGGGTTCCGCGACCCTCACTCAGGTCGCCTGCGATGGAACGAATGTCTGCCACGATTGCCTTTAGGTCGCTGACGAGCAGGTCGTCGTTGACAAGCGCGCCAATGACGCCACGACCAGCATTGATATCCGCTGTGGTCACGGCCAGGTTTTCCGCCACGGTGCGAATGCTGGCAACGGCTTCGCTGAGATCGCGGCCTAGCTGCACGTTGTTGATCAACCGGCCGGCTGTGCCCTCGCCCGCGTTGATCTTCGCCACGGTCTCCTCCAGGCTCTTGAGAATATTGCCAAAGGCTTCGGCGTTTCTGTCCACGAGATCACCCACGGCGCCGAGGGCGGCCAGGGGGTTCTCCGCGACGGTGCCGCGCAGGTTCTGACCCTCCGCAAGCTGCAGAGCATCACCCTCAAAGCGGCCGGGTTCCACGGAGATGTGACGGCCACCGAGCATGGTCGTTTCCTCGATCGAGATGAGGTAATCGGTGCGCAGCGTGACCGGTACGTCGAGCAGTAGCCTGACTTCGATGCGCTCTTCGTTAGGGGCATCCATGTTGAAGCCGATTTCCCCCACGCGTCCGACACGCAGGCCCGCAACCATGACGGGGTCGCCCGCACGGAGCCCGCTGGCGTCTGGGAAGTAGACGGTCTCCACGACCGTCTCCTCAAACAACGTGAAGTCCGTGAAGAACAACGTGTAAAAGACCAGGGTCGATAGGGCCCCGAGAAAGAAGAGCCCGAGAATGAATTGGCGTGTGGTGTTCATCGTGAAATCCCTTACGGCTCAATCGTAGGGCTTGGCCAAGAAGCGTTGCAGGCGTTCGTTCTCAAGGCGTAGGAACTCGACCGGCGTGCCCTCTGCGAATACGCGGCCCTGGTCAAACAGGACAACGCGATCGGCGCAGACGAGCACACAACTGACGAGGTGGGTGACAACGATCGACGTGATCGACAGACGTTCGGCCAGGTCACGGATCAGATGGTTGATAGACATCGAGATCTCCGGGTCGAGGCCCGTATTGGGCTCGTCGTAGAGCACGATCTCAGGTTCAGTGACTAGGGCGCGGGCAAGGCCGACACGCTTGCGCATGCCGCCGGATAGCTCCGGGGGCATCAGGTCATAGGTGCCGCGCAACTGCACTAGTTCTAGCTTTTCCGTAACGCGGTCGCGAATCTCCGCATCCGGTAGATCCGTGTTCTCGCGCAGGGGCAGGGCGCAGTTCTCGCCCACTGACAACCAGTTGATCAGCGCGCCGTCCTGGAACAAGTAACCCATTCGCTTGCGCAGGTCGTAGAGGTCGCTGGGCAGGATGTTGGTCAGGTCGTGTCCGTCCACGATGATGCGCCCAGAGTCCGCCTGCATCAAGCGCACCACGTGCCGCAGGGTGACGGACTTGCCGATCCCCGAGGGCCCCATGATTGCGAGCGTCTCTCCGCGGCGCACCTCTAGATCGAGGTCCTTGAGCACGACCTTATCGCCGAAGGACTTGCAGACCTTGTCGAAGCGGATGACGACGTCGTCGTCCTTGGGGGGCAGCTTGGTGGAACTCACGCGCTGTAGAAGAACCAGGTCATCATGTAGTTCGTGATGATGACGAGAATGATCGAGTCACGCACGGCTGCCCGCGTCGCGTTGCCTACACCCAGGGCTCCCCCGCGTGTGAGTACACCCGCGGAGCATGAAATCACCGAGATGATGATGCCGAAGACGAATGACTTTAAGAGCCCTGAGTAGACGTCCTTCGGTAGATCGAAGAAGGTCGTGGGGGAGCTGAGGCTGCTGAGCGCTGAGTCGTAGTAGAGGTCCAGGCCGACTCCCAATTGTGACTGTGCAACGAGTCCGCCGCCGATGATCCCGACTGTGTCACAGACAATCGTCAGAATGGGGCAAAGGATCGCCAGGCCGACCACGCGCGGCATGACCAAGAAGCTGGCGCGGTCGATCGAAAGAACCTCAAGGGCAGCCAGCTCCTCAGAGACCGCCATGGTTCCGATCTCCGCGGCTATGCCACTGCCGACGGCGGCCGCGACGATCGTGGCCGTGATGAAGGGTCCCATTTCGCGCGCCATGGAGACAGCCACAAGAGAACCGATCTGATCCTGTTGGCCGAAGCGTGACAGTTCCAACCCCGTCTGCAGGGACACGATCATGCCGATCGAGAATCCCACCAAGATCACCACGTGCAAAACCTTGATGCCGCCAACCCAGAACTGATCCATGATCAGCGCGCGGCGCTTAACAATGTGATGCAGGCGCAGGATCGCCGAGAGCAGCAGCTCGAGGCGATAGCCCGCGGCCAAGCACCTGGTGACGATGGCGGCGCCGAAGCCCTGCACGATGGCGAAGAGGGAACCCATGCGGTGGATTGGTCGTTGTGGTCAGCGGTCCGAAGACTTCACCGCGGCGCGTTCGTCGGCGGTTCGGGAAGGGAGGGGCCCACGGGGAGCGAGGGTGCCGGGGCAGCTCCGGATCCGGCGCGCGCAGGCCAGCCGGGCCCGGGGAAGGCCGGACGCAGCATGGCGAATCCACCTGCCTCGGTCACGCGCCATCGCAGGAGTCCAAAGAGAATGGATTGATCCGACACCCGTTCCTCGCCATTCCTGTAGCGACGCCGTGACCATAGGAAGGTCAGGGAAGCACGATCCTCGGAGACATCACGCTCACGCCGCCAGAGCCCTGCCAGTCCTCGCTCGCGGCGCACGCCGGTAGATTCGTCCTCCTGCCATTCGTAAATCTTCCAGAGCCAGGCGTAGTGGCGGTCCACCAACTCGTTGCGCCAGAAGGGGTCGAGAGTTGGGAAAGAACCGCGGCTCCAGGAATCTTCGCGCTCGTGTTGGATGAGGGGAAAGAGTTTGCGCCAGGAAGCGCTGCCTCCGGTCGGTTCTCCCTTCTCTAGGTCCGTGCGATCCCAGCTTTGCCAGAAGGGCAAGACCCAGGTGGAATCCCGCACGGCCTTCGTGCCCTCCTCGTGGCGCAGGTGAATCAACGGGAATAGAAAAGTGCGTGAGCTCAGACCCTGACCGTAGTGGCTCGAGTAGATGGGCCAGAAGCGCGTACGCCGCACATCGCCGGGTCCCCGTTGCACTCGCACCAGAGGCCAGGGGCCGTCCCAGGACCAGAAGCCGGAGCGCTTGTCATGGGCATAGCCAAAGAACGGCCACAGAAAGTTCATGGCCTTGTAGGTTCCGCGCGTTTGACGTCCCGCCAGGGGAAAGACCCACCAGACTTTTTCCTGCTCTTCGCTGCCGCCGCCTAGATTGTTGTATTGCAGGTGGAATATCGGCCACAGGAAGGACCAACGCTTGTAGCGGCCCTCTACCGAGGCGCGACTGTAGAGCGGCAGGAGGTGGTCGCTGGATTCTCCGCCGCCTCGTACCCATCCCAGGATCGGCCAGGGCATGTGATAGGAAACCTGCCCATTGCGCTCCGCGTAGACGAACAGAGGCCACAGGGCGAACCTCAACTTCTCGTAGGTGAAGAGGTTGTTGAGGCTGCCGATAAACGGGAACCAGGAGAGTTCAGTGCCCGTGCTCTCGTTCCAGCGTCGTACCAGTCCGAGCAACGTGTACAGGTCCGTGCTGCGTGTGCCGTCCACGCGTTCGTAGGAGCGCCACAGGAATGCCGGCGCGAGCATCGTGTAGTTCTCGCCGCCTCGCTGGCTGGAAAATCCCAGGGGGACCAGGAAGCGTGAGAGCCAATCGTCCGACTCCTCGGGAGCCTTTCCGCCTTCGCCGGCCTCGGTCAGCAACTCGCCCAGGCTCTCGGGTCGAGCGGAGGGTCCGCTCCGGCGGCGCCGTTCCGGCGACTTGCGATCCCGTGAGTAAAGGGGGCCAACGGTCAGTGATTCGAAGCGCCCGCTGGTGGCGTCGAAGCGCTGTCGCCAGAGGCCAGCGACGGCCTCGACCTCGACACCGCCGTCGGCGGTCGATGCCCGGGACCAGAGGGGGGCCAGGGCAATATCCGAGCCGGGAGCCGCGCAGCTCCCGAGGAAGGCGAGCAACACTAGGGGTAGGAGCGCGGAGAGTCGACCCGGGAAGCCGGCGGCCAACTCACCGGCTGATTTGTCCGGTCGCTCACCCGCGGGTCGTAGCCCGCACCCTCGGCGCCTGGTATGCCTGCTGATCTCGAAGCCCATGGGCGAAGTGTCCGTAGACCTGCGGCGGGAGACAAGGGCGCCGTTGAATCTGTGTCGTATCTACCGCAACCCATCGGTTGCGTGGCTCGCCTGCGTGGCCCAGTTGCGGACGACTCCAGCTCCCAGGGCTTGTGCGTAGTTGTGGCCCCGGGGGCAGGCCCGCTACCCTGCGTGTCCTGTGAAATCCCAGGGCCACTCACTTGGCCCAGAGGCGGGGCCTTCCCCGCTCATCAGCACCAGCAATGACGACCTATCTTTCCGGCATCCAGTCCACGGGGCTCCAGCATTGGGGCAACTACTTCGGTGCCATCCGGCGCCACGTCGACCTGGTGGACCAGGACCCGAGTGGTGAGCACTTCTACTTCATTGCGGACCTGCACGCCCTGACCACGGGGCGCGATCCCGAGCAGCTACGCGCCAATGTGCGCGAGACGGCCGTGACCTACCTTGCCCTGGGGCTCGATCCGGAGCGGGCGACTCTTTGGCGCCAGAGCGATGTGCCCCAGGTAGCCGAGCTGACTTGGTTGCTTTCCTGTGTTACTGGCATGGGGCTCCTGGAGCGTGCGCACTCCTTCAAAGACAAGACGGCCAGGGGGATCGAAGCCAATGTCGGGCTCTTTACTTATCCCGTTCTGATGGCCGCGGACATTCTTGCCTATGACGCCGACGTCGTGCCCGTGGGCAAGGACCAGGTGCAGCATGTGGAGATGACCCGCGACATGGCGGGCTCCTTCAACCACGCCTTCAAGAAAGATGTCTTTGTGAGCCCGAAGACGAGCATTGCCGACGACGCTCTCCTGGCCAAAGTGCCGGGGTTGGACGGCGAGAAGATGAGCAAGTCCTACGGCAATGATATCTGGATTTTCGAGAGCGGTAAGAAGCTCAAAAAAGCTATTGGGCGTGTAACCACCGATAGCCGGGAGCCGTCGGAACCCAAGGATCCGGACGAAATTCTCCTGCTCCAATTCTTGCAGTTGTTTCTGGGGGCAGGCGAGCTTGAGGAATGGCGTGAACGCGTGCGCGTCGGCGGCGAAGGTGCTCCCGGATACGGACACCTGAAGGTGCGCCTGCACGAAGCCGTCGAGGAGCACTTCGCCCCCGCACGAGCCAGGCGCGAAGAACTCATGGCAGATCCCGCCGAGGTGGATCGTCTCTTGGCAAAGGGCGCCGATCACGCACGCGAGCGGGCCGCCGCAACCCTGCAACGCGCCTATGAAGCCTGCGGCATTCGCTAGGCTCTCCAAGTGTCTCAACCCGACTCAATCATGCGCTATACCCCCAGAATCCTAGCTTTAGCCTTCGCGCTGACTTCAACACTGTCCTCTTCCTTGGCCCTGGCCGGTTGCGTTGCGGATCCCGTGGAAGAAACCACACCCCAGGAAATCCGGCCCTGGCGTCCGTACTTCATCACACCCCAATCTCTCCTAGCGAACGATGTGCGCATTGAGGGACCCGACGGATTGCTGGAGCATCTCGCCGTCGGGCACAACCCTGCCATGCACACCTACACCACGGAAACGACGCCCGACGGTCTACTGCAGGTGTTGGAATTGCGGCCAGGCGTTGACGGCGCGGCGGAGCCCTTGCGCGTACAGGTTGACGGACTTGACATGCGCATTTTTCAGCGCGTGGCTATCCTCGAGCGAGTTGGCCAACCGCCCCTTAAGATCGACGCGCGCGGCGCTGTTTGGTGGGCTCGGGAGGACGGGACAGGGGAGTTGCGACAGGAACGCCTTGTGTTGCCCGATGGACTACCGGCTGAGTTCAGAGAGGATCTGTCGGCGCCGCTTGAACAACGATGAAAGTTCTCGGAACGCTGCTCCTGATCGCTACCTGTTTGTCCTGCGGGAGCACGCGTACCTACCGGTCCGATCCGGGTCCCTTTGATGCCTTGCCGGCACCCGAGCGCGTGCCCCTGCGCGCCGCCCGCGAGGCCTTCGAATCCGGCGATCTATTGCGTGCTGCTGCCTACCTAGAACCCGTGGTCAGACGGCACACGCGCAACATAGGCGTACGCGCCTTCTACCAGGACCTCGAGCTAGACCAACTGCGTGCGGGACTCTCCGCGGGGGCGGCCCTACCCCCGGAGAATCCAGAAGACGCGGAGGGTGTTCTGCGGGAGCGTTACATCGCCGAGGCACGCGCACAGGGCCTGCCGGAACTGTGGGTCCTGGCGGCGCGGCTCGAGGTCGATGGGGGACGGGCCCTCGACTATCTCGACCGGGCTGAGGAGATCGATCCCAACTGCGTTTGGGTTTTTTACGCCCGGGCCTGGTGGTCATTCCGGCTGCGTCGCTTCCAGGACGCTCGCGCGGCAATGGACAAGGGGCTTGAGCTGGACCCGGGTCACCTCCCGTCCCTTCGCCTCCTCTCCCACATGCTGGCGGGATCCGGCGATGGGCCCGAGGCGATCCGAGTGCTGGGGAAGTGGCTTGATCGAGCTTCTACCAATCCCCTCGTCCCCAGCCCCCAGAGGGCCGAAGGCTTGGTTGATCTGGCGCTGATGCGGGTACTCAGGGACGAGCCCAAGGGGGCTCTGGAGTTGCTTGGGGAGCTGGAGCGCATGGACCCGGAGCACTACTTCCTCCAGGATGTGGCCCGGATGGAGCTCGTGCGCGCTGCGGCCTACGATCTCCGAGGGAAGGGCGAGAAGGCCCTCGCGGCCAGTCGACGGGCGGCGGCGGCTGACCCGAGCATTCTGTTGCCCTTGGTGAATGAGGCTCTTCTTTTGCGGCGTCGCCAATCGGGCAGCGAAGCCGAGAAAGAGGCTTGGGAGCGAGTTCTTGAGGAGGCCTCGGCACCCACGGCGGAGGATGAGACCGTGGACTTCAATCGGCTGTTGCTGCAGCTCATGGCCAGAATCCAGCTCGGTCGCCTCGAGGAAGGGGAGCCAAAGTTCATGGGGATGTTCGCGGGGTCGCTGGAGGAGGAGTAGAGGACCCCGGGTCTGATCCGTCGCAAGTACTTGCTTGACAAAGAGATACCGCCGTTTCACAATCGCCCTGCAGACCGATCCGGGACCCCGAACACCGTCCCGCGCTGCGTTCTATGACTGAGCAGAAACCCGTAACAACGACCAAGAGGGAATTGGTCAACCGGATCGCAGATCAAACCGGCCAGACAAAGGTCGTGGTGAAGGAGATCCTGCAGAGCTTCCTGGATGAGATCATCCACGAGCTTTCCCTAGGGAACCGACTGGAGTTTCGGGAGTTTGGCGTCTTTGAGGTTCGAGAGCGTCAGGCCCACGTGGCCCAAAACCCCCGAACCCTCGAGAAGGTTCCGGTCCCGCCCAAGCGGGTCGTCAAATTCAAAGTGGGCTGCGTGATGCGCCGGCTTGTTTGCGACGAGCCTGCGCCTGAGGTGAAGGTGGAGCCGAAGCCCGAACCCAAGGTGGAGAAGCCGCGAAGAACGTCTCCCTTCTGATTTGTCCGCGGTGCGGACAAATCAGAAGGGAGAGGTTTTCTTTTTGGTTCAACGCCTGACGGCGTTGAGACCGGGAGTCGGGTTGCGGTGTTGGGGGTGGGGGTGCGGCGTTGGGGGCTGGTTTTCAGTGGGCGATTTGGTGAACTGTAGCGGGGCGGCGCTTTGAGCTGGGTGGCTCAAGGCGCCGCCCCGGTTTGGTTCGGCTAGAGGGTGTTGGGGAATCTGGTTCCGGAGCGACGGTGGCTACTTTTGGGAAGCGGCGAGGGCGGCTTCGACGTCGGCGAGCAGGTCGTCTACGTGTTCACAGCCGACGCTGAGGCGGACGAGGCCGTCGTTGAGGCCTGCTTCGGCTCGTGCGGCGGCGGGGATGGAGGCGTGGGTCATGCTGACGGGGACTTCCACCAGGGACTCAACGCCACCCAGGGACTCAGCAAGAATGAAGATCTTCGTGGCGCAGGCGAAGGCATTGGCGGCGGGAACCCCGCCCTTGAGCTCGAAGGAAACCATGCCGCCGTAGTCCTTCATCTGCTTCGTGGCGACGGCGTGACCCGCGTGGCTCGCCAGTCCAGGGTAGATCACCTTCTCAACGATGGAACTAGCTTCGAGCTGTTCCACGATCCGTTGCGCGCTTGCGCAATGGCGCTCCATGCGCATCGCCAGGGTCTTTGTTCCACGCAGGAAAAGGAAGCAATCGAGGGGACCGAGTTGCGCTCCGACCGCGTTCTGAATGAAGGCCAGTCGTTCGCGTAGGCCGTCGTCATTTCCCACAAGGACACCGCCCACGGCATCGGAGTGCCCGCCGATGTACTTCGTTAAAGAGTGCAGCACAATGTCTGCACCCAAGTCCAAGGGCTGTTGCAGGTAGGGCGTGGCGAAGGTGTTGTCCACAACGCTAGTCACGCCCCGCGAGCGCGCAAGCTCCGTACAGGCGGCGATGTCAGAGATGCGCAGGAGCGGATTTGTCGGAGTCTCCAAATAGAGGATCTTGGTCTCCGGCCTGAAGGCGTTCTTGATTGCCTCCAGATCCGTTGCGTCAACGAAGCTGAACTTAACGCCGAAGCGTTCGAACACCTGACAGAAGATGCGGTGCGTCCCGCCGTAGAGGTCGTTCGTCGCCACCACATGGTCGCCGGGGGAGAGCAGGTCGCAGATCGCGTTGACAGCGGCCAGTCCCGAGGCATAGCAGAGACCCCACTTGCCGTTCTCAAGGGATGCGATGTTCTGCTCTAGCGCCGTTCGCGTCGGGTTGGTTGTGCGCGAGTACTCGTAGCCCTGGCGTGGCTCCGCCGGGGCGATTTGCGCGTACGTGCTGGTCAAATAGACCGGCGTCATGACCGCGCCGTTCTGGGGGTCAGGGGATTGGCCCGCGTGGATTGCGCGGGTCTCGAAGCGGTGGTTCTGATGATCTTCCATCGATGCGTGGGGGTCTGTGGCCGGTGCGAGCGGCATGCTCGGCGGCAGATCTTAGCCAGCTTCCCGATCCCTGGCTCCCGCTTCGTCAACGAACCGGATAGAAGTGGTCCCCCAGAGTCCCACGCGACCCAGGTCGAAATCGGTCGCTAGCGGCCCCAGTCATTCGCATGAGCCAGCCCCCCAAGACCAACCAGAAGCCCAATCATGGCGCCAGCCAGGGCCCCAGCGCTGACCCCTGGGACGGATTTGGAGCAGATTCGCTGGATTGGGGACAGGTCTTGGAGCTCTACACGCCTTTCGCGCCCTCTGCCATAGGGCTGCGTGCCCTGCGTGAATTGGCGCCCCAGCCGGACGCCGACGCGCGCCGCACCCTGGCCCGGGCCCGCGAGATGGAGGAATGTCAGGACAAGAAGGATGAGCCCACGCTGCTCGGTGGGGAGGACGTGATCCCCGAGCTTCAACGGGCGGCCAGCTATGGCCGAGTTCTTGAGGGTCGCTCACTTCTCTCCGTTGTGCGTCTGATCCGCGGCGTGGAGGTCCTTAGCACCTGGGGTGCGGCGCGGCGGGAATGGATGCCCGCCTGCGCGGAACTCTTCGCGGGGATGCCAGATCTATCGGTCATTCGAGCGCGTCTGGACCAAGCCCTGGATCTCCAGGGGGAACTGGAGGACCACGCTTCCCACCGACTGGAGAAGCTGCGCCGGGACATAGGTCGCTTGAATCAGGAAATCGAAGGCGTCATGCGTACCCTTTCCAAGGACTCGCGCCTGCGAAATTTCATGGCGCCGGGGCAGGCCGGCCAGGTTCAGCGCCGCGACAAGCGCCTTTGTCTCGCGGTGCGCGCCCGTAACGCGGGTCAAGTCCCTGGCCTTGTGCACGACCGCTCGCAGAGCGGCGAGACCATCTTTGTGGAGCCTCGACAGATCATTGAAGCGGGCAACCAGCTGGCGGCCCTTGAGGTGGACGAGGCGCGCGAGGTGCAGGTTCTCCTGGCGGACTTGACCCGCGCTGTCCTGGCGAAGCGTGCGGACCTTGAGCTGATGGGATCGCGGGTCGCGGACATCGAACTGGCCCTCATTTCAGCCCGCTACGCCCGTTCTGTTGGGGGCCGAGTGCCGCGCCTGCCCGGAGAAGAGGGAGCCGCCAAGGGGCTCCTTCTGCGAGCCGCAAGGCATCCCC
>JBLHLB010000127.1:0-10121 GCA_047618505.1 Planctomycetota bacterium
TTGAGCCCACTGTCCGGAACATAGGTGGGGTTGTCGCCACTGGGGAAAGCGTGGTTGTCGTAGCCACTCTGGTCAAACCAGGTGGTGACAATATCTTCTCCACCAATAATCGTGTGAGAGAGGCCCTGCTCCGGACGCATCCAAAGCTCCAGGGGTCCTATGCCATCCGCCTTGGTCAGTCCGCCGGGACCGCCCTCTCCGATGGGGAATTCAAGGGTGGGAACCACGCGCGAGGCTGCGCTTGCAAAGCCCACAGAAGTACTCGCCGGGTAGGCGAAGTCCGATACCGGGGTCACCTCGAAGCGCAAGGTCGCCCCAATGTCCGAGGGGTTGACGACCAGACTGACAGTTGTTTCGCCGGGAATCTCGACGTTGTCGCGATACCACTTCACAGTCGTGGCACCTTCGGGATCGCCTTCGTTGTCCACGTAGGTGTAGCTGCCCGTGACCTCTCGGCCGATGATGAGCGTACCGGTGACGCTGACGTTCTCGGCCCTGGGTCGTGTGCCGAATGTCGGAACACTGGAGGCGTCAAACGGATCCGTGCCCTCGTAGATCTCGATCCAATCAGGCACGGTGTCGCCGTCGCTGTCCGTTGTGGTTGTAATCGGTCCCGTGGCACCGTTCGCGATCAGCCACGCCTCCAGGGCGTCGGTAATCCCGTCGCCCGAAGGCCCTGTTCCGTCGTTCGTATCTCCGTTGCCACCGGCCGTCGGATCGTTGACGTCAAAGATGCCGCTGGCGATGTCGACTTCGAGGTAGTCGGGCAGGCCGTCGCCATCGGAGTCGGTCGCAGGCGAGATCGGGGCGCTAGCACCCGCTCCCACTAGCAAAGCCTCAAGGGCATCGGAGATGCCATCGTTGGGCGGCCCCTGGGTGTCATCGTCATCAGAAGCACCTGCTCCCCCCATGGCGGGGTGGTTCGCATCGACCGGGTGACCGAGGAGCTCTAGCTCGATGTAATCGGGCGCGCCGTCAGTGTCCGTGTCCGACAAGATGTCGATTGGGGCGGTTGCCCCAAGCGTGATCAGGACAGACTCGACCCCGTCGGACATGCCGTCGCCATCGCTGTCCGTCGAACCGCTCACCACGGGCGAATTGCCATCGAGGAAGTCCGTGAAGGCGATCGTCTCCAGATAGTCCGCTGCGCCGTCGCTATCGGTATCCGTACCGAGTCCCACAGGCTGCGTGGCGCCGGCATCGATCAGGACCTGCTCTAGGCCGTCCATGATCGTGTCGCCAGCCGGTCCCGTGGTGTCGTTCGTATCGTCATCGCCCATGGCCACGGGGATGTCGTTGTCGAAGGGGTCCGTCGCCAGTTGAACCTCAAAGTAATCCGGGATGCTGTCCAAATCGGAATCGCTGCGTGCGTTCACGGGCAAACCAGCACCGAGGGCAGCGAGGATGCTCTCGAGGCCATCGGAAAGTCCGTCGCCATCGCTATCGGCCGCCCCCATATCGGAGGGGTCCGTCCCATCAAAGGGCAAGCCCCCGCCGCGCACCTCCAGGTAATCCGGGGCTCCGTCGCCGTCGGAATCCGTGGCACGGCTGATGGGGCCTGTTGCGCCAAGCTCGACAAGGACAAGCTCAAGCGTGTCTGTTACGCCGTCCAGATCGGTATCGCCGCCGCCCATGCTAACCGGGCTGTTGTCATCGGAGACCACGCCACCGACCATCGCCTCGAGGTAACCGGGGGCACCGTCCAAGTCCTGGTCCGTACGGCGTGTGATCGGTAAGGATGCGCCGCTCGCCAGAAGGTAGAACTCCATGGCATCCGACAATCCATCGCCGCTGGGTCCGGTGCTGTCGACCGTGTCCGCACCACCGTCCACCGGAAGGTTCATGTCGAGGAAGTCGCTGCCGAGGGCAACCTCAAGGACGTCGGGCAAGCCGTCGCCATCGGTGTCGCTGTTCGGCCCCACAGGTTGGTCGCCGCCGATGAGAGCGATGGCCTGTTCAAGCCCGTCTAGGACGCGGTCAAGATCGCTGTCACCGGCGCCGCCGACGGCGGGGTCATTGACGTCCAGGGGGTCTGACCCCAGGGTGAGTTCTAGGTAGTCCGGCGCACCATCTCCATCGAGATCGAGCTGCAAGTTCGGGACCGGATCCCCCTGATTGAAGGGATTGGTTCCCACGCGGAGCTCAAGGGCATCACCGATTCCATCACCATCGCTATCGGTGGTGACGCCAACAGGGGCGCTGGCCCCCAGAGCCACGAGCACGTCCTCGAGTGCGTCCGAGATGCCATCGCCGGCGGGGCCGTTGGCCCCAGCTGTATCCATGTCGCCGTTCAATGTCGGAGAGTCGGAGTCCGTCAGGTCGGAGAATCGCAGACTCTCCAGCCAGTCGGGAACTCCATCCCCGTCACGGTCATTCTGGGCCGAAACGGGCGCCGTCGCCCCGAGTGCGATCAGAGCACCCTCCAGTCCATCGGATAGTCGATCCATCCCGACTCCGGTTCCATCATTCGTGTCGGCACCACCGTTAATCACAGGGTCGTTTACATCCAAGGGATCGGTCCCAAGGGCGACCTCTCGAACGTCCGGGACTCCGTCCCCGTCCACATCGGCCTGGAAGAAGGTGTTGGGGTCGGCGACGTCGAAGGGATCCGTGCCTGAACGAACTTCGAGTACGTCCGGGATTCCATCGGTGTCCGTATCAGTCAGCGCTGAGATCGCACCGCTGGCACCGAGCCTTTGTAGGTAGAACTCAAGGGCGTCGCTAATGCCGTCCCCAGCAGGTCCCGTGGCGTTGTTCGTGTCCGCTCCACCGTCGCCTAGGGGAGAGTCGGAATCGAAGGGATTCGCCGCGCTGCGTATCTCGACTGAATCCGGCAGTCCATCGCCATCCGTATCGCTACGCGCGGTCAGTGGAGCGGCTGCCCCCTGGTCCGTGAGGACGAACTCGAGGGCATCGGTTATGCCATCGCCATCGGGGCCGAGAACGCCGCCATCTGCATCCTCTCCGCCGCCAATCACGGGCCGATCCCCGTCGTAGGGATCGTAGGCGTTCAATAGCTCGTAGTAGTCAGGAACTCCGTCCTCATCCACATCAAAGTACTCCCCTACTGCGGGGTCGGACTTTGAATAGGGGTTGGTTCCCGTGCGCACCTCAACAACATCCGAAAGCCCATCGCGGTCCGTGTCCGAAGTTGCCGTTACCGGGCTGATAGATCCGAACTTGATGAGAAACCGCTCGAGGCCGTCCTTGATGTCATCGGACGGGGGACCGAACTGGTTCAAGATGTCCGCTGAACCGGACGGGAAGGGATCCTCAGAGCTAGTCGGGCTCGTGCTCTTGCGCACCTCGAGATAGTCGGGGATGTCGTCGCCATCCAAGTCTCGGGAAGCAACCACCGGTCCCGGCGTACCGATCGAGAGTAGATAGTTCTCTAGGCCATCGCTGATGCCGTCTCCCGGGGGACCGTCCTCGTCCACGACGTCCAGGTCGCCACCCACATAGGGGTCGTCGGGGTCATCGGGATCCGAGCCGAGGCTCAGCTCAAGGGCATTGGGCAGACCGTCCCCATCCGAATCGGCTGCGGCACCAAAGCCGCCGCCGCCACCTCCTCCACCGGAGCAGGAGGCCAGGAGGCCGGTCAAGAGAAGGGAGGCGTATGCGAAGTGGCGGGAACGAACAACCATCGGAGGCCTCGGGCGAAAAGCACCGGGGGGGGAGACGAAGGGACCGGCCAGCACCGACACCGGCGCTAGCTGAGACATGACTTAGGCCCTAGAGGCTACTGAGGTACAGGGTTGCGCGCCATTATCGCGCCTTTGAAGGCAGCCCGCCAAACCTGCAGCGGGGTGAGGTTCGCTGGCGACAATCAGCTCTGACATGGCCCAGACGGCTTTTCTCGGGCAGAAGGCTGGAGCCCTTGGAAGATCTGTTCTAGTTCGCCCTCCCACTTTTCGCCCCGATGGGCGTGTGACTCCGAGCCTGGCCGATAGGGGGTCATTGAAGATGGAATAGCACCTGGACAAGAATCTGGATGCTCGCTTGGTAGGAAGTCGCTTTATCGATTCAGCGGCGTCCTATCCAGATCTCCAAGACCTGAGGCCAAGATGCCAGGGACTATCCAACGAGATCGACGCCGCTAGAGGCGGCCTCACCCCCAAGCTCTCTCCCTCGGCCGTGCCCACATCAAGCAGGATGCTTTCGCCCCGCGAACCTCAATCCGAGCGACTAGGCGGCAGAGGATTTCCCGTCGTCAACGGCCATCCACTCCGTGATCGCGGCCCGCAGAGAGACAGGATCGGAACGGTGCACATCCGGTAGCACAGCTGCCAAATTTCCCCGCTCGCTTCAATTCCGTTCAAGACCGGCACTTGGCAGTCCAAGAAACACGATATCGAATTCGTGATTCTGCAGGATCTCAACTACCCCCCGACTGTCCGAGGCGAGGACTAGTGAGACCGGACGTCTCGCAGACGGCTGCTCTCCTTCCCATACCTCTGCGACGCGGGAAAGCTCTCAATGCCTGACTAGATGCCGGGCTCAAGGCAGTCGTTCGTGTCCACTTCCCTTGAGCCCTCAAAGGGTCGGATGCTGGAAGAGGTGGGGCTGCTTCTCAGCCTACAGAAGGTCGTAAGCCCCCCACCGCTTCGCCCAGGACAATGAAGGCTGCGGGGGGCTTTCGTGTGCGCGCTCGACCTAGTCTTTCTTGGGATCAAAGAAGCCCGCCGGGAGGGCGAGGCCGACTTCAAAGCTGTCGTAGGTAACGACCGTACGACCTGCCATCGGATTCGAGTTCTCGATGTGGAAGGGGATCCGCAGACCATTCACTTCGCGGTAGTCGCTCATCTCTATTTCCTGCGGTATGGCGCCAATGCCGGGGGCGATGATCTTGGCTTCGAGACGCACAAGGTCACCGGTTTCCCCGTCGAAGTGTCCAATCCAAGCGGGCATGTCGCCCTTCTCCAGGCGCACAACGACCTGTTCGCGTCCGTCGACTTCTCCCGCGCTGACTACACTCAGCTTGTCGTAGTGTCGCCTCAGATCATCGACGTACACGAGGGGACTCGACAGTCGCATCACATCCATACGGTAACCCTTGAATTCCTCGGGAACGTCGAAGCTCGAAGTGCTCCAGGCCGTCACCTCGTTCGCGCCCTCGTTTCCCCAACCAAAGTCGCCCAGGGAGTTTTCGGTCAAGACGCCCTTTCCCGATCGGGACGTTACCTTCGTAGTGCCAACGATCCCGGAGTGGATCAAGGCCAGCTTGCCACTAAAGCGCAGGACGCCCAGGTGGTCAACCTTCGCCGCCACGGCGTCTGAATCTCGCAAAGCGAGGAACTCCTCTAGGGTCGGGATCGCAACGGCTTCGCGTGACAACAGCGGGCACTCGGTCTTGGTCCCGCGCTCATGGAAAGTCACGCTTGTCACCTCACCATCCTCATCCTCGTTAAATTTCAGCCCGATCATGTCCGTGGCACGGAAGTGCCAGATCCCCTCTTCATTCGGCAAGCGCATCGGGAACACCATTTGGCCCGGGATGTCGCACTCGAGACGGCCGCCGCTGTAACGCACCGTGATGGGCTGGGGGAGCTCGGGGTGCTCATAGGTGCCGAAGTAACGTGAGAACTCCTGCATCGTTCCGTCAGGCTCGGGCACAAACCCTTCGCGCGGAGCCTCGAAGCTCAGGCCGCTCTGATGCAGCACGATGTTCGTGACCTCGTCATCGTCGCCGCGCAGGAAGGAAACCGCCATGACGCCGGGCGCGAGTGCGAAGTCACGGCGCCCGTCCTCGCCTAGTGCCAGGAGCTCAAAGACCTGTTGGCTCGGAATATCCAGGGCCAGGTGACCGTCCTGCACCAAAATCTCAAAGGCCTCGTCGTGGAAGCTCCCGAAGTTGGCCATGTAGGTGCCAACAAAGGGCGTCAAGTCCTCGGCCGGCGCGGAATCGCCTTCGAGCTCCGCCTCACCAAGACTCCCCAGAAGAGCGTCCCACACGATTGAGCGCGAAGCGTCTTGCAGGGTCGACATACCCACATTGCTTAGGAGGACAAAACCCAGGTCATCGTCAGGCATGAAGGCGCAGGTTGCGGCGAAGCCGTCGATGTTGCCACCGTGTTGGATCACGCGCTTGCCGTTCCAGCTCTCGATGAACCAGCCCATGCCGTACTCCATCCCACCACCGACTTCGATGTTCGGGGCCCAGGTTTGCTCCAGTCGTTCGGTCGAGATCAGGCGCTTGCCATCGACTTCGCCGCGTCCCAGCTGCAGGCGCAACCACTGCGCCATGTCGAGCACGTTGGAGTTAATCGATCCAGCCGGAGCGATGGAATTCAATACGCGCATCTGGTCTCGAACAAAGACCTCCTTGTCCTCATCCCACTTGTAGCCGAGGGCCAGGCGCTCATCCGCTTGGGCCTCCTCCGTGGTTGTGTTCGACGATGACATGCCGAGCGGTTCAAGAATGCGCGCGGTTACGAGCTCGTCCCAACTTTGATCAGCCGCAACCGCCGAAGCTTCACCGGCCGCCAGGAACATCACGTTGTTGTAGAAGAACTTCTTGCGGAAGGGCGACCAGGGCTGGGCATCAATGGCCGTCTCGAGGATCATCTCGCGATCCGCCAGCCCCGCTGCCCAAAGCACGCCCATACGCGTGAAACCAGTTCGGTGGCTCATGAGGTCGCGCAGTGTCACGACCGCTTCCTCGTCGCTCATGCCCTCTGCGTCGATTTGCAATTCGAAGTCCGGCAGGTACTCGGTCACCGGATCCTCCCAGTCCATCTTGCCCTCATCGACCAGGGTCGCGATGGTCGCCGACGTGAAGGCCTTGGTGGAAGATCCAATAGCGAAGATCGTTTCGGGCGTGACCTCGCGACCGGACTCGCGGTCCGCCAAGCCGAAGCCCTGGGAATAGACAACCTCGTCGCCCTTCACGATGGCGATGGCCATCCCGACGATGTGAGCGGACTCAAGTTGATCTTCCAACTCCACGGTCAGGCGGGCCAGGCGTTGCTCCAGATCATCGGCGTTCTCTTGCCAGTGGACGAACTCGGGAACGATCTCGGAAGTCAGGGTAGTCTCGCCCAGGGGGGCGAAAACGAGGCCCAATAGCAGGGATAGAGGAGCAGTGATCAACATGTTCGTGGGGGGATCGGGGGAGCGGTGAATGCCAGGTTACGACGCTCGGCCAAGGGCATTCCCACTTGGCTGACTTTAGTCTGACAATAAGCCGTATACCCATGGCTGTTGCACACCAGTGACGTTCCAGGGCCGAATCCTAGGCAATAGTGAAGCTCCACAATGACCCAACCGGAGGATCCCCCGTGATCTCACTACTCATCTGCTTGCCGCTTCTTGGCACCTCACTTCTGCCTCCTGCCGACACCCAGGAGGCTACCGTCGCCGCTGAACTCGACAGCGCCATCGTCCATGTAGGCCTCTTCAAGAACGGCCTCACCGTCGTACGCCGCGCCGTAACGCTCCCTGGCCCAGGCAGGTATTCCATCGGCGACGTACCCGCACCGATCCATGGGACGTTCTGGATCGAAAGTGACGGAGATGTCTCAGCCCGCGTGACCACGCGCACCGAGAGCACGAGCAAGGAGCGGAAGCTCACCGGCAATATTCAGGAGGACCTGGCGGGCGCGCGGGTTGTGGTGCAACGAACGGATGGGGTGGCTTCGGTAGCTGGGAAGCTCGCGCCCTTGGCGACGGGCGGCTCGAACATGCTGGTTCTCGACACCGAGGACGGGCGCGTGTACTTGGATACGAAGTTGATCGCTTCTGTGCGAGTGATCGAGGCCGCCCCGAGCGAGCCGATCGTCACGGTTAAGGAGATCCCCCTGCTTGAGTTGAGCGCGCTTGATGCACCCGACGGGCCGATCTCAATCGAGATCAGCTACCTCACTCGTGGTTTGACCTGGACGCCGAGCTACCGCATCGACCTTTCAGATCCGGAGCTATTGGTCCTAACCCAGAAGACGGTCATTAGTAATGAGCTGACGGATCTAACCGACGTGGATGTCGAGTTGATTTCGGGATACCCCAATATCGAATTCGGACACGTGCAGTCGCTCCTTGGAAGCAGCTCGAACATTGCCTCCTTCTTTAGCCAGCTGAGCAATTCCAGTTCTCTCCGCCACAACACTCGCGGGGACATTCGCAGTCAGATCACATCGAACTACGCCGCGCCCGCGACGTCGAGCGCACCGCTGGTCCGACCCTCAGCCGAGGGCGTGGACATGCACTATCACCCCATTGGGAAGATTGACCTGAAGCGCGGAGAGCGGCTCATGCTCCCCATCGCCGAAGCGACCTCGCCCTATGAGCGCATCGTCGATTGGCGCATCCCTGACCTGCGCGACGAGCACGGACGCGCAATCGACGAGTATCAGCGTGAGAACAACCCGCGCTACAGATCGGACGGTGTCTGGGACGCACTACGTTTCAACAACCCCTACGACCATCCCATGACCACGGCGCCGGCCTTGATCGTCGACGGCCATCACTTCAATGGGCAGCAGACTTCCACTTGGGTCAACCCCGGGCAGGAGACGACCCTACGAATAACTAAAGCCTTGAGTGTGCGAGTCAGTGCCTCCGAGAGCGAAGTCAGTGGCGATCGCGAGCTCGTCAGCGTCGGTCGTCGCAACTACATCCGTCCCGATGTTCATGGCGAGCTCCTGGTGTGCAATCACCGCAAGGTGCCGACGACGGTGGTGATTCGCCGGGCCTTCTCGGGCAAGCTCCTCAGCTCGGATGCGGATCCCGAGGAGCGGCTGCTGGAATCCGGCGTCTACTCCATCAACCCGCGCAACGAGTTGGTCTGGACGATCACCCTGGAACCGGGGGAAACGCGGACATTGGAGTATCAGTACAGCGTCCTAGTGCTGCATTAGTCTATCACCTACGGCCCGACTGTATCGGGGAGCCGATTGGATCCCGGTCCACGGGTTGACAAGGCCCTTCGGTGCACCAAACGCTTACGTGCGAAGTGCATTAAGCCTGCCCGACGCTGCAACTCTCCGCGCGTGTTCACCGCCGGAGACGCGCCGGGGAAGTCTATCCACAAAGCAGGTGTTACACCTACTCGGTCACGATCAGCTCGAGGAACACTTCGGAGCGGCTGGCCCGGGGATCCTTGTGCTTGCCAACGATACGAACCGCGACTGCGCCGGCTGCAAGGGCGAGTTCCTGGGCACCATCCACGGGCAGGTAGGAGAAGCTGTCGACGTTCAAGTCGCCCGTTCCCAACTCCTCCCCAGCGGCACCCAAACTTGTGACCTGGAAGACAATGGCGCGGCCGATGATTCCGGGTACGCGGTGCCCCGCCTGGTTCTTGAGCACAAGCTTGCGCGCGCCAGAGTCGCCCGTAAGGGACCAACCGAAGGCCAGCCTTAGGAAGGCAGGATCCCGCGGGGTTTGCAGGGCGTGGCTGCGACCGATGCGAAGGGGCACTGATTCGTCAAGAGCCAGGTCTGCGCCGAACTTGCTGCCGAGCTTGTCACCGGGCTCATTCGCCCAACGGCGCTCGATCGGAGCCATGTGACAGCCAACACAGGTGAGTCCGCGCTCGCCCATGCCCGCCTCTTTGAAGTCCTTCGCAACCCCGAACACAGGTCCGATGTTGGTCGAGTGACAGGTACTACAGAGTGCGTTACTGCCGCCCGTATCACCGGCCTCCACACCGCTCAGGTGTTGCCTGGAGAGCGTGCTTCTGTGGGCCGTAGTCTGCGCTCCCCAGGGGCCAAGAATAGAACCGTCAGGTCCCTGGTGACAGGTGACGCAGCTCACTCCGAAGTGCGCATCGGCTGCCTCGGAATCGCGCGGTCGTAGACGCTCCGGCAACTCGCCCGTGACCAGGAGGGGCTGGGGAATGTGGCAGGCGTGACAGGCCTTGGGCCGCCGCCGGTCCAAGATGCTCTCGCGGTACACCGTGTCGACCCAGGCCAAGGCGTGCGCGCCAGCGGACCACTCCGCCGTAACAGCGGAGTGGCACGGAGTGCATTCCAACTCCTCCAATCCGCCCAGCACGCTTGGTTCAAACAGGGTCGTGGGAGCGGGCGGGCTCAACAGTGGCTTGTGGTCTTGCTGCCCCTGTCCAACGCCAGCTGAGAGCGCCGCCGCCCCAATGACCAGCACTGACAAGAGCAAGACAAGGCCAGGGA
>JBLHLB010000128.1:0-10068 GCA_047618505.1 Planctomycetota bacterium
CGCTGGGCAGTCACGGCTTTGCCACCAAGGGGACACTGGCTTCCACCTGGCGGCTGCGCAACATGGGCCTTGAGATCGCGGACAGCCTGGAGCGCTTGCAGGCGCGCGGCCAAGTCCTTCCCTGTGCCCTGGTCGACTACGAGGGTAAGAAACAACAGGGCTTCATACGACCTGAGGATCTCGAACTTGCGGGACGTCTAGGACGCGCGCGACTGCGTTCCGACTCAGGCGTGCTGCTCTCGCCCTTCGACCCGTTGCTCTGGGATCGAGCGCGGGTGGCGAAGCTCTTCGACTTCGACGCCGTACTCGAAATCTTCAAGCCCCAGGCCCAACGCAAGTACGGCTACTTCAGCCTTCCGGTTCTCGCCGGCGAACGCTTAGTTGCGCGCTTCGACCTAAAGGCCGATCGCAAAGCGGGAACACTGCGCATCGTCAATTGGCAGTTTGAGGGTGGCAAGCCACAACGCCCCCGGCGCGCGGAGGACGGCGAAGCCGCCCGAGTTGCCTTGGATCGACACTCCCAGGCCGTTGGTCTTGAGCTCCGAGGGGGACCGAAGTGGCGCTAGCAGTCCATTGAAGAACAGCGGCTTCCCGATTGGTCTCCCGGGATCGCCTGGCAAGGCGGCAGGCTCCCCACGCAGCAGTACCTGTGGCTGTAACTACGCTGGTGGTTTCGGCACGGGTGGTTCTGCCAAGGCAACCAGACGGGTCGTACGGGCCGAATGGGGAGCAGTTGTTCTTCAACGGGCTGCTAGGACATTGGTTCTTCGTGCCCCCCTCAGCATCGAAGAAATGTCCCCGTAGGGGAATTGTCCGGGTGCACCATAGGATGTGGAAACCGACTTAGAATTGAAGATGCTCCCATGAAGTTCCTTGCCACTCTCTTGCTGATCATTCTCCTCGGAGCAATTGCCCTCGCATTCTGGGGATTCAACGAGGGCCTGGCGCAGGCAAGTTCGCCAAGTGCTGTGTCACCCGAATCAAGGGTGGGAAATGGCGGGGGTGCTTCGGCTGAACTCGTCGGGCTAGCGGACGAAAAGAAGGACGCGCATCCGGTGCGGTTATCCACCGGTGTCGCAGAAGCTCCGCAACCTTCAGAGGTTGCTCCCTGGGGTGAGTTGGATGGTGATGCAGTCGAAGTTCGGGTCGTACGTGCCGATGACCAATCCATTGTCACCGGCGCAACGGTGCACCAGGTTCGTCCCGACGACGACATCGAAGACCGAGTGGCGGCGCAACTACTACGCACCGAGGATCTCGATCTGTTCCTTGCGCGCTACAGCATGCGCTTCCCCGCCAACGACCAAGGCATCGCGCGCGTACCTGCAGGCAGCACGACGCACCTCTACGCCTTCGCACCCGGCCTAGCCGGGGGCATCATGAGCAGTGGCGAGGAGGAAGAAGTCCTCGACCTGCCAGTACATCCCGACTTCGATATCCTTGTGCGAGTGGAGGGTCCGAACGGGAGAGTTGCCGACATCGACATCGAGCTGGCAACCAAACCCGATCGGCGCGGACGCTCCCAGACCATCGCCGAACGTCGCTCAAATGAAGAGGGCCTGGCACGCTTCACCCACGGCGCCCTGCTCGTCCGCAACCGTTGGGATCCCACGGGTCGCAAGAGCTATGTCATGCGCTTAGACATTCCCTTGGCGGAACCTGTACACACCGAAGTCCCAGCGCTAGACGAATTAAACGGTGGTCCGGGCATCGAACATGAAGTTGTAGTTCAAGCTCCTGGAACAGGACGCATCTCCGTACTTGTACTGGGGGAGGGCGGGGAAGCCTTTGCTGCCACGGGCAAGGTTCTGTTGACCAAGTTGGGGAGCAACCTAGACGAGCAACTCCGCAACATGGACGACAGCCTCGCGCGCGTTGTCGCTGGAGCTCGAAACCCCGGTCGCCGCGAGCTCGTGGGCGGACGTGCTGTCTTCGAGCACGTCGGACTTGGTCTGGAACTCGGGGTCCAGGTCAGCTTCGAAGAGGAGCGCGACCCTGCCGCTGAGCTGGTCCGCGGACCGGTGGTGGATGGCGGCGCCCGGGAGGTCGAACTGGTCGTCGGCCCGATCGCCACCGTCTTGGTGGGACAGCTCGTAGACGTTAGCGGCGCGCCACTCCTGGAGTGCAAGTTCGACGCCGTTCTCCACCACGACAATGGACAGCGGAGTTGGAAGGAAGTGACTAACGAGGAGGGCAACTTCCGCCTGCGCTTCCAGCCTGAAGAGGTCCCCGAGCAGCACTGGAGTCTCAGCCTATTGCCCACGGGGCCCGAGCAATCCGCCGAAGGAGAAGAGCTCGAAACGTCCGGTGAAGAGGCCTTCTATGAGACCCCCTTCGCCCCGGTCCCTGGAGAGAACGACCTGGGACGTTTGATCTCCGCGCCGCGCCCCCTGCTCGCCTCCGGTCACGTGATCGACGAGAAGGGCAAGGGCATTGGGGGCGTAACCGTGTCGACCGTGCTACTGCTCACACGTACCCATGACCCGGACGAGACGGTCACGACTGAGCTGGGCAGTTGGTCACCCCACATCGATCACGTCACCGAGAGCGACGACGACGGCAGCTTTGAACTCTACGGCCGCTTGGTCACAGTCAGGACCTGGCCCGGGTGGACCTCACAGCCGGTCCTAGCGGCATCCGGCCCGGGTATCACGGGCAACAAACAAGTGCCCTTCACGGCCGGTGATACCGATCTCGAATTGATGGCGCTTATCGCCGGCACTCTCAAGGGGAGTTTCTTGATCGAGGATTCAACCCTCCTGAACTATGTGCGCGTCAGCCTGCGCAACGGTATCGCAGGCAATGAAACAAGCCGCGGTGTGCGCCTCGACGGGGCGGACTTCCAAGTCGACGGCTTGCTGCCCGGCGCCTGGGACTTGATCGTTGAATCAAAAAGTCGCAGGGAAGAGATCCTTCGCATCACCGGCATCCACGTTCCCCGCGGCGGTGAGGCCGATGACGAGCGTTTGGACGCGGTGGACCTATCGGCCCTGCGATTGCTGCGCCTGGACCTCACCAGTTCTAGCGGAGACCCACTCGAAGGGATCAAACTAGCCCGCAAACTGCCGGGCGATACCGAGTGGCGTAGCTCCGAAAACATGCGCTTGGTGGGCTCCGATGGTGAGCGCAAGCTCGAAGTCATCACCGCGCACCCGGGTCTCGACCTGTACTTGACTGCGAACCGACATCGCCCCTTGGAGGTCATCAACATCAGCGACGACCGCACGCTTGTGCTCCAGGGCGGCATCCCCGTCACCCTGTCCCTAGATCCAGCCTTGGCTTCGTTGCTGGGCACGGACACGCAACTGCTCATCCAGATCCAAAAGGAAGGCCTCAACGAGCGGCCGCAGTACCGCGGCTATCAAGGCGATCGCAGCTCGGTCACACAACGCATCCCCGAAGTTGGCTCCTATCAGGTCACGGCTTACCTCTTCGGAAACCGAGGTGGACGGGGAAACCGCGGTGGCTGGGGTTTCAACAACCAACGCACCTACAGCGGTATCAGCATCGATCAGACCATCTCAATTCACGAGTCCACGGACCCCCTGAGCTTCCGTCTGGAGATCACCCGCGAGATGTTGGTAGAGGCTCTAGAAGCCATCGGTCAATAGAACGCATCTCCGCCCGGGGCTCGCTACAATCCCCGCCATGCGCTCCTTAATCCTGCCCCTTTGCCTAGCCCTGCTCGGGTTCGGTTTCTTGGTGTACATGACCCTCCCGCCGAATATCCAAGAGGAAGCTCCGGCTACGGTATTGCTGAGTGGCCGACTGACCGATGGAGCAGCCGGTCCCATGGCAAACCAAGTCTTCCAGGGCACCCTCAGCGCAGGGGGACAAAGCCTCGACTTTGAAGGCACAACAGATGCGGCTGGCCGCTTCGAGGTTACGGGAACTACGGGAGTCCCAGCGTTGTTTGTGCTGTTCCTTTGGACACGCGACGAGCGCTCGAGCGTGAATCGCTTCTCGCGTCGCAACGTCGATCTGGCCACCCTCGTAGCGGATGACATCGGCGACTTCGCCATGGGAACACTAACCAGCCTAGCTTCTGGCAAGGTGGCCGATGCGGAGGGTAAGCCGGTGGATCACGCCTCATTCTCCATCCGATCGGTCGACGCCGAGGTCTCCATTGCAGAGTTCCCGGTGGATGGCTTCAGCGACAGCCTCGGGTACTTTGAACTCTACGGTTTACGGAGTGAGCAAGAGGTCGCCCTACACGTGACGGCCGAGGGCTTCGCTGGGCAAGTTGTGGACACGCTCGGGGACGAGCTCTCGATCGTGCTCCAACGACAGTAGCCCTGCGGTGAACCGGTTACGTGTAGGAGGCTAGGCTCGACCCGTGACGATGGCCCACATGGCCGTGCGCCAGGTGCAGTCGACATCCCTGAAGCCGGCGGCACGCAGGGCATCCAAGTAGGCAGGCAGCCCCTCATGGTGGTCGTGGAGCTCTTCGTGTTTCCGCAGTTCGCGCTCCTCTGTCTCGGTGCAGTTGGCACGGCAGAACTCGCGGTAGCGCCCCCTCAGGATTGCGTCGGTGCGCGGCCCCGCACCCGCCATTTGATCGAGGAATACAACCTCGCCCCCGGATTGCAATCCGGGCCGCAACCAGGGCAGCACCCGCCCAAAGAGCGCCGCTTTGTCCTGCACGTGGTGCAGCGCAATGGAAGAGGTCACAAGATCCACACTGCCCGCTTCAAACTCTACCTCTTCAAAGCGCTCCACACGCCGCAGGCAGGCTCCTGTTCGGCCGGGGAGCTCGCGCCCAAGGCGTGCAAAAGCGACATCGAGCATGTCACTCCCCGCGTCCACTAGGATCAACTCCGCCCCGGGGTAGGCGCGTGCCAGAACGACGCTAGCGTTGCCCGTTCCGGCGCCCAATTCGACGATACGCCGGATGCTGCCGTCATCCGCGGGCAGTGCGATCGCGAACTCTTGCAACATGAGTTCGTAGACCGGCACCGCCCGGCGGATCAAGTCGTCGTACTCGGCTGCAATGCGATCGAAGTAGTCCGAAGCAGACTGCATCAGAGCACGGGCTCGGCGACCAACTTGGCGTGGGCCACGTAGATCTCCGAAAGCATGCGCGTCATCGGCCCAACCTCGCCGTCGCCGATCGTACGGCCGTCGACTGTGGTGACACCCACAAGCTCGCCCATAGTTCCGGTACAGAACGCCTCATCGGCGCGGTAGACCTCCGTCAGGGAGAAGTCGCACACATCCAGGGGGATCTCCTGCTGGTCACAGAGTGCCAGGACCGTGTCCCGGGTAATGCCCTCGGGGCAGGCCACTAATCGACTTGTGCGTACGACACCGTCATCCACCAGGAAGAAGTGCGTAGCGTTCGTCTCGGCCACGAAGCCGTGCTTGTCGAGCATCAGAGCGTCATCCGCGCCAGCCACATTAGCCTCGATCTTGGCCAGGATCGACTGTATCAGGTTCGCGCTGTGGATCTTGGGATCGAGGCAATCCGGGGGAAAGCGACGCACGGAGCTGGTGATCAAGCTCAAGCCCTTCTGTCCATAGACCGGCGCCTTGTGCTCCGCCAGGACGATCAGGGTCGGGCCCGACTGATTCAAGCGCGGATCCATCCCCGATGTCACCTTCACGCCGCGCGTCAGGGTCAAGCGAATGTGCACGCCGTCGCGCATGTCGTTGGCCTGCAACGTCTTCGTGATCTCCGCCGTGAGCTCAGCGTTGGTCGGGATGCTCTCAAAGGCCAGGGCCTTAGCCGAGCTACGCAGGCGCTCGAGGTGCGGCGTTAAGGCGTAGATCTTGCCGTCGTATACGCGCAGCCCCTCCCAAACCGCATCGCCGCCCTGCACTGCGGAATCAAAGGGGCTGATGCCCGCCTGGTCCCGGTGAATCAACTCGCCGTTGATGTTGATCTTGAGATCCGCGTTGGCCGGATTGAAATTCTGCAGCATCGATTGAGCCTCCGCCCCGATCGAAGCGGGGCAGGGAAGACAGGTTCGGAAGGGGTCGGTGAAGCCGGCGGCTAGGCCAGCAACCTGTGGGCGTGCAACGCCTCGTAGGCGGGCAACACCGCAGCCAGCACCGGTTCGAGCTTCGGGTCTAGGGCCTCCTCACGGGGGTGCCAGGACTGGAAGCCCGTGGAGCGTTCAACGGAAGCGTACCAGTGCTTGGCCCAAACGCCATCGGTCTCACGCTGGCCCTTGGGCCAGGACAACATCTCTTCCACAAAGGGGATCCCCAGGCGGTCGCAGAGGGCCGAGAGAACACCGCGCGGATCCTCGAGGACATCCCGCCCGTCGATCACCGGAGGCGCGTGGCCCAGGCGCTCGCGCTCGGACTCGAAGAGCTCCAAGAGCTGCGGCAGGCCCGTGTCCAGAGGTCCCGGATTCGGCGTCACCTTCGTCAGGGACAGGAGCATCTCGCGCGGATCGCGGATCAGGAAACAGTTGTCGAGCTGACTCACCCACTCGCGCTCGATCCCGCCGACCAGGTGGTGCGCCATGTGCTTCTGGTAAAAGATCCCGGGCGAGCCGTGGACCTCCACCGGACCCGTCAACCAATTCACCACGGCGTGCCAATCACTCTCGTGTTCAGCGATGATCTCCGCGGCCCCAGGATGCGGCAAACCAGTGCTCCGGAGATAGTGCGAATAGAGCGGTTCGTCGCACACGATAGAGTCCGGGCGGTTCCCGAATGACCTCAGCATCGCCGTGGAAATGTTCCGCGGCGATGACCACATAGCAATTCGCCGCAGCCCTTCTCTTGACGACTGAGTCCTCAAGTATCCGTGCGTTGGCGCGTGGTTACGTCCACGACGAAGCTCCAGCGATCATCGCCGATCTCGCCGGGGCGCAGGCGACCGTTGCCGGGGGTGAACTCGACCTTCGTCACTACGACGCGCTTTGAATCCGCCTCAAGCTTGAAGAGGAAGTTCCCCAGGGCCGTGCGGCTGAAGTCCGCTTCGCGATCGCTCGAGCGCAGGGTGTAGATCACGTCCTCGAGCCCTGCCCCCGCGGTGCGAGTGGTGGGGCTAACGACAATGTCGCCCATGACCACTAGGGGACCCTTGGCGATACGCCGAACGTAAAGCTCGACGTCGTCCGATACTCCGATCAGGCCCTCGCCGCTGCGCAAGACAGAGAGCTCCTCGATGGAGAAGCCCAGTTCTTGGATCTGCCGAACCAGGCCGCGGGCTTGCACCCCCTCGTTCTCGATTTCGATCATGCGCTGCTGCCCGGTGTAGACGAAGTAGCCCAAGGCGCAGGAAACGAGCGCGGACAACAGAATGACGCCGCGCGGAAAGTTCAGGTTCTTGAAGAATTCAAACATGTCTATTCTCAGCTTTCCGCGTCAGGCGCGAGCTTGGGATTCACGTCGATCGTGATGCCATCTACAATCAGACCCTGGCCGTTCTCAAAGGGTTTCGAGGACACATTGGACTTGAACTCCCTGAACCAGGGAAATCGAACGCTGTCCTCAAAGGTGCGCTTCAACTGGGTGAAGGCCTCGGTAGCTTCGGTGCTGTCCGCAGCGTGGAAGTCCATGTCGAGCTTGATCTGAATAATGTCCTCTTCCCCGCGCCGGCCTTGTACATAGTTCGCCGTGATGCGACGGAAGGCGTAGCGCCCGATGGAATCCTCCAGTCCGTCGATTCCTTCCATTACGAGCATCAGACCCTTGAGGGCGGAGAGCGGCTGTTCGTAATCAGTCTTGGTCCCGACCTCGATCTCTAGGGCGTTCTTATCGCGCTCTAGCAGCGTCCGAATGCTCTGCAGCTCCTGAAAACCGGTCTGGGGACCGCCGGTGTCCTTGGCCGCCTTGATCGCGTAGTTGTAGAGCTCCTCCGAAGGATTCTTTAGACGACCCGGGTGGGGCGGATTCATCGTCGGGTCCGGGAAGAGGAAGTTGTTCGAGGCCTCGGTCCACGTGCGCATGTCGTTTTCGTGAACAGAGATCTGCTTCTGGATGATGATGAATTGCACCGCCAGATAGGTCACCAGGAGCAGGCCCAGAACCGCCAGGGGTAGCTCAAGTCGCTCGAACTTGCCCGAGAAGCTCAGCTCCTCACGGCGCAGGTGCGGATGCAGGGCAGTGCCTCCCATCTCGCGCAGAGCGCCCCCATAGGCGACCACGAATTCCGAATCCAGCGGCTGATCTGAATCAGCCAATTTGATCAGCAACTTGCGGGCCGGAACACCATCGAAGGACTCCTCCAGCAGGATCGGCAGGTCGTGACCGCAGACGAGCAACTCCTCCAGGGGATTCTTGAGCTGGGCACCAGATAGGGTCCGCATGATCTCGCGGCGGAGACGTTGGGACGTCTTAGCCAGGCGCTCCGCACGCTCCATGGGCTCTTCGGTTGCCTTGGTGGACTGGGCTTCCTCGCCATCTTCTTCTCCAACGCCCTTCCCTTCTTCTCCAACGGTCGAGTGCGGCGCCGGCGCCCCGGCACCCGCCCGAATCGTCCGCATCGACGCAATCTTTCCGCCGTCGACCAAGACAAGCACCGTCGACGCGTCGCCAACGTGAACAAGGAGGTGTGCCGCACCCTCGCCCACAAGATCTGCCACCACAGCAGCGTTGAAGAGAGCCGTGCCATCCAGCTCGGCCTCGTTGGCTTCCAAGCCCGCCAGCTCGCAGGCCTCCAGGTGGCCCTGCAAACTCTCCTTGGGGAGAGCGGTCACCAGGAGATCCGACTGCACTCCGGGCTTAGTCTTCAGGGTTATGTAGTCGACGATGACATCGTCAATACTCCACTGGGGTAGCTCGCTTTCGATCTCAAACTTGAGGACCTCTTCGATCTTCGAATCGTCATCGAAGGGCAGGGTCAGATTTCGAAAGGCCGCAAGGCTTGAATCGACAACAAGCCCGATGGTCTCGGCCTTGAACTTCTGCTCCCTTGCACCGCGCTTGAGCGCCTCGGCAAGAACCGCCACCGGATTCTCACCGGCGGGCAGTTCGCCTTGGATCATGGCGACGACCTTGTGCTTCTTGAGACTTCCGTCGAGAGCGATCAGACGAAAGGAGTTGTGGTCGATGTGGATGCCGGCAACGCTGGCCATTGATTCACCTGAATGTCGCGGAAGTGGGCCCAGCCGTAGTTGCTGTGAAACTCACTGTGCCGAAAGCGTGGGAGCAACGTTGCACCCGCGCGTACGGCGATGGTCTGTGTGGGGTCAAGGAGTCGATTCAGCCAAGGGCTCGGGGACGAGCCCGGCGACGAGTTGGTCAAAGATGTCGCGCTCCTCCGGCGAGAGAACCCAGGTCCGGATTCGCTCGCGCCAGGTGGCGCCGATCTGTGCTAATTCGTCTTCCCGCAGGGCGACCTGCTTGGCCTCAAGTGCTTCGACCTCGGCATGGTAGCGACCAAGGATGTACCGCAGGTCGCGCTGCTCCTGTTCATCGAGGGAAAATCTCGCGGTGAACAGGGCTTCGAAGTCGGCGAAGGGGCCGATCTCAACGGTTGGTGCCATCTGTCGACCCATTACAACGCCACCCGCGCCACCGGCCAAGAAGGCCGTCAGGGCGAGCAACAGGATCCAAAATCGTTCTGACCGAAGCATGGGCGGGACCTACTTACCCTCGTCGGCGGGGGTCTCCCCCTCCAATGCGGTCTCTTCGATGGCGGACCCCTCTTCAACGACGGGTCCAGTGGAATCCAGGACCAGCGGGCTCGCGGCGCGCTCCCAGGGGGGAGTGTAGTCCTGGGCCTCGAGCTGCTCACCCTGGGGCAGGGTCTCCTCCTGGAGAACAACCGCAAAGACGAACAGGGCCGCCGCAGCCACGGCCGTGGAGACAAGGAGGAAGGAGAGCAGTGCCCCACGCTTCGGGGTTGATCCTCTGGGCCCGGATACGGGCGACTGAACCAGCCGGTCCGAGAAGTCGATCCCTGGGTCGCTCTGATAGGCGCGACGTGCGACGCGCCCGGCAAAACCAGCGGGCACGGGCGCGGGCTCCGGAGCGCCCTCGCGGAACCAGCGGCTGAGGTGGGTTTCCTGCTTCAGAACTTCGCGGCAGGCCCCGCAGTCCAGAAGGTGAGCGCGTAGCTCATTCCCCTGGGTCTCGGAGAGCTCGCCATCGAGCTGTCCCGGGACAAGC
>JBLHLB010000129.1:0-10057 GCA_047618505.1 Planctomycetota bacterium
CTCCATGGCCTTGACCTGCTTGACCCCCAGATTGAGGGCCTCCACGGCCTTGTCCTGCTCTTCCTGGTGGAAGCGGATGCTCCGCTCGAAGCGTTCCACAAGAGTCCGCTTCTCTATGGAGTGGTGGCGTCCGCGGAGCCACCAACCGGCCAGGGCACCGAGGGCGCCGAGAACAACGTAAATGAGAGGGTCGGTGTAAGGCATGGTGATTCTCGTGTCTCGTGAGGTGCGACGCGCGCTCCCCGGGATGGAGGCTATGTACCGGGGACGTCAATCTCCAGTCCACGGCGGCGGTTCTCACAACTCTCGCAAGCCTGGCTCAAGATCCGTGAGTCGTGCGGCCGAACTCCAGGGCCAGGCCGGGCTCCCTTTGCCCTGGTCACCGCCCCAGAAAGCCCCTCCCACGGCCTGTCCGTCGGGAAGACTTAACCCAAGCACGCCCGCACCCATGTCCCAGGAGGCCTCAGCCCCCGCCGCGCAAAAGACGAGGCAACGTCTGTCTAGCGCCCAGATGCTGCATCTGATGCGCCTGGAGACCGACCAAGCCTTGCGGCACCGGTATCCGCTCTCCTGCATGGTGATCGGACTCGACGGCTTCGAGGGCAGTCCTGGGGTGGAACAGCGGCGGGCACTGATGCCCCAGGTGTTCCGGGCATTGAAGGAAGTCTGCTTCGAGGGCGATGTGCGCGGTCTGGGGTTGTTCACGGAGCGTTATCACCTAGCGGTCTTCCCCCACGTGGCCCCGGATAAACTCAAGGACCTGGCCCAGGCCATGCTCGAGAAGGCGCGGGTCCTGGAGGTCCCCGCTCTCAAGGAGAAGCCGGCCTCGGATGAGGATGAAGGTGAGCCCACGGTGATCAACCTGGATGAACCCGCGGCTGAGGTCGAAAAAGAGGCGGAGCACAACGACGCAGAGGAAGACCAGCCCCGGAATGCGGTGGTCACGCTCTCCATCGGAATCAGTCACAACCTGCACCCCGGCGAGATCAGCTTCGAGTCAATCGTTGAGGATGCCGAGACGGGCATGGGCTTGGCCTCGGGAGCCGGTGGAGATCGCTTCATCCAGGCCCGGGAAGTCGAAACGGAACTCGACCGGCTGCGCGAGGAGATTCAGCGGCAGATCAGTGAGCTCTCGGTCACCACCGAAGATTTGATTGAAAACAAGGACTCCGAGGAGGAGGCCTGGGCTCGCAACTTGACAGGCAAGACCCTGTCGCTGTTTGAGTTGGAAGTGGATCAGTCCGAAGGCGTGCTGCGCCTAAAGGGCGAAGTGATAGCGCTTCTGCAGACGGAATTGAAGACCTGGCGAGAGACCTCGACCGTCTCCCAGATGCTCGAGAAGCAGCGCCAGATCCAGAACCTCGAACGTCGCGTCACTAAGTTGACGTCCAGCCTCGACATGACCGAGGCGGAATTGAAACGCGTCGCCTCCATGAAGAACATCGACACCGGTGTCTCTTCTATCTACCGCAACGTCCAAGGCCTGAACGCCGAAGACGACCAGTCGGAAGCAAAAGGCGCGATGCTAGCAGAACTCTTTCAAGCGAACATGGCCCTGCGTGGCAAGTAGCTTCAAAGAAGAAAAGAAAGAGGAGAACCCCTGAGAGAGCACACGCGTGAGTGTGTGCAAACCTAATGCGAGTGGCTTCGCACAAACCAGAAACAGATCAGATGACAAAGAAGAACCAGAAAACCGAAACGGAGACCGTAGAGACTCCGGCCGAGGAGATTACGGCAACAGTAACGTCGTCCTCCAAGGAGTCCGGCGTGCTCTACCTCGGCATTGACCTCGGTACCTCCCGTACCTCCGTCTCCGCCTCCAACGGCTTGCGTGAGACCGTCGCGTCCTACGTCGGCTATCCGAAAGACGTCGTGGCCCGCAAGCTCCTGAAGAAGGACGTGCTCTTCGGTGATGAGGCAGTCGAGAATCGTCTCGCCCTGCGCTTCTATCGCCCCCTTGAGCACGGCGTCATCAAGACCACCGACAACTCGTCGGCCGATGAGCACATCAAGGCCGCCAAGGACCTGATCGGCGAAATTATCCGCCAGGCCAAGCCCCGCAAGGACGAGCTGGTGTACGCCGTGATCGGTGCGCCCGCACAGGCCTCGATCCACAACAAGGACGCGATCCTTGAAGCGGCCCGCGAAGCCGTTGATTCCGTCATGCTCTGCTCCGAGCCCTTCTCGGTTGCCTACGGCCTCGACATGCTCGACGACGTTCTCGTCATCGACATCGGTGCTGGAACGACGGACCTCTGCCGGATGCACGGCACCATGCCGGACGAGTCCGACCAGCTCACCACGACCTACGCCGGTGACTGGGTGGATAGCAAGTTCGCCGAGCTGCTGTTGGAGGACTTCCCCGAGGCCCAGTTCACCATCCAGATGGTGAAGTCCATGAAGGAACGCTACGGCTCCGTGTCCGACCAGGCCGAGCCGGCCATCGTCACGATGCCCGTCAACGGTAAGCCCACGGAATTCGACGTCACCGAGCAGCTGCGTGAAGCCTGCCGCGGCATCGTCACGCCCCTCGTTGAGGGCCTCGGCAAGCTGATCGGCACCTTCGACCCGGAATTCCAGGATCGCCTGAAGGACCGCGTCCTCCTCGCCGGTGGTGGCTCGCAGATCCGCGGTCTCGACAGCGCTGTCCAGATCGAGATGCACAGGATCCTCGGCGGCGGCAAGGTCATTCGCATCGAAGAGCCGATCTATGGCGGTGCCAACGGCGCCCTCAAAATCGCCCACGACATGCCCGCCGAATACTGGGAGCAGTTGAAGTAACGCCACGGCGTCACTCTCAGGAAAGGGCCCGTCGCCGCAGCTTAGCTGCAGCGACGGGCCCTATCCGTTGGGGCAAGCAGCGCCCAAGGACTAGAGCAGCGCGAGGATCTCCGGCAGGCTCTGGTCCGGCGCAACAAAGACGTAGGCCGTGCCGCCGTTGGCCAACCAACAGCGCTCCAGGTCCAAGCGCGAATAGGTCGTGACGCCACTAAAAATGTCTACGGCGGCCGGATCTTGGACCAGCAGGTCTCCCCCTTCGTCAACACCCGCCAGGACCAAAAGGTGCCCATCTGTTTGGTCGTAGGGAGCGTTAGCCAACTCCCCTGGTGCGGCCTTGATGCTAATCACAATGGGCACGCCCAATTCCAGCAGCCCGTGGACCGGTCCCCAACCTTCGAAGCGCGTGAGAAATCCCGGTAATCCAAGGGCGTAGGCCGTTTGGATAGAACGCGGCCACACGCCGTAGAGATCGTGGTGCGAGTCGTAGGCCAGCGCCGCAACTCGTTCGATGGGAAGGGAACTCCCCACGGAGGCGAGCAGCATGTTGACGGACGTGGGACTGCAAACGCGCGCCGACAGGGACGGAGCCGTTGCACGTTGACTGCGGAAGGGAATCGACAGGCGCGCGACAGATTCCCCCGGCATCTCCCATCGCTCAGCATCCGGGGCGGGAGTCATGCGCCCGTACCTGTCAGAGAAGGTCACCGCCAGTTGCGCGAGCTGTGCCGCATCGGGACCGACGGAACGCATGCGCACACGTACCTCAAGACCAGGATCAGCTGCCATCGACGCTTGATTCAAAATCAGCGTGTCTACATCCACTCGACCATCGGCAAAATCAATCACACGACTTCGCGCGGGGTCGACGACGCCCCAATCTCCGATGTCCAGCCAGGGCGAGAGCACACCGCTCGCCCGTCGCACCTGAAGGCTGAAGATCACACCGGACGTCTCCATCACATCGACGTTCCAGGAAACCAAGACCTGATCAAACGGGATTGGAGAAGCCAACCAGCGGGTCTCACCATAGGAAGAGTCTGGCGCCAGAACCGGCTGCTCCAGAACGAGCGTATGGTGACGGGGAAGCAGGCCGGCTGTAACCGTAGTGGTCGCCCGCGGTGCAAGACACCCCGGCAGAAACCCCAGGCTGAGGCCAAGCGTGAGCGCGACCAAGGCGCGCAACGCGCGACGGCCCTCTAGAAGGTATTCCAGCATGACTGGATCCTACGGATTCGCCTTGTTCTTCCCCAGTCCGCCTGTGCATCGCACACTAGTCTCCGTGAAGAAAGTGACGATGGAGAAGACCTTGCCCGGGATAGCGACCACATGACGTCGATAATTCTCAAGGCCGTGGGCGCTGCGACGCGCGTTTTTTATCGCCACGAAGGCGTCGGCGGTCAGGTTCCAAGTGAAGGCCCCATCATCTTGGTGGCCAACCACCCCAACGGCTTGGTGGATCCAATTGTTCTTTCCTGGACGACAGGTCGCTCCCTTTTCTTCCTCGCAAAGGCGCCTCTGTTCAGCATGCCTGTCCTTGGCTTCCTTGTAAAAAGGTCCGGAGCGATCCCGGTCTATCGTGCCCAGGACGGCGACGATACGGCATCGAATGAGAAGACCTTTGAGGCGGTTTTCGACGCGCTGGGTGCTCGCTCCGCCGTGTGTCTTTTCCCAGAGGGCAAGAGTCACAACGAGCCAGATCTGCAGCGAATGAAAACCGGCGCGGCGCGCATGGCCCTGGGGGCGGAGGCACGGGCGGACTACAAGCTAGGCGTTCGCATCATCCCGATTGGCTTGGTCTATCGGGCCAAGCACCGCTTTCGGTCCACCGTCGCAACCTGGGTAGGTAAGCCGATTGAGGTCGGTGACCTAGCCGCCCTGCACAGGGACGACGAGTGGAGTGCCGTGGAGAAGCTCACAGAGCGCATCGTCGCGGGCCTGCGCCCGGTGACCCTGGAACTCGACCAATGGGAGGACTTGCCCTTGGTCACCCTGGCGGAGCGCATCGATAGCGGTGGCGCGACCAGCGGCGCGCCAGGGGCGCGGCTTCCGCGCATCCACGCCTTTGCGCGTCAACTACGCGTTCTACGCGCTCAGGATCCAGCGCGGATGGAGGAATTGACCCTACGAGGAACCGCCTTTCGTCGACGGCTCCAGTCCCTCGGGCTTGGGGTCGACGACCTGGATCACAACTACACCATTGGGAACGTTGCGAACTTCGTGCTTCGCAATCTCTTTTGGCTGCTCCTCGGATTTCCGCTGGTGGCCCTGGGCTACATTCTGTTTGCCCTGCCCTACTGGTTGGCCCGTTTCGCCGGACACCGCGTCAGAACATCCCTCGACATCTACGCTACGGTGCAGATCCTGGCGGGGATACTGTTTTTGATTCCCTGGTCGGCGGCGATTGTGGTGCTTGTCGGCCTGCAGTTGAATTGGAGTCTGGCGTTGTTCCTGGGACTGCTTCTGATTCCAGCGGGGTTGGCCGCCCTAGCCTTCCACGATTGGCAAGGTCATGTCCTCGGCGACGTAGCGACCTTTCTGCGACTCGGCACCCGCCGCCGCCTGAAACAGGCTCTTCGGAATGAGCGTGATGCACTCGCATTGGAGTTGGAGCGGCTGCAGCAATGAAGCGCTCGATCGGCTAGGAATCCGCGCTAGGATCTGGCCATGGACAACCTACCCTCGCCCCTAGCGCCCCCCCGCCGTGTGCTCCTCGGCCCCGGTCCCTCAGATGTTGCGCCCAGCGTTTTAGAGGCGCTCGGCAAGCCAACGGTGGGTCACCTGGACCCCGTTTTCCTTGGGATCATGGATGAGATCAGGGCGATGCAACGCGTCGTCTTTGGCACTAAGAATGCGCTGACAATGCCCATTTCCGCCACGGGCTCCGCTGGCATGGAGGCCTGTCTCGTGAACTTGATCGAGCCCGGTAATCGCGTGATTGTGGGAGTCAACGGCGTCTTTGGAACACGCATCGCGGAGGTCTCTAGACGCTGCGGTGCAGAGGTTGTAGAGGTCCAGGGTGAATGGGGTCGCGCCCTCGACCCAGAGGCCATCCGCAGCGCGGGACATGCTGCTGGGTTGAACTTCGACCTGCTCTGCTGCGTACACGCCGAAACGTCCACAGGAGTGCGTCAAGAGATTCCACCCCTGCGCGAAGTCGCCGATGAACTCGGAGCCCTGTTGCTCGTAGACTGCGTCACATCGCTCGCCGGCATCCCCGTGGAGTTCGATGCCTGGGGAATCGACGCAGCCTACTCGGGCACCCAAAAGTGCCTCTCCTGTCCTCCGGGGCTGTCTCCCATCAGCCTCTCGGATCGCGCCGCCGAACGCCTGTCGAAGCGTACTTCTAAGGTCGCGAGCTGGTACCTAGATCTGTCACTCCTGGGGACCTATTGGGGAGCGCAACGGGCCTACCACCACACGGCACCCATCAACATGCTCTATGGCCTGCATGAAGCGCTTCGCTTGACCCTTGAGGAAGGGCTGGAAGCCCGCTTCAAACGCCATGCCCTGAATAGCCACGCCTTCTGGGCCGGACTCGAGGAACTCGGCGTGCCCCCCACTGTTCCCGAGGCGGAACGCCTGATTCCCCTGACCGCCGTGGCCGTGCCCGCGGGCGTTGACGAGGCGCGCGTGCGTCGCTTTCTGCTGGAGAATTATTCCATTGAAATCGGCGCGGGCCTGGGTCCTCTCAAGGGCAAGGTTTGGCGCGTCGGCTTAATGGGCGCGGGCTCAACCCGTAGCAACGTCGAGCTGTGCCTGGCCGCCCTCAAGGGTGCGCTCGAATCCGAAGGACATAAGACACTGGGCGACCCACTAGGGGCCGCCCAGGCGGTGTATCAAGCGAAAGCACCCTGATGGAGACCTCTTCAAGTCTCCGGAGCCTCGCTCCGAACTACAGCTGCGTAACGATCTGCTGCAGGTTCGAAACTTCGATGCCCTGGCCGGCGCCCACGGCGACGGTCTGGGAGTAGAAGTTACTGAAGATCGGCGCGGTGAAGGCCAGGTTCACGGCAGTCCAGCCCTCGACCGGAATAACGAAGGACATGGCCGTATCTAGCTCGCTGAAGTTGTTGCCGATGTCCAGGCTCACCAGGGGGTGCACACTGGGCACGTTCGACATGGAGTAGAGCACGTAGTGCAGGCGGCCGGGGGTCCCGGACACGGTGATGTCGAGCCCGTTTGCCTGGGACACAAGGTTGGGCACGACGCCATCGCCGAGCTGCAGCTTCGGCTGATCCGGTGCAATGATGGTGATGGACTCGCCATCGCTCTCGGAGCCCTCGGTCACAACGACGCTCGCGGATCCCAGTGCCGTCGCCTGGGGCGGATCAATCGTGATCAGCTGGGGAGTGATGTAGGTCACGGAGGCAGCATCCACGGGGATGCCGTCGAAGGACACCGTAGAGTTTGCGCTGAAACCTAGGCCGGTGATAACCACGACTTGATCAACTCCAGGAACGAGGGCGTCCAAGGGGTCGGGGGTCACTGAGATGACGTCAACGACCTGATCCGCGACGACCTTGAAGAGTTCGCCACCAGAGCGATCGCAAATATAGAGCTCGCCGAAACCGTCCTCGCCGAAGGAGGCAATCGACTTCAGAGATAGTCCCGAACCGGGAGCCAGCTCAGAGGTCCGATCAAGGAAGTTCTGAACCCCATTGGTGGTGTCATAGTTGAAGGTGCGGATCTTGCTGTCGATGTAGTCCGCGAAGAAGTATGTGCCCTGGAGGTCGGGGATTTCCGAACCGCGGTAGACGTAGCCGCCGGTAATGGAGCGTGCACCTGTGCTCTGGGGCAGATCGTAAATCGGTCCGCGGTATGCGGGATCGTTGCAGGCAGGGGTCGTCCCCGTAGGGCAGTTGCCGAATCCGTTGCAACGGGTCGACTCCATCACGCGCCAGCCAAAGTTCACACCACCCTCGCCATAGGAGAAGAAGCTGATTTCCTCGTTCGCGTTCTGACCCACATCGCCGATCACTACATCCCCCGTCAGTGCATCTACGGAGAAGCGCCAGGGGTTTCGCAGACCGACCTGGTAGATCTCCGGCATGGCTCCGCCGGTCCCCACGTAGGGGTTGTCCGAGGGAATCATGTAGGGCAAACCGTTTGAGACATCGATGCGCAGCATCTTGCCCAGCCACGTGGACAGGTCCTGGGAACGGCAGCCGGGGTCGTTGGAGGAACCACCATCACCAAAGCCAATCAACAGGTAGCCGTCACGGTCGAAGGTCAGCATGCCACCGTTGTGATTTGTGTAGGGCTGAACCACCTCTAGTACCGGGGTTCCACTCGCCGCATTTGCGATGTCGGGATCTGCGGAAACGCTATAGCGCTCCACCACAGACTTACCCGAACCGCTTCCGGTCGTGTAGTGCACGTAGAAGAGGCCGGTCTGGGCGTAGTTCGGGTCAAAAGCCAACCCCAGCAATCCCTGTTCACTACTGCCGCTCACCGTGGTCGAGAGGTCCAGGAACGGCGTAGGCAGCTCGCCCCCGTTCTCGATGATCTGAATGCGCCCGCCCTGCTCGACAACGAACAGTCGTGAGTCACCGGCTGGAGCAGTCATGAAGATAGGGGTGCTCAAACCGTTGACGACGAGCTCCGTCGTCAAGGCCGTCTGGGCGGAGATGCTGGTGAGGCAAAGACCGAGGGCAACTCCCGCGAGGGAGAGAAGATTGAGTCGGCGCATGGGAAACGTTCCATTGAGGGTCACTCCAGCGCTCCAGGGCGCGATGACCAGGGGGCGGTGAAGGTTGTGCTGGGCCTATGGGTATGGCCAGGCAGCGAGACAGCAAGCGACTTAGAGATCCACCGTAGCGGCGAACCTGTCCGAGCCATCCTAAGAAGACTCGTCCTGCGCAAGGTCACGTTCCCTCAAAACCCAGGAATGGAGGGCCTTTCGAAGATCCGCTCTCCCCTGGCAGTCTCCCTAGGGAACCGGGATTATCCAGACTCCGCCGCGGGCGGAGGTGATGGTCACGTCCGCGGGCTTGGTCCCCAGGCCCGAGAAGCTCCCCACGTAAGCCCCAAGTTCGGCGTCAAAGGTAAGAGCCCCAAGCCCAGTCGCCTGGAGGGTAGATCTGCCCCCGAAGGAGCAAGTGACAGCAACATCGAGTACGAGTCCACCTGCGTCCCAGGCCACGCCGTCATCGGTTACATTCTCGGGGATGAGGCCAAGGGTCTCATTGATCAGGTACAGGTCACCGGGGCCGAGGTCCGTGAAGCTCTGCAGCGTGCCACTGGGCCACTGGACCGTGATATCCACGAGGGCATCCTTTCCCGTGCCGAAGTGCTGAATGGCCTCACTCTGGGAGTGCGCGCTATCTCCACCCGAGACACGTCGCATCTGAGTGATTCCACCGGAGGTCAGCCTGATGACAGCACCAATTGCGCTGCGGTTTGTCTGAGTGCCGTAGAGCTTGAACTCAATCCAACCCAGCGTCGTGACGGTGTCGTTCCGGTAGAGCTGAGCGTCCTGATCTTGGTTAACAAAGAAGAGGTCGATGTCTCCATCGTAATCGTAGTCCGCGGCGGCTCCCCCACGAGTCACGGCTGAAGACGAGTCCGAGATGGCGACCTCACCAAAATAACCACCGTCGATGTTTAGGAAGGCAGTCTCTGGAGAAGTGTTACGCATGGACCCGATCCAAAGATCAGACCAGCGATCGTTATTCAGGTCTGCAAAGCCACAACCCCAGGAGTCGATGAAAGAGACGCCATAGATGTCGGCCACGTTGTCCGAGAAGGATCCGTCGGGGTCGCCCAGATAGAGCACGTTTCCCTGGGGTTCCGGCGGATGGGGGTAGGTGTCCGAGATGTAGAGGTCCCAATCGCCGTCGTTGTCGAAATCGCCCACTCCCATTCCCATGGCAGCGTAGGCATCGTCACCGATCTGGGGCATGTTCGGGACATCATCGACGAAGCTGACTCCCCCCGAGTTGCGATAGTAGATGTCAATCGGAATGAAGAGCGGAGGCGCGTTCAAGTGCGCTGTTATCCCAACGTAGATGTCGGGATAGAGATCGAAGTCTGTGTCGATCCACTGCATGACTAAGGCGTCGCGACCAAAGCCATCTGCACCCGTGCTTACGGTCGCATCCTCGAAGATGCCGGAGCCATCGTTGTGCAGGAGGCGATCGAAATCATCATGGACACCTAAGGGCAGGCCATACATCGTCCAGCTTCCAAGATAGAGGTCCACGAAACCGTCGTTGTCGTAGTCTGCGAAACCCGCACAGCTTGTTCGCCGCCCCAAGGGGTGAACCACACCGTGGCT
>JBLHLB010000130.1:0-10033 GCA_047618505.1 Planctomycetota bacterium
CCGGCATTGTTGAAGTCCGTCAGACTGGCGGAGGGTAGACCGATGAGCAGGCCGGCCGTGTCGAAGCAAGCTCCACCGGACATGCCAGAGTGAATGTCGGCGTCGACCTTGTACTGAATCCCCTCGGGTTCGCGGCTGTAGCCCGACAGTACGCCGCGGGTCACCGTTAGGCTCACGAAGAATCCGGAGCCACCGGTCATGGGGTAGCCGGCGCACCACAACTCTTCGCCGATCCTCGGGAGGTCGTCAGCAGGACGGAGTTCTACATGGGGGAAGCGCAGTTCCTCCGGCAAGGGCCTTCCTATCAGGTCTCCGTCGATCTGAAGGAGGGCCAGGTCGAGCTGCTCTGAGTAGGCCAGAATTCGTGCCCCTAAGCTCGGGACGGCGGAGCGACGGTGGTCCGTGTTGAAGGCGATTGAGAGGGGGGAAAACTCAGTGGAACTCCTGTCGCTGCCACTGACTACGTGGGCGTTGGTGAGGACATGCCCCTTCTCCGAGACGACGATTCCAGAGCCCGAACCCCTGGTCCCAAAGACCGCCACCGTCGCATGCAGCGCACGGGCGAGGGGGTTAGACTCGACCATCGCGGGCACATCCGGAGCGGGGCAAATCGTAGGCGCATTCTCATCGTCCAGGGTCAGGAGAACCGTGAACTCAAGTTCCTCGAAGGGCTCCAAGCTTGGCAGGGCATAGGCGAAGACACCGAAGCGGCGGCCCGCTTCCTTTGCGTTGAAGTGGAGCCGTTCATAGCCAAGGGAAGAGTTCCCGATAGCGAATGAGTCCCAGTAGGTGGAGTCTGCTCCTCGCGGCCCCACCAGGATATCTACGTCCGCGTCAGTCGACAGGACCTCCAGGCGCAGAGCGGTCGAGCCACTGGCGAGTTCGGGTCCTACGTCACAGTTGAAGGCGGCCAGCAGGCCCTCGGAACGTTTGACCTTGACGGTCACTGGCTTCAGTAGTTGGAGTTCGGTGCGTTCCGGCGTGAAAACCTCGCAGTGCAGACTGTACTCCACCCGCTCTGGATAATCTTCGCGATCGAGATCTGTGCTGATGGGTAGGGTCACGAACCAATCTCCGGGGGAGAGGTTGTAGAAGTCGGTGACGTGAACCCAAACCTCCTCGTCGACCCAAGTGTTCTCGCTCACGACCCCACCGGTGTGAAGGTCTGGGTCGGGCTGCTCATCAAAGGAGAGCAGCAACCCAAGATCAACATTCGTGCCCTCGCTCCAGATGTGCATCGTGGTCGCGTGGCGCGGGACCTTGATGCGAAACATGGGTGCAGTCTCGTCCACGGAGTGGGACACCTCGATTGGTACTCCGTTGGGCAGGATGCGAATCGTCTCCTGCGCGCTGCTACCTAGGAGTTGAGAGGCGAAGCCAAGACAGGCCAATAGAAACAGCAGAGGAAAGGCGCGCAGGAAGGGGCGATTTGACATGGACCCATCGTAACGCCTGCGCCGGTGCTGACCATTGGTCAGCACCGGCGCAGGCAAGGGGGCCAAAAGCCCAATGAATTCCGATGGCGGGGCATCCGCCCGGTTTGTCAGATGTCGCCGTTCATGCTTTGGGCCAGGGCGAGGATCGCCGCCGTATTCCAAACGTTGCTGTAGGCCTGCAATTCCAGGCCGTAGAGGACATCTTGCCCACCCAGTTGGATCGACGCTTGGTCCAGGAAGATCGGGTCTCCCGTGCGCTCATAGCCGTAGGCAAAGGAAGACCAGTTCTGATACTTCTCATAGCCAGCTTCCCAACCATCGGAGGGCATCTCGTTGACGCCGCAGTACACCGGCTTCGTTGTGTCCAGCGGGCCAATGGCAGAGTAGGGGGCCGGAGCTAGCTCGCCAGGCTGCCAAGCCATCGGAGAGATGAACGCGTAGAGACTCCGCTCCAGGACATCTTCGACAACCGCGGACATAGCGGCGTCCTTGTCCTTGTAGACCGTCATGAGTGCGCCACGTAGCACGTTTTCAGTGATCGCCTGTTCGATCGCCTGTCGACCACGGTACTGGCCGTTGAGGAACTTCGTGCTGATCTGTGTCTGAAGGAACCCGCTGCACATCTGCGAGTCGCTCAGGTTGTTCATGATGATGTCAAGCCACGGGCGCAGACGGGCGCGTGTTTCGTCATCACCGGAAGCATAGGAAGCCAGGGCACTGTCTATACCCCAGGACTCGCCGCGACCAAAGGGGCTGCCAACAGCTGGCTCCGCTATGACATTCTTCAGGTGCGAGTAGAGTCCCGTTCCGATGTAGCCACCGCCGGCATTGTTGCGGTGGGGGTGATAGGAAAGGCGGTACATCTCGGAGACCAGCTCGAGGTCATCCTTCGCGATCATGTCATTGGCCAACCAGACCAGCACCTTAGGCGAACGCGTGTAGCGCACGTAGTGCTGGAAGTCATGGGGGTCATATTGCATATGGTCCCACTCGTAGTAGGGCGTCTTGCCCGTACCTCGTACGTGATCGATCTGGAACTGCGGAGCGCTCCCCGGATTGAAGGGGTTGGTCTTGTTGAAGAAGGGTAAGATGTAGTGCTCGAAAGGCACGTAGGCCTCACCGCCTCCGTCTGTCACGAGCCAGTCTTCCACGGTCGAGGGCGTTCCGTCCCCATCGTAGATGGCCAGGGGCATGCGATCTGTGTGCATGCGGTGGGTCAGGAGAAGGTTCATGAGGCCGGACTTGTTCGCCGTATACGCAACGTCCACGCCATCAAATATATGGATCTCCGTTCCCCCGGTCATACCGGCGTACTGAACGCCATAGGGGTGGCCCCATCCCATGACGGGGTAGGGGACCGGATAGCTACCGAGGCCATCCCCGGTGTTCATCAGGACTTTTAGGTCGTCGAAGGCCGTCTGCATACGGCCGTCGAGGTCCGTGATATGCGGCAGGATCGGAAGCTGTGCCGACTGAGGGAAGTAGCGGCTCGTGGTCCTGTTCCACCAGGAATAGAGCGTGCGTCCGCTGACGGGCTCCTCCGCCGGCTGACAGAATCCTTGGCCTGCGAACTGCAGGGCCGCATATGCCGTAGCTCCGTTGTTGATCGGCGTGATCATCAGGCGTCGGTGAAACTGACCTTGCCAACGAATCACGTGAAACGTGCCGTCCCCGATGGACTTCACGATGGGGAATGCTTGATCGCCCGATTGGGTCGTGCTTGGAGCGCCGAAGTAGGGATCTTCGAAGTCCTGGATCAGGCGCCACCCGCTTGGAATCGTGACTTCGATGCTGTCGAAGTAGACGGTGTCCAAGACATCGTCCATGGAAGTTGACGTGTCGATGCCGCTATGGGCGTTGTTGAAGCGCAGGTCGAGCCCAATCAACTCTTCTTCGCTATAGGTTGAGATATAGGAGTGCACGCCGAAGAAGTGAGCAAGGGTGCCCTGGGGCCCGTCAACTACAGGATCGGGAGCCATGGTCTCGAAGGTGCTGAGCTGCGCGCGGGCATGGCCATAGCGCCGCACCTCCGTGTTCTGGCCGTTGCCCTCGAGGGGGTAGACGCTGTACTCGTTGCCGAAGCAATCCGTCGCTGAGACGCGAATCGCCCTGGGGTCGTCGAGTAAGTCGCGGACGGTGGACGGAACCGCGACCGGTCCATCCTGAAGGTCCTCTACGCCGGCGGCTCCGGGGTCCGGCCGTTTCGCTTGGTTGCTACGGAAGACCTGGTAGTGGGCGCGCATGCCACTGCTGAGGGAGGGGTCGCGGCGAACGCGGGCAATGACCTCGACCACGTCAGCGCCATCGTTGGATTCCGGATAGCGCGTGACGATTTCGACCTGCGTGTCGAGCAGAGTTCCGTCGTAGTCGGCGATCTGATAGGGGACCTCCGTCGATGTGCTAAGCATGACGCCCTTCGGTATGGGAAAGGTTCCCGAGAGAATGAAGCTGTCGTTTACCGGGAGGCTGACCTCTAGCTCGGCGGCTAGGGCACCGACGGGGATGTCGGCCGCAGTTCCTCCGTCTTCGCTTCCGCCGGTACCGCCACCTCCTCCTCCGCCGCCGCCACCATCGTCACCGCCTTCTCCGCCTTCACCACCACCACGGGCGCCATCGCCGCCTCCGGCTCCGCAGCCTGCAGAGATAAGAGCGAGCAAAATCCCGGCCGCGAGGCGCGAGGGCGTAGTTCCAATTTGTTTTGTCTTGTCCACCGATCGTCTCCGAATCGCATAAGCACCACTGGGGGGGTAGTTGTGGGTGCTTGTTCTTCCCGGGGCAGGAAGTCGGAGGACGAGGGGCGCAGTCTGGAGAGAAGATGATTCCCTGTCGGTCGGGCGACAATGGGCGAGGGTTTGCTCCCCGTAATAGAGCGCCAAGAACAGCTGCTGGGGACACCTAGGCGCACGATCCGGAGGAGGCAACGAATTGCGCCGAGCCCGGCATTTAGCGCATTCCGGTTCCGTAAAGTCGGGGGCCCGGCGGTCAGTGCTCAAATTCGCGGCAGCCTTCACTCACCCCGTCTTGCGGCAGCGCAGCCCGTGTCCGCCAAAGATGGCCGTCACGGGAAACCGCCCACGGCGGTCAAAAACAAGAGCGGGGAGCCACACCGCAATGGTGTGACTCCCCGCCTATTCCTTGGGCGACGCGTAGGACGGGAGCGTACCCCCGTGCCTACAGGCTCAGATTCGAATTAGGGTACGTTGATCTGGATCGCGTTCGAGAAGGCGTAGCCGCTGGGTGCCAAGGGGTCGATCGTGATCACCTGGAGGTAGACGGTGCTACCGCTGGTGATCGCGCCGTCCCAAGGCAGTGTCCACTGGACTTCGCCACTGGCGTCGGTCGACGTGTAGAACAGCGACTCGAGGGCCGGAACAAGGGTTCCGCCAACGATCGGGATGTTCAGAGCCGAGGTCCCTGCGACGAGAACGACCGCGGTGTTCTCCAGTGCATCGACAAGATCCACCGTGACAGTCGATCCTGCAGTCAGGGGCCCACCGCCCGTCAGGCTAGCCTTGCCATAGGTACCGTCGTTGGAACGACCGGTGAGCCAGAAGGGATCGGCGGGGTCGTGTACTTCGAAGAAGGACAGCATGCCTTTGCCTGAGTGCTCCAAGACGTGGCAGTGGAAGAGCCAACCGCCGGAGGTCAGGGTCCCGTCGGGATAGCGCGTCGGCAGCTCACCTTGGGCGGTGGCTAATCCTTTGCGACCGGTGTCATCGATTTCCATCATGGCGCGCATCACCGTACTTGAGCGCATCTTGAGCCCCGTGCGAGCCGGGAGACGGAAGGTGTCTTTACGCTCGACAATCGTCAGGGGAATGACGACGTTGTTGCCCGGCGTATCCATATCGAAGTATTCGATCTCGTAGGGGATGAAGAAGAACCCGTGGGTGTGGAACGGGTGATCTCCGTGGGTCAGGTTTGTGACCTCCCACTGGACGATGTCGCCGACGTTGACGTCCTGGGCTTTGTCACTGGTAATCTTCGCCGCCGGAAGCGGGTTCATCACCATGTTGCCGGCTGAGTCCAAGATCATCTCCGCCTGGGCGAAGAAGATCACGTCGCCTTCCGGAGTGGGCACGGAGTGCCCCATGGTGGCCGCCATCGTCGCCGTGGCCGTTGTCGGATCAATGAAGTCCAGAGTCGGATCCATCACCTTCTTCGGCTTGAAGTAGGGCGCGCCCGGGTCCGGGCCGATTAGGGTGATGTTGAGCCAGTCGAGTTCCGGGTAGGAACCATCGAGCGGGTCATCGGGGAGCATGATGCCGCCCATGCCGTCGTAGTCCGCGATGTGACGTCCGCGGATCCAGTCCTTCCAAAGAACCTTGAAGGTGGAGTCCTGCGGTCCGTGGGGGACGAAGATGTAGTCGCCGCGCTCACCGGGAGTCAGGATGATGCCCTCACGCCAGCCGGGCCCCGTTGTCTGCGGGTGCGGTTCGTCGCCGTCCGTAATGTCCTGGCGAATCTCCGTGACGTTGTTCAGACCGCCGTCACTGCCGATCTGGTAGAGCTGACCGATGTTTCCAACTTGCTCGTCTGCAACGTCAAGTCTGGCGAATGTCGTGTTTGCCACGTTGACGATACGCCAGCGCTGGGGCTCACCATTCGTCATGTCTAGGTTCTGGGTCGCAGCTTCCTTGCCGTTGACCAAGAGGTAGTTCCCGACGCGCCCGTTCAGCTGATAGAGAACGTTCTCCAGGGGGTCTGTATAGGAGAAGGCGTCGACGATCTCGCCGTTGGCGTCCAAGAGGATGTCGTCAAAGATCATGACCTGCTCATCGATGCCCAGGACACCCGCAGCAGATTCTCGAACCGGTCCACGGATCAGAAGCGCGCCATGCAGGCCGCGTTCAACGGCGTCGTAGGTACGAACGTGCGGGTGGTACCAGTAGAGCCCGTACTGGTTCAGGTCGAACTCATAGTCGAAGGTCTCGCCCGGTTGGACTAGCAGCTGGGCGATGTGCGATCCGTCCATCCCGGCCGGAAGCTCAAGACCGTGCCAGTGAACCGTCGTGGCGGTGCTCAAGTTGTTCGTGAAGTGAACGATCAGGGTGTTGCCGAAGCTTGCCTCGATCGTCGGCCCCGGGACAGTGCCGTTGTAGGCCCAGACCGTCGTTTGAACTCCCGGGAGGAATTCCCAGGTTGTTTCGGAGGCCTCAAGATTGATCTCAACGATGTCGGGATCAGGGTTTATGTCATCCGCCACGGGCAGGTCGATCTGCGCGCCAGCGAGGGGCGCAATCATCGCTGCGGCAAGGGCAACCAGGGGAAGTCGGGTGAGTTTGATCATTTCTCTTAGGTCGTGGTCGTGGTCGTGGAGCCGATTGGCTCGACACGAGCTGGACCCTTCGAGTACCAACTCACGGTTGGTGTTTTGGGTTGCCACTGATGCCGGGGGCAAGGTTTGGGACTATTTTGGGGCCTTTCGGGTCTTTTTTGGGGGACTAGTTAGGCAAAACCCCCAGAACCGCTCCGTCTCTGAAAAGCCTTCCGAATTGGGTGATCCCGCGGAGATCCCGGGCCAGGCGCCGGGCCTTGCGGACCGTGTCCCCGGGAAGCAAAGAGGGCCGCCGGTGAAACACACCGGAGGCCCCTTGGTTGCACTCTGTTAGCCGGAAGTGCGTGTCCAGTTAGAGGAGTAGGCCCGGGGCTCTGCCACCGGGACCTGCCCTCCTGCGCAGCAAGCGGGCGTACCCGCTACAGCTTCACATACTCGTAATCAAAGGTCTGGCCATTGATGCCCTTGGCCGGAGGCGAGATCCAGCCGGCGATCTTGCCGGGCTCAGTGCAGGGCTTCATGAGGGATTGGACGTAGGTACGGTCCTCATCGCTCGGCAGCCAGGTGTTCTCCTGGGCTGCCCAGGTGGCCTCGTCGATGGCATTGCCCTGGGGGTCAAAGCGACCCTCTGCATACATGCCTACTTTGCGGTTGAAGCGGCGGTGGGGCAGGGTGAAGCGAAATTCGACTCCGGCGCGCTCGCAGACGCGGTTCCAGTACACGATGCCCTTCTCGTTGTCGCGCACGTACTCGTCGCGGAGAACTTCGTTCATGGCGTTCCTGAGGGGAACCTCGCGGTTGGAGAGCTTGCCCTTCTCGAAGACCTGCATGTTGTACATCTCGTCCACAGCGCGGTGGTCGACGTCAAGCTTCTCCTCAAAGGCGCGCCCCTTAATGCCGGCAGCGAAGAAGTTGGCAGCGTTGGAAGAAATCTCCCCTCCGAAGAGGTCGTTGGAGCTGGAGTTCCAGAAATTGACGTAGCGCTGGATCATCTCGAGGGGGATCCCTCCGAGCTCAGCGACATCTCGATCGGGGAACTCATTCATCAGCTCACAGGTGCGCTGAGCCACGCGTGCGATGCCGGTCTGGCCCACGAACATGTGGTGGGCCTCTTCGGTCAGCATGAAGCGGCAGGTGCGCGAGAGGGGATCGAAGCCACTCTCCGCCAGGGACAGCAGTTGGAACTTGCCGTCGCGATCCGTGAACATCGTGAAGCAGAAGAAGGACAACCAATCCTGACAGGGCTCATTGAAGGTGCCCAGGATGCGCGGGTGGTCGGGGTTGCCGGAGCGGCGCTCGAGTAGCTCTTCGCCTTCCTCGCGCCCATCACGGCCGAAGTAGCGGTGCAGCAAGTAGACCATGGCCCACAGGTGACGTCCTTCCTCGACGTTGACCTGGAACAGGTTGCGCATGTCGTACATCGACGGCGCGGTCAAGCCCAGCAGCCGTTGTTGCTCCACCGATGCGGGTTCCGTGTCGCCTTGGGTGACAATGATGCGGCGTAGGGTGTTGCGATACTCGCCGGGGACGGACTGCCAGGCGTCCTCACCCATGTGGTCGCCGAAGTTGATTTTCCGGTCGTCTACCTGGGGCGTTAGGAAGATGCCCCAACGGTAATCCGGCATCTTCACGTAGCTGAAGTTGGCCCAGCCGTCGCGGTCCACGCTAACGGCCGTGCGCAGGTAGACTTCGTTCTCATTGAAGTTCGTGGGGCCGGCTTCTTTCCACCATTCGACGTAGCCCGGCTGCCAGGTCTCAAGGGCCCGCTGCAGGCGCTTGTCCGACTTGAGGTCGACGTTATTCGGGATCTTCTGACTGTAGTCGATCGCTGTCATTGGATGTGTTTCCGTGTGAGAAGCTTAGGTGCGCTTGGTGTCGAAGGAGGGGCGGTTGGGAGTGCCGTAGCACTGCAATGCACCCTGCTCGCCGACGGCGTTGGGGCGTTGGAAGATCCAGTTCTGCCAGGCGGAAAGTCGCCCGAAGATCTTGGTCTCCATGGTCTCAGGTCCCGCGAAGCGCAGGTTGGATTCCATTCCCGTGAGGGAATCGGGGGAGAAGGAGGCACGCTCCTCAAGGGCGATGCGAAGCTCGTCTTCCCAGTCGAGCGCATCGGGCGCAAAGGTGGCCAGGCCAAGCTCGTCGGCGGCCTCGGCATCGATGATCTCGCCGGCCTGCTCCAGGACTCGGCCGGGACCCTCTTCATCACCGAGGAAGCGCGTCTGCAGTCGGGTCAATCCGTTGGCCATCGGGTAAGCACCGTCGTGCACACGACCGATGCCAACAAAGACCTCCTCGTCGGGGTCGTTCAGCACGTAGGTGCGATCGCAGACGAGGGCCAATTCCAGGAAGGTCCCGGCGAAGGCAGTGCCCACATCCATGATTGCGTAGAGGCTCTTCGCGGTGTTCTCGACGCGCTTCAGGACTCGTTTCGCAAAGTGGCGCACCTCGCGCGTGAACCAATGCTCGTCGCTCAAGAGCAAATCGTCCATGGCCAGGGCGACCTTGTGATCGCCTACGACACGCAGGGTAATTGTGCCCAACTCGGGCTCGTTCATGCGCGCATTTAGGATTGCGTTGTCGAGCTCGCGCAGCAACTGGAGTGGCCACCACTTGGCACCCTCCGCGTGGGCAGCGGCGGGCGAATCAACGCCCAACTCGCTGGGTAGTGTGATCGTCAGTGCCGCCACGCGCGAATTGCGATCTAGGGTCAGATCGACGTACTTGTAACTGTAGCTATCGTCGCTGACTTTCAGCTCCAGGGGGATCAACTCGATGCCAACGTCCTCGCGGGCGGGTGTTTCCCCAGCGAGTTCCTGAGCCATTTCCGCAACCGCTGCATCCCAGCGTGAGAGGGGCGCTAGTCGATCTACTAGGTTCCAACGTACGGCGCGCTTGCCTTTGATGCCCTCGGCGACCGTGCTGAACACGTCGTTCAAGTCGCGGCGAATCTTGCGTTTGTCAGCGATACGCGTCAGCCCTCCGGTTCCAGGGAGAACCCCCAAGAGCGGCACCTCGGGGAAGGACACCGCGCTTGAGCGGTCGTCCACCAGGAGGATCTTGTCGCAGGCCAAGGCCAACTCGTAACCGCCACCGGAGGCGGTTCCGTTCAAGGCCGCGAGAGTGCGCTTGTTCGAGGAGAGCGTAGCGTCCTCTAGGTACAAGCGCGTCTCGTTGGTGTACTTGCAGAAGTTTACTTTGAAGCCGTGGGCACTCGAGCGCAGCATGTGGATGTTCGCGCCCGCGCAGAAGACCCGATCGAGTCCACCAGTGATGATGATTGTGCGCACCGAGGGATGCTCAAAGAGCAAGCGCTGGGTGG
>JBLHLB010000131.1:0-10013 GCA_047618505.1 Planctomycetota bacterium
ACAAATCGCCTGGCTGCGTTGTCGGAACCACCCGTGTAGGTACAGCTACGCGGAGAACCCGACGCCTTGCCAGGCAATTTGTGGAGACCAACCGAGAAGCTGCTGTTTTTCAACGGACTGCTAGGAGACATTCCACGGGGCCCTCCACAGGGCAGCCGTAGTGTTCGGCAGCTAAGGCGGGGGGCGAGCGCGAGCTCGCCCCCCGCCTTGCTTATGTCAGGCGACGAAATCAGCGCGGCGAGCCTTGGGGTGGAAAAGAGTTCCCGTGGGCAGGAGATCGGGGGTACGAGGGAGTGTGCGGCAAGGAAGCAGCGACCTGGCTAAAGAGCGGGTCTCGCGGGGATCGATCAGTCATTGACCGAACTCTGGTCTACCCTCTATGAAATCGACACGCCGTAAGATCAAGCTCATCGACCCCGCCTTTCAGCTCAGAGTCGTAGCTGTGTTCGCCGGGCTCTCCGTTCTGTCCTTCTTGTTGCAAGGGCTGTTCATCACGTCGCGTATGAACGAACGGAGCCTTGCTCTGGCAGGGCAGGAGAGCGCGAGCCCCAGTATTTGGGTAGAGCTCTTTGTGCTCTCCATAGGGCTCTTCCTGCCCTTGACGATCGGCGTTGGGATTGTGCTGACGCACCGAATCGCCGGGCCGGCCTATCGAATGGAGCAACACCTACGCGCTATTCTACGCGGGGAAGAGCTGGGGATATGCAAGTTGCGGAAGGGTGATGAACTCCAGGGGCTTTGCGATGTGATGAATCAAACCATCACACACCTGCAGAAGAAGCCCGTCACCCCCGCTGAGGAAACGGCGGAGGAGCTGCGGGATAAGTTCCGCGCTGTCAGTTAGTAAACCGTTCGTCGGCGCGAACCCTTCCCCGGGGCCAGGTGCCAATAGAACTCTCCCTCACCTCGTTTCTCCACCCGCTTCTCTCCCCACGGCGTAATGTCTCTCCGTTCCACGATCGTATTAGTCCTAAGCGCGGTAGCCGTGCTCTGGGCAATCGCGGACAGTGTGTTGTTGCAGTCGTTGGTTTCAACTCAGTTTGATCGAATCACTGAGCAGGCAGCCATCGACGCCGTCGATCGAGCAGCAGAAACTCTGGACGCTGAGGTTCAGGATCTTCGCCAAATCGCCGAGGGCTTGGCGGTCTCGCCCATCCTGCGGGCAGCGATCAAGGAAGGAGACAAGACGCAGCTCTCGATGCTGCTTGACAGGGAAACTCTGTCGCGCACCGGGGTGGACATGGCGATAGTTGTTGGTGTGGATGGCGAAGTGTTGCACTACTTTGGCCAGGACGCGCTGGGGGATAAAGTGCGTTTCCGCGCCTTCCCCTCTGGTTCGATCTCAAATTCGAATCCTCTTCTAAAGGCATCTGAATCCGAGCGCCTCGGTTCTATCCTGAAGACGGAGCACGGTTTTCTGGCGGTGTGCGCTTACCCGGTTTCCCTGGTGGGGGCCGCAGCTCAGGACCTCGGTTCACTTCTTCCGCGGCCAGAGGTGGGGCAGGCGGTCTTGATCACCGGCCGCCTGGTCGAGGACGAAGTCCGTCGGGATACCGTTGGACATGGGACAATCACCCGACTGACGGACATCAGCAATAGTGACCTGTCGGAGAGCCAGGTCCGCGGTCTGCAGTTGCTGGAGCGCGAGGGCCAGGTCAATGTCGTTGAAGAGTTGGAAGGCGGCGGTCTCGTCTCCTTCATTTGTCTGGATGATGCGGAGGGTAAGCCCAGCCTGTTGCTACAGGTTGAACTCTCACCAAACGCCCTCCTAGCGGGCCGCCGGATGTACATCTTCTTGGCGCTGTCGACACTGGGCACGTCAGCGGTGATCTTCTTGGTGCTGCTGCGACTTCTGCAGCGTGGGGTTGTCGCCCCCCTGTCGCGGCTGACAAGGCATGCCATCGATGTGGGGCGGACAGAGGACACGACCGTGCGACTAAAGCTCAACCGTCGAGACGAGATCGGTCAGCTGTCCCTGGAATTCGACCGTATGTTGGACAAGTTAGAGGAATCCCGTCGCCAGGTGATCGCTGCAGCTCGTCTGGCGGGTATGTCGGAAATCGCCACCGGTGTTTTGCACAATGTGGGGAACGTCCTCAACAGCGTCAATGTCTCCCGCAGCCTGATGGAGCGCAAGCTGGAGGTCTACGCCATTCCCGACCTGGAACGGACCGTGGAAGTCCTGCGCGAAAACGAAGGTGATCTTGCCACGTTCTTGAAGTCGGATCCTCGCGGAGCAAAGCTGCTGCCGTTTCTTCACGAACTGACCCAGAACCTCAAGGCGCAGCACGGTGAGGTTCTCGTCGAGAGTGAGAACTTGCGTAAGAGCGTAGATCATGTCGCGGATCTTGTGCGCTCGCAGCAGGCCTACGCCGGCTCACGCGGCGTGTTCGAGCTTGTATCCCTTGAGGCAGAACTCGAGAACGCCCTGAAAATCAGCGTCCAGGCTTTTGGAAGAGACTTGGATCTGGAGGTTCAGCGTGAGTACGACACGGTTCCCAATGTGAAAGCCGATCGTCACAAGCTGATTGAGATCCTGATCAACTTGGTCCAGAACGCAAAGCAAGCCATGGCTTCCGCCGATGTGCAACAGCCGAGTCTGCGGGTTGGCGTGCACTCCCTGCCGAGCGGACGGGTGGAACTATGGGTGGCCGACAATGGCGTGGGGATCGCCAAGGACCACCTGGTCCGCATCTTTGGACATGGCTTTACCACCAAGACCGGGGGACATGGTTTTGGCCTGCACGTTTCAGCCAATGCCGCGACAGAGATGGAAGGGGAACTAAGAGCACACAGCGAGGGGCCTGGACAGGGCGCCAAATTCACCCTGTCCTTTCTGGCCGAAGTCAGTGAACAAGGCGTAGCCGCCTAGAGCACCAATCACATGGAAACCAAGCATAACCGCCGGATACTCGTCGTTGACGATCAGGAATCGATCCTCGCGGACTACCGGAAAATCTTCGGTGTAGACGAAAGCGCCGCCTCTTTCCGCAGCGCGCGGGCTGATTTTTTTGGCGATGAAGACGAGGGCGATGCAGCTCAACCCTTCATTGTTACAACGGCCAATCAGGGAGAAGAGGGCATGCACCTCGTGCGTGAGGCAGTCGCTGAGAAGCAACCCTTTGCCATGGCCTTTGTCGATGTGCGCATGCCCCCCGGCGTGGATGGCATCCATGCGATCAGCGAGATCTGGAAGACCGACCCCAACCTGCAGATCGTAATCTGTACGGCCTACTCGGATTACTCCTTCGAGGAAATCGTCAAGAGGCTTGGGAATACGGACCAGCTCCTGATTCTGAAGAAGCCTTTTGATCCCGTGGAGGTGCGACAGCTCGCGTCGGCCATGGTTGAGAAGTGGAACAACGCTGATAAAGTGCGCGCCCAGATTGCCGAACTCCAGGATGCGAACCAGCGGGCGGAGGCGGCCAACAGCGCCAAGTCGGAGTTCTTGGCGAACATGAGTCACGAGATTCGTACGCCGATGAACGCGCTCTTGGGCTACGTGGACCTATTGTGCGACGCCGATGTCACCAAGGAAGAGCAGGAAGAATACGGTAAAATTCTGCGCACCAGTGGAGATCACCTGCTGATGATCCTGAACGACGTCCTGGATATCTCGCGCATCGAGGCCAGCCGTTTGATGGTGAACGAGACGGACTTCTCGCCCCGTGACCTGGCTTCCGAAGTGGTTTCGCTTCTGCGCAACCAAGCCCAGGGAAAGGGGCTCGAACTCATGTTGGAGTTCGATGGTCCAATTCCGAATTCGATCGAAAGCGACCACGTGCGGGTACGCCAAATCCTCCTGAATCTGGTGGGCAACGCTGTCAAGTTTACGGAGATGGGAACCGTTCGCCTTGTGCTGCGCCTTGACCGCTTTAGGGACTCGGAGAATCGGAGTCTCTACTTCGACGTGATCGATACGGGACCGGGGGTCTCGGAAGATGACCAGGAAACCCTCTTCCAACCCTTTAGCCAGGTCGACGGATCCACGACGCGCGAGGCAGGGGGAGCCGGCCTCGGGCTGGCCATTTCTAAGCGATTGGCATGCATGCTCGGTGGCGACATCGATGTGGAGAGCAAGGTCGGCAAGGGCAGTTGCTTTTCCTTCTGCCTGGAACTCGGCAAGGTCGCCGAAGCCGATCTGGTCTACGTGGACTCTTGCCAGTCGGTCGGTTCAGCGCAAGAGGCCAAGTTGGAGGATCTCGACGGCCTGTGCCTAACGGGCAACATCCTCTTGGTCGAAGACGTGCGCTTCAACCAAATCCTCATGTCAGCCATGTTGCGTAAGGCTGGAGCCAGCGTCGCTTTGGCGGAGCATGGCGAACGAGGCTGTCGCCTCCTTGAGGAATCCATCCACTGCGGCGAGCCCTACGATCTTGTTCTGATGGACATGCAGATGCCAGTCATGGACGGCTACGAGGCCAGCCGCCGCAGCCGCGCCATGGGCTACACCGGTCCCATCGTGGCCTTGACTGCCCATGCAATGGAAGGTGACAGGGAGCGTTGCTTAGAAGCTGGATGCACCGCCTATGCAACCAAGCCCGTGGACAGGCGCGGGTTACTGGCAACATGCCAACGCCTGATGGCAGAAGCCCACACCCCCTCGGCCCTACCTGCGGCGAAGGAGCCGAATCAGGTCAGGTCGGAGTAGCGACTGAGGGAGCCGGCGGCGGGCTTATCAAGCAGCCACAGTAGGCGCCCGTCCTCCGGCGCGATGCGCTGGGAGGGGAGTCGATCCAGGTCGAGGTCACCTTCGATCACCTCGCGAACCGTGCTGGCTTTGCCGGCACCGGTAACGAGAAAGACCAATTGCCGCCCGGCATTGAAGGTCTGAGCCGTGAGGCTGACGCGTTGAGCGCCGAGCTTCTCCACGAGGCCGCCGACGGCTAGTCCTTCGCGGCAGCGAGCGAGTTCCGAGCCGGGGAAGAGCGAGCCTGTGTGCCCGTCGTCGCCCATGCCCAGGAGCACTAAATCCATCCGTGGGGTCTGCCCCGGTTGCAGGTGGAACTCCTCGCAAAGATCGGCTTCGTAGGCCACGGCAGCTTCCTGTGGCGTGGCCAACTCCGTGCGAACACGGTGGATCTGAGAGCGCGGAATCGGTACGCGGGACAGGAGCGCGCTTTCCGCCATTGCGTAGTTGCTGTCCTTGTGATCCATGGACACGAAGCGTTCGTCACCGAACCAAATATGCCAGCGGTCGAAGCGGAAGCCGGCCCCTTCGGAGGCGGCGATCAAGGCATAGAGCGGTTTAGGTGTCGACCCGCCAGAGAAGACGAAATGAAACACACCGCGCGCGTCGATGGCCTCGGCCTCCGCGCGCTGTACGGCTTCAAAGGCGAACTCCGTGAGCTCACTTGGGTTGTTGGCAACGCGGATCGTGGGGAGTTGGCGAGTCATGAACAGCCTCCCTTGGAATCCTGAGGGGCCGCGATCTTGCGCCAGGCATGCCCGCACTCCGCGAGCAATTCGTCGGCCTCCGCGGGGCCCCAGCCACCGGCTTCGTAGTTCGGGAAATCCCGTGCCGGCAGAGCCTTCCAGATGTCCAGGATTGGCGACACGATGTTCCAGCTTGCTTCCACCATATCGGAGCGTTGGAAGAGGGTTTGGTCCCCCAGTATTGCGTCAAAAAGCAGGCGTTCGTACCCCGTGGCGGATTCCTTACCGAAGTGTTCGGCGTAGCAAAAGTCCATTGCCACGGGACCAATTCGCATGGTCGCCCCGGGTACCTTTGCACCGAAGTGGAGGGTGATCCCTTCGCTGGGCTGCACATTAATCACAAGCTCGTTGCGGGTCAGGCTGTCGACGTCGGTGTCGCGGAAGAGTGACAGCGGCGGCTGCTTGAAGCGGATGGTGATCTCCGTCACGCGCTGGCGCATGGCCTTGCCTACGCGCAGGTAAAAGGGCACGCCCTTCCAGCGCCAATTATCGATCTCCAAGCGCATGGCCACGAAGGTCTCGGTGTTGGAGTTTTCTTCGACACGGTGCTCCGCGCGATAGTCAGGGAGATTCACGTCCCCGACCCGGCCCTTTGCGTATTGCCCGCGGACCGTATTCTTCAATACGTCCTCTCCTTCGATGGTGGCGACCGCGCGCAGGAGCTTGCTCTGTTCGTCGCGTACCGCATCCGCCTCGAAATTGATCGGCGGTTCCATGCCCACCAGTGAGATCAGCTGGAAGATATGGTTGGGCACCATGTCGCGCAGAGCACCTGCGGTGTCGTAGTAGCCCCCGCGCGATCCGACACCCAAGGTTTCCGCCACAGTGATCTGCACGTGGTCCACATACCTGTGATTCCAAATCGGCTCGAAGATCCCGTTCGCGAAACGAAACACCAGGATGTTCTGAACAGTCTCCTTTCCAAGGTAGTGATCGATGCGATAGATCTGACTCTCCTTGAGTGACCGGGCTATCTCTTGACCAAGGAGCCGCGCAGATTCCGCGTCGCGCCCAAAGGGCTTTTCGATGATCACGCGACGCCAATGCTGGCCCTTTTCCTCGCTGAGCCCCGAACTCTTCAGATGACCCACAATGGGGGCGAAGAATGCAGGCGCGGTCGCCATGTAGAACAGCACGTTACCCTCGGTGTTGTGGTCACCACCGACGTCCTCCATTCGCTCACTCAGGCCGTGGTACTCGTCCTCAGAGGAGAAGTCGCCGGAGTGGTAGTAGAGCTTGGCCTCAAGTGCCTCCCAGGCTTCTTCGTTGAAGTCGTCGCCTGAGTGACTTTGCACGCCTTCGCGCATGGCCGTGCGAAAACCCGCGTCGGTCATGTCCGTGCGTGCAAACCCAATAACAGCGAACTGCTCGGGCAGGAGTCCCTTGCGTTGCAGGTTGTAGAGCGCCGGCAGGAGTTTACGTCGCGTTAGGTCTCCGGAGGCTCCGAAGATGACCATCGTGCAGGGGCCCGCGATCTCGATTGTCGTGGTATTCACAGTGCTGCTTACTTGGCGTCGGGCTCGATGTGCCCGCCGAATTGTTTGCGCATGGCCGAGAGGACTCGGTCTGCGAAGGTGGGATTGCGGCGCGAGCGGAAGCGCGCGAAGAGAGAGGCCGTCAGGACGGGGGCAGGTGTCGACTGCTCGATGGCCGACTGAACGGTCCAGCGCCCTTCGCCGGAGTCGGATACGAACCCGGAGTACTCTTCGAGGTTCGGGCTCTCCGCCAGGGCGATGGCGGTTAGATCAAGGAGCCAGGATCCGACGACGCTTCCGCGACGCCAGAGTTCGGCTACATCGCCCAGGTTGATGTCGTAGCGAATATCCTCGGGTACATCCTCGCCTCCGGCGTCCTTGAGAATGTCGAATCCCTCGCCGTAGGCTTGCATCAAGCCGTACTCGATCCCGTTGTGGATCATCTTGACGTAGTGACCGGCGCCGACGCCACCACAGTGCATGTAGCCCTCTTGGGCGGTGCCCTTGCCCGGAGCGCGTCCCGCGGAGGGTTTGATGTCGCCCTGTCCTGGGGCCAGCGTCTTGAGGGCGGGTTCCAGCAGAGCGAAGGCTTCGGCCACGGCGCCGACCATTAGGCAATAGCCGCGCTCCAGACCCCAGACTCCGCCGCTTGTGCCGGCGTCGGCGTAGAGCACACCGCGGGTGGCCAGCTCTTTCGCGCGCCGCACATCGTCCTTGAAGAAGCTGTTACCGCCGTCGACGATCAGGTCGCCGGGCTGACACAAGGCACCGATGGACTGAACCACGTGTTCTGTCGGGGCGCCACTGGGCACCATGACCCAGAAGACGCGCGGACCCTCGAGCTTCCCGTAGGCATCTTCGAGGGAGTCCGCCGGGATCGCACCGTCGGCGGCAACGTCGACCACGGCTGTGGGGTCGAGGTCGAACACGACCACTTCATGGCCACCGCGCATCAGGCGCCGAGCCATATTGGCGCCCATGCGCCCAAGTCCAATCATCGCGAGCTTCATCGCAGTCTCCTTGGTGTGCTGGGTCGGCGAAGTGGCCAGCCCACCGCCCAGGGTGCGAACCCCGGGGGTCCAAGGAAAGCGGGGAGGCGGAAAGGTGCCTCGATTACCGCTTGAGGTTCAACTTGTCGAGCTTCGGTGCGATGACCGCGCGGCAATAACCTGCTTGGCTGTTGTTGCGGTAGTAGTCCTGGTGCTTGTCCTCGCCCCGGTAGAAGGTGGCGGCTTCCGTGATCTCGGTCACGATCGGGTCGGAGAAATCCGGTTGCGCCCCTCGCATGGAGACTTCGGCCGCCTCTCGCTGGGTCTCGGAGTGATAGAAAATCGCCGACCGATACTGCGTGCCGACGTCCGCGCCCTGACGGTTCAGGGTCGTCGGGTCGTGCAGCCTCCAGAACCACGCCAGAAGGTGCTCCACCGGCAAAACCTTGGGGTCGAACTTCACTTGGACGACTTCCGCATGTCCCGTCCTGCCCGTGCAAATTTCCGCGTAGGAGGGATTCAGGGTCGACCCGCCCATATAGCCGGAGACAACATCGCGAACCCCTTCAATCTGTTCCAGGACCGCCTCGGTGCACCAAAAGCAGCCGGAGCCGAGGGTTATGGTTTCCAGTCCGGAGGAATCGGAATTGGTGGAGGCGTCGGAAATGTCCATGGCGTTGGTCCTGTCAATGGCTGCGGAGGCGGTTCCTTCCGCAAGGGGAGGGGCGTTCGAGGTCACAGGATCGGCGCCCGCATCCTGTGTTTCGGCGTTGTCGGGCAGGTCTCTCGTCTCGGCTTCGCCGCCGGAGGTGTCACTCGAGCAGCCGGCCAGTAAGGCCATCGCCGCGAGGGTCGCGGACAGAACGATCGGGGAGAGCAGTGCAGAGCGGGCCATGGGTTTCCTCGGGCAGATGGATCTTCGGGGGTCGCCTCGTCCAAGCAGGTGGCGAATCGTAGTGTTTGTTCGGAGAGTACTGTGTTCCCGTGACCATCAACTGAACTCCCCTTGGTTCGAATTCGGTGTTGCCCCCAAGCACCGGGGCGTCCCATCGACCGTTGCCGATGGAGCGCCCCCGCCTCGCACTGACCCGTGTCTAGGCGAGGGGCTCAGGATTCCGTGGCCTACTGAACCAGCGCAGTGACCTTTTCGAGGATGGGCTTGAGCACGGCCATGATCGAGTCGTCGCCGGAAAACTTCTCCGTCAGACCCGAGACCATTCCACCGAGACTGCTCATGTCGGGCATCTTGTCACCGAGAAGATCCTTCATCGCGCCCATCTTTTCCATCAGGGGCCCAAAGGTATCGGCGAAGTTTTGGGCCGTGGCGAGGTCCTTGATACCGCTAAGCCCCTCCGTCATGGATGCGGTTGCGCCGGAGAACTTCTCCTTCACCTGATCGAGATTGAGCGAGGACAGGTCGATGTCCCCGATGCTCTCGAGCACGTTGCTACCGGCCTCCATCACACCGTCCTTGATGTCGCTTGCGTCGACATCGCCGCTGCAGGCGGGGGTGAGGAACAGAGCGGGGACGAGCAGCAGAGAGGTGATTGACTTCATGGAATAAGTGTCGGGAATATCTGGATGACCGGATGCGATCCGGCGAGACGGTCGATCGAGCCAGTGATTCTAACCGAACAATTCCCCTCGCGGTTTGCGGTGCTCCCTCTCCTGGGTGGCCGCTAGCATGGGGCCCCTGGTCGGCCGACATTTGCGGCTTCCCCAGACAACGTGAGCGTTCCGCGTAAAGCGGCGCCTCTGGAGCACCCAGATGCCTTTACGCAATTCTCCGGGAGGCGCGGAGTCCCCGGATTTTGCCGATTCCGCGCCTTGCAGGGGTGGCGAATGAGCCACTGGGGCCCTTGTCCTTTTCCTCAAAAATGAACACTACGTCGATCCTTGGATATGAGTCGAACACGGCACCGGCACTCATGCTTCTTCGTCCTGGGGCCTTTGGGCCCAACGCAGAAACAGCGGGGACGAATACGATGCAGGGAGACTGCTCGGCGCCCGAGAGCGAAATCGCGGCGGCTGCCCGGATAGAGCACGACGGCCTCGAATCTGCGCTGCGTGCAGCGGGTGTGCGCACCCTTCTGATCGAGGACACCCCCGATCC
>JBLHLB010000132.1:0-9985 GCA_047618505.1 Planctomycetota bacterium
ATTCCCAGGGCCAACCCCAGGCGGCGTAAGGGGTAAATTTCGGTACGAAACCAAGTTCCCCGCCCCGGTTCGGTTGGGCAAACGCTGGCGGGGAGCCTGGTTCCCTACCTCCAATTGAGCTACCCTATCCCCATGCTTGATCCCAATATGACCCTGTTGTTTACGGCTCTTGAGGGGGTCGTCAAGGACCTGAAGGTTGACGCCGAAGACGATGCGGCTTGGGCGGTAGCAAGGGGGGCGGTGGCTCACTACGGGGTGAAGGAAGCGGATGATGAAGACCTTCACATGGCCGTTGAACTCTGCGATGCAGAGACACTGCTCGAAATCCACTCCGGTTGGGAATCCGGTCAACGATTGATGCTCGTGCGGGACCGCGATGTCCTTAAACGGGCCCTAAAGGCCTATCGGAAGCGTCTAAAGGTCACCTTGCTCGATGCGGAATCCTCCGTGTCCGGCGGCCCGATGAGCGGTGGACGTAGCTCCGACATCGTCGGCATCGCTCCTCCCGAACGCTACCCGCGCGAGGTCTGGGACATGCTCGTTCAACAAAAGCGCCTCATCAACCAAGGCCAGGGCACCTACGAGTTACCTGCGGGAACTTAGCTCCCTAGCAGTCCGTAGAAAAACAGCCGCTCCCCACTCGGCCCCACGAATCGCCTGGCTGTGTTGCCAGAAGCACCCGTTTGGGTACAGCGAACCGGTGCAGCGAACAGGTACAGTACCGTGGAAAACCTGCCGCCTTGCCAGGCGATCCCGGGAGACCAAGCGGGACGCGGCTGTTTTTCAACGGGTTGCTAGGCGCCCGCCGTGCCCGGTTGTTGGCCCTCGGGGGGAATCGGGCGGTGCGCGTGTTCGAAGAGCGCCATGCGTGCGCGCTCACCAAGGTCAAGCTCGGAGAACAACTCGTTCATAGCGGGAACGGGCAGCATGAGGCGCAGGGAAAGCAAGTCGATCAGGTGCCCCAGGGGAATCTTGGGCGGTAGGGAAGTCAGCTCGCTGGTGCGTGCCAGGATCGCCTCCACGAGTTTCTCCCGTAGGGCCGGCTCTTGATCCTCGGGGATCCCGATTTCCGTGATCGGATCCACTTCTACGAGTCGGTAGGAGTGCGGGCTTTCGACCTCGCGAATCCGCACACGACTGATGCCCACCAATAGGATTTGGAAGCGACCATCCGGTAGCTTCTCGTGGCGACCGATCTCGCCCATACCGGCTACCGAATAGACCGGCGGTGAGCCCTCAAGCTCGTCCTCATGCCCGTCCCTTACAGTGCCCAAGACTATGCGCCCAGGACCATCGAGCGAGTCCTCGATCATGGTGCGGTAGCGCTCCTCGAAAATCTGCAGAGGTAGCACCACGTAGGGGAACATCCACATTCGAGGGAGGGGGAAGAGCGCGACGATCTGCGTTCGGGGGCCGCCCTGCCCGGGGGGCGGCGGCCAGCTGTCGGGAATGTCTTTCAAGGCAATGGCATCGGCGAAATTACTCGCCAGTAGAGATGGAACGACATGCCGCTTCTGTTCGCGCGAGGGCGCCCGCTAGGACCGCAAGGGAGTCAGATCGGGTGCGTAATCCGCGCATTTGCATCGAATTCATCAGGTTGCGAACTTGACGCTGAAATAGCTGGGCATCGGTTGCGTCTTGCATCCACTCCGGACGAGGAACCAAGCCGTGGCGAGCTAGGTGGCTGAGACAATCGGCACGGGTCCGCATGCGTCCACCGTGGAAAGGGTCCACAAGGATCGAGCGGCGACCCGCATAGAGCCGTAACAGGATATGACCGGGGAGCGGCACGGCGGCGGCACGAATGCCAGCGCGCCGGGCGACGCATAGGTAAACCGCTGTCAGGGTTAGGGGCATGCCGCGCTTGCGCACGATGGCCCGATGCAGATGAATGTTATCGGGGTGGTCGTAGTCGACCTCAGAGCCTATGTAGCCCAGTTCATTCCCGAGGTAGTCCACCAGCGCCATCGGGGTGGTGACGCTGTCGGTGGCCTTTTCAGCGCGGGTGCGGACCTCCTTGGCCATGGCATCCAGGGCCTTGCGGTAGCCGCGTGCGTCGAACTTAGGATCATCGAGCCGAGCCATGCGGAAGAGCGAAGCTTCGAGATCGAGCTGCTTGCCTCCGGTTGCCGTTCGCGAAAGGCGGCGCCATTCGCGTTTCCATTCGATCTCAGCCAGGATCGTGCGAGCGCGGGCGCGGACGCGGGGACGCTCGTCGCCGGTGGCGCGTCGCAGGGCTCCGCAGGCCGAATCACCCAGGGCCAGGAGCTCCGTCCGAATCGCAGCTGTCACCACCGGGGACTCATCGTCGATCAATTCCAGGAGCACCAGTGCGCGCCGTTGCTCCGGCGAGATTTTTGGCTGCCCCGTTAAATGGGTCGAGAACTCCCCCAGCTCACGTGCTCGCCCGGGCAGGTCGTGGCCTGGGGAGGGGACGCGGGGGGCCGAGTGGGCCTGTGCTTGGGCCCCGGAAAGGGGACCGCGGGGAGGCTGGGGCGGAGAGGTCAAGGGGTGGGCAGCCCGGTGGGGGCGGGCGGGATCCTATCCTGACGAGGGGGCCAACGGCCAGCGAACCCCTTCCAGCCAGTCAGGATCCCAAAAAAGAGCCCCTGGGGGGCCGTGGGCGGGGGTGGGCCCTGGCATCGAGACTCCGCGCCTTGAGCTATGGGACGTCCCGGAGTATCGTCTTTCGCCTCAAATCGTCGGGAAGACCTCCCGCAGGGATACGAACCCTGCCCCTCTCTTCCGGCGAATCCCCCCCCCGAGCGGGGCCCCACAGCGGGCCCTTGGACCCCTAAACCATCCCGGATCAACAGCGTGAGTGAGTCCAAGGTGAGCCCGGCCAATCAGGTCGTGATTACAAGCGCTCTGCGGACGCCGATTGGCAAGTTCATGGGTTCCTTCGCAGACATGAGTGCGGCGGACCTGGGAGCTTCCCTCGTGAAGTCGCTCCTGGATGAGTCGGGTCTTGACCCTGCGCGCATCGGAGAGGTGATCCTCGGTAACGGTCGTCAGGCCGGTGGTGGTCCAAACGTTGCGCGACAAATATCTGTGCGCGCTGGCATACCCGAAGCTGCACCTGCCTACACGGTGAACATGGCCTGCGGTTCCGGCTTGAAGTCGATTGCCCTGGCCGTGGACTCGATTCGTCTCGGGCGCACCGACATCGTCGTTGCGGGCGGGGTCGAGAGCATGAGCGGCTTGCCCTTCTTCTTGCCGAAGATGCGCAGTGGCTATCGCCTCGGTCACGCCAAGGTTGTCGATGCAATGTACCAGGACGGCTTTCACTGCCCCCTGTCGAACATGCTGATGGGAGCGACCGCGGAGAAGCTCGCCAAGGAGTTTGAAATCACACGCGAAGAGCAAGACGCCTTCGCGGTATCGAGCCAGCACAAGGCCGGAGCCGCCTGGGAAGCCGGGCGCTTCGCCGACGAAGTCGCTCCGGTGACAGTCAAGACCCGCAAGGGCGAGATTGTCGTCGAGAAGGACGAGCACATCCGCCCCAGCGCCACCTTGGAGAGCGCCGCCAAGCTGCCGCCGGTCTTTGATCGCGAAGCGGGTACCGTCACGGCTGGCAACTCCTCGGGAATCACCGATGGCGCCGCCGCTGTCTTGCTCATGCGTGGCGACGTGGCCCAGGAGCTGGGGTTCGAAGTGCTCGCGGTTGTGGGTGATTCGACCCAGGTCGGGCTTGACCCCTCACGTATGGGGCTGGGCCCCGTACCGGCGTTCGAGGCACTCCAGGCACGCAATGGATTGGCCATCGGCGACTACGACCTGATTGAGCTGAACGAAGCCTTTGCGGCCCAGGTCTTGGCCTGCCACCGGCAGCTAGATCTCCCCCTGGATCGCCTAAACGTGAACGGCGGCGCGATTTCCCTGGGTCATCCGATCGGTGCGACCGGCGCCCGTATTGTTGTCACGCTTCTACACGAAATGCGTCGTCGCGGTTCGAGCAATGGACTAGCGACCCTGTGCATCTCCGGCGGTCTTGGCTTCGCCACCGCCTTCCATCGAAGCTGAGTTAGACCTCTTCCCTCACCCATCGGAATCATTTGGCTAGCGCCACTTCGCGCCAGCCATTCCCTTTCAATTGTCTGACGCCAGCGGGTGTCGACAGCCCTGCAGAGCACCCAGAGAAGAACCATGGAAATCAAGAAAGTAGGCGTTATCGGCTGCGGCCTCATGGGTCACGGCATTGTTCAGGTTGCCGCTGCGGCTGGCCTAGATGTCGTCGCCCTGGAGACCCAACAGGACTATCTCGACAAGGGCCTCGGTCGCGTACGCAGTAGCCTCGACAAGCTCGCCGCCCGCGCCGTAAAGAAGGGTAAAGCCAGCGAAGCTGACGCGACGGCCGACGCCGACGCCGCCTTCGCGCGTATCACTGGAACGACCAATCGTGCCGACCTGGCCGACTGCGACTTGGTCATCGAAGCGATCATCGAAGACCTAGACCTGAAGAAGGAGCTCTTCGCGGACCTCGGCAACATCTGCAAGGCCGAGACGATCTTCGCATCGAACACCTCCTCCTTCCCGATCGCTGCGATGGCTGCCGCCTCCGGCCGCCCCTCGCGCTTCGTGGGTTTGCACTTCTTCAACCCCGTCCAACTCATGCGCCTGGTGGAAGTGGTACGCACGGATGAGACCGACGAAGAAGTCTTCGCAGCCGCGCGCTCCTTCGGTGAAACCGTCGGGAAGGCGCCCGTTGCCTGCAAGGACACCCCGGGTTTCGTTGTGAACCGCCTCTTGGTTCCCTTCATGACCCAAGCCCTGTTGATGTTGGAGCGCGGGGACGCGAGCAAGGAAGACATCGATGCCGCCATGCAGTTCGGTTGCGGACACCCCATGGGGCCGCTGACTCTGACGGACTACGTCGGTCTCGACACGACTCTCTTCATCCTGAAGGGGTGGAAGGAAAGCTATCCGGACGAGCCCGCATTCGCGGTCCCGGCCATTCTCGAAACGCTCGTGGCCGAGGGCAAACTCGGTCGTAAAACGGGCGAAGGCTTCTACAAGTGGGACGGCGACAAGAAAGTCGGCTAAGCAACATGATTTTATCCATCCTCTTAGCAACCGCCTGTGGCGCGCCTGCCGAACTTCCCGCATCGGTCGCCCTTGAGCCGGCTCTGACTTGGACTGCTCCGAGCACGTTCATGGCCGGTGAGTCCTTCCCCGTGGAAGTGGTCGTCACCGCGGCCGCTGGTGACAAAATCCCCATGTCCTGGTTGGGCCCCGAGGGCTTCACGGTCAACAAGAAGGCAGTCGGTCGCGCCAAGGGCGAGTTCGATGTGACCTTCGACATCGAGTGGTCCTTGAAGTTTGACCTGAGCCCGTCGCTGACCGAGACGAAGAGTTTCACCCTCGGGCACAGCGGCTCCTCCAGCAGCGTGGAAGTCGGAGTTTTGACCCCGGCTCCCGAGGGTCTCGACTTCATGTCTATGGACGCCGAGGAGATCGCCAAGTACGGCGTTCTGATGCGCACGAACCGCGGCGACATGCTGATCGAGTTCTGGCCGGAGACGGCGCCGAACCACTGCCGTAGCTTCCTCGACCTTGCCTACGCGTCCTTCTACGACGGCATCCTCTTCCACCGCTGCATCCCTGGATTCATGGTTCAGAGTGGCGACCCGAAGACGAAGGACCCCGACGCCGATCCGCGCACCTATGGAACCGGTGGTGGCCCGCGTAAGTTGGACGCGGAGTTCAGCGATCGTCCCCACGAACGGGGCACCCTCTCCGCCGCACGCCTCGGCGGCGACGTCAACTCGGCCACGAGCCAGTTCTTCCTGTGCCACCAGCGCGCCGCCAGCCTCGATCGTCAGTACACGGCCTTTGGTCAGCTGCGCTACGGGCACGAGGTCATCGACCTGATCGTCAATAGCCCGAAGGCCGCCAATCCCGGTTCGCCGCGCCCCACAGATCGCCCCAGGGACCCCCAGGTCATTGAGCGCGCCATCGTGGTTGTGCTTCCGAAGTAGCAATCACCCATCAGTTCGGAGCCCGGGGCCAAGGTGGTCCCGGACTCGATGTCAGTCCGTAGTAACCGATCCTTTCTAGAAGACTCCGAGGAGCACACCGTGACCAAGAACGAGAAAGCCAGCGCGACGATCAACACCTCCGTGGGGGCCATGAAGTTCAGCTTCTTCCCCGACAAAGCCCCGAAGCACGTGGAGAACTTCCTCTCCTTGGCTGAGAAGGGCTTCTACGACGGGACCGTCTTTCACCGCGTACTACTGGACTTCATGATCCAGGGCGGTTGTCCCAACGGCGACGGCCGCGGCGGCCCGGGCCACCACGTTGACGCCGAGTTCAATGACACAAAGCACGTCAAGGGCATCATGTCCATGGCGCGCGCCGCAGATCCGAACTCCGCCGGCAGCCAGTTCTTCGTCTGCCACGGGGAGGCGAGCTTCCTCAACAACCAGTACACCGCCTTTGGTCAGTTGACCGAAGGTGAGGACATCCTCGACATGATCGCCAGCGCCAAGGTCAAGGTGGGTCCGGGCGGCGAACCCTCGTCACCGGTCGAGCCCATCAAAGTTGAGCAGGTGACCGTCGAGCGCGGCGAGTAGTCGGCCCTCGATCGAGCACCACCCCACCCCCGCGAACAACTCCCCGCTAGATTGCCAATCCCATGAGCTACGAAAACCTGAGCTACTCGGTCGAAGGCCGCGCTGCCCGCGTGACCATCAGTCGTCCCAAAGCCCTGAACGCCCTGAACGAGGCGACCTTGGAGGAAATGGACGATGCGTTCACGCGCGCGGGTAAGGATCCCGAGGTTGGGGCCCTGGTGATTACCGGCGCTGGTGAGAAGGCTTTCGTGGCTGGCGCGGACATCAACGAGCTGTCCACGATGAACCCCCTGTCCGCCAAGGACGTGGCCTACCGCGGACAGCAGGTCCTGGCGAAGCTTGAACACATGGGCAAGCCGACCGTCGCCATGGTCAATGGCTTCGCCCTGGGCGGCGGGCTCGAGTTGGCCCTGGCCTGCAGCTTGCGCACCGCCTCCACGACGGCGCGTCTAGGACTGCCGGAGGTCACCCTCGGCATCATCCCGGGCTACGGCGGTACTCAACGTCTTTCACGCGTCGCCGGGCCCGGTGTGGCGCGCGAGTGGATCCTGACCGGTGACATGTACAAGGCGGACGAAGCCTATCGCGTGGGCATCATCAACCGCCTCTTCGAGCCGGATGCACTGGAGGAGGGGACCATGAAGATGGTCAACACCATGCTCTCCCGTGGTCCCGTCGCGTTGCGTTTCGCCCTCGAGGCGATCAATCGTGGCAGCAACATTCCCCAGCGCGAGGGCGAGATCCTGGAGTGCGATCTCTTCGGCCTGGCGGCTTCGACCGAAGACATGCGCGAAGGCATGGCTGCCTTCATCGGTAAGCGCGCTCCGGTCTTCACGGGCAAGTAGGCCCGACTTCCCCTCGCACTTTCTATGCGCGCCTTGACCCGAGAGTTGAACTCGGGCGCCGCGTATTTTGATCACACCTAGAACACACCTGAACATGCAGAAGGACATCGCGATCGTCGGCGGAGCCCGTACCCCCATGGCGGAATACTCGGGTACCCCGGGATTCGGCAAGCTCAAGGGCGTCTCCGCCATCGACTTGGCTGCGCACGCTAGCAAGGCCGCCGTCGCACGCGCCAAGGTTGACCCCGAGTCGATCGACCAGGTCGTCGTGGGTAACGCCCTGCAGACCTCGGCCGATGCCATCTATGGCGCGCGCCACGTCGCCCTAAAGGCGGGCTTCGCGATGAAGACCCCCGCGTTGACCGTCAACCGACTGTGCGGTTCGGGCATTGAGTCCATCATCCAGGCTTCGCAGCTGCTGCTGCTGGATGAAGCTACGACGGTCTTGGCAGGCGGCATGGAGAACATGAGCCAGGCTCCCCACGTTCTGCGTGGCGGCCGCGACGGCTTCCGTTTTGGTGCGCAGCCGCAGCTTGAGGATCTCCTTTTCTCGTCCCTCCAGGATCCCTACTGCGGTCTCTACATGGCGCAGACTGCCGAGAAGATCGCGGCCCGATTGGGCGTAACGCGCCAAGAACAGGACGAGTACGCCCTGCGCAGTCATCAGCTCGGCGCAGCCGCTGTTTCCGAGGGCCGCTTCGCAAAGGAGATCGAGCCCTACGTGATTGAGTCACGCCGCGGTCCGATCACCGTGGACACGGACGATCACATACGCCCGGACACGAGCCTCGAGGGCTTGGCGAAGTTGCGCCCCGCCTTCGGGAAGGAAGGTACGGTCACCGCGGGCAACGCCTCGGGTATCGTCGACGGTGCCGCATCGGTTGTCTTGACAACAGGCGAGCGCGCCAAGGCCGACGACCTCGATGTTTGGGCCCTGGTGCGTGGCTGGTCCCGCGTTGGCGTCGACCCCTCGGAAATGGGTATCGGTCCCGTCCCCGCCATCCGCGCTGTCCTTGAGCAAAGCAACCTGACCATCGGCGACATCGATCGCATTGAGATCAACGAAGCCTTCGCCGCCCAATACCTAGGCTGCGAAAAGGAACTCGGTCTCGACCGCGATCGCGTCAATGTTAACGGCGGTGCCATCTCCCTGGGGCACCCCCTGGGGGCCACGGGCACACGTCTGGTCCTGACATTGATGCACGAACTGCGCCGCTCCGGCAAACGCTACGGCCTCGCCTCCGCCTGCATTGGCGGCGGTCAGGGTATTGCCATCTTGATCGAGAACCCCTCCGCCTGATTGAGCTATTCCATGGGCACTTTGATTCACACCAAGGCAGACGGGAACCGCGTCGTGCGGCTTGATCCCGGCAAGCGCGTTCTTTTCCTGACCAAGGACGTCGAGCTTATCCGCAGGCAACTGCGTGGTGAGCTGACACTCTCCATGGGGGACGTAGATTTCAAGGACCTCTTGGATGACATCAACACTGATGCCATGACTCCTGCGTGGGTGTGCTTCCGTCACCGGCCCGAAGACATTGCCTTGGACGCCTACGCTGGGGTCCTCGACGATGCTGGCGAGCGAGTCTTTGGAACCCGAGCCTTGATGGACGGCAACTTCCAGGTGATCGTCTCCGGCCAGCGCAAGGGCACAGGCTCTTCGCGCGAGACCGCGCCCCAGTGTGAGAAATGGTCGGGCATCGAGCTCGTGATTGCCTCGTCCTTCGCCCCCATCCACGAGCGCAACAACATCAACCTGGGGCAGTTGATGGGCGACTACGCTCAGTTGGCACGGCTCCAGGCCGGTGAAGAGATTCCCCTGGGGGAATTCACCTCGCGCTACGACGAAGCGACCCGCGCGATCCTGGAGGCCGGCGGTCTCTTTGCCTGGTCCTCCAAGGTTAAGGATGGCGAGTTCAAGTTGGGACTGCCCACCAACGGCGAGCGTCCCATGACCATGGCCGAAAAGCTGATCTCGTCGCATCTCTTGGACGCGCCCAAGGGCACGACGGTCAAGCCCGGCGACGTCGTCCTGGTTAAAGTCGACGCCGGGTACAGCCACGAGTTCACGACGGCCCAGGTGCACTACTTCCTGGAGCAGGAGTTCGGCGCCGATTACAAACTGCACGACCCCGCAAAATTCGCTGTCTTTGAGGACCACCTGCTCTACGCAGACGAAGTTCCGAAGATGAAGCCCTTCGTGCCCCAGATCCAAACCCTGCGCGACCTGCAGAACGAGTTTCAGCGACACACCGGCGTGCGCGACTACTCGGCCAAGGGCGGCATCTCCCCTGGCATCTGTCACCAGGTGGCGCGCGAGCAATTCATTGACCCTGGCGACTTCGTTCAGGCCACGGATTCGCACACCTGCATGGGCGGGGGCAACAACGCCCTGGCCTATGGCGTAGGCGCGACCGAGTACGCGGCCCTGGCCTACTCTGGATTCACCCTCGTACAGGTGCCCGAGTCGATTCGCTTCAACCTGGTGGGGGAGCTAGGCGTCGGCGTCACCGCCAAGGATGTGATGCTGCACATCTTGGCGACCTTCGCCGTGCGCGAAGACACCCT
>JBLHLB010000133.1:0-9954 GCA_047618505.1 Planctomycetota bacterium
CACCGAACTGCGCGAGATCCTGGGTCCTGTGTCGGATCGCGCAAGGTCAAAGGAGCGCACGCGGCTGCACGCCATCGACCGACAGTGGCTCGCCGCTTCCCCCTTCTGCCTCCTTGCGACTTCCGCGAGCGATGGGACCTGTGATGTGTCGCCGAAGGGTGACCCGGCTGGGTTCGCGCTGGTCCTAGATGACACGACCATCGCCTTGCCCGAACGGCTCGGGAACAGACGCGCGGATAGCTTTCACAACGTGTTCGAGAATCCCCATGTCGGGTTGATCTTCATGATCCCGGGGAGGGGTGACAGCTTGCGCATCAATGGCACTGCAACACTCGTTCGTGACGCGGAGTTCTTTGACCAACTCGTCGTCAAGGGGCACCGGCCGGCCTTGGCCTTGGTAATAGAAATCGAGCAGGTCTTCTACCACTGCTCGAAGGCCTTCCTGCGATCGGGCTTGTGGGAACCGGAAAGCTGGGATCCGCTGCAGGCTCCCCCGCGACCGGTGATTGCTAGGGAGCTGGAGAAGTCCGACATGAGCTTGGAGGAGCTCGAAAAGTACTACGGCGAGCAGTATCGGTCGGGCTTGTATTAGGGGCTGCCAAACGATGGCAGGGGTCCTGATTCCGTACAGCCATTTGAGTGCGGACCTACAGAAATCAACGGGAGCCATCTCCCAAGGACCAGGGGAAGAGCCATCCCCCCCTGAGCCCACCTCCCATGCCCTCCTTTTCAGCTGTATATCCCCGCTGGCTGCGCATCGGTCTTCTGATTGAATTCCTTCTGCCCTCCCTAGTGTGCGCCATTGCCGCGCTGGACCTAGTCGCTCCCCTGGCTCCACTTGCCGGCCCCTTTGCCGCGCGCCTCTATGGGCACAGCTGCGGCATCGACGCACTTCTTCCCGCGGCCGCCGCTGCGCTCCTAGTTACGGGAGTTGCTTGCGTTGTCCTGGCCGTGCGTGTCCGACGCCCATTGGCCCTTGTGCCCCTTGCGCTCCTTTGGTGGCCGGCCTGGCTGTTCACCGCCTTTGTCTCTGTCGTGAATGCGAGTGAGTAGCAAGAGAGCGAGGTGTCGTTGGACGCTAGCCCCATGCCGCATCGATCAACGCATGCAGGCATCTACAAACCAGATTGACGCCCCGCCGACACCGGTTCGATCTCCCGTTCGAGATACATCGCAATCACAGCCGCCACCAATGACAGGGGCCAGGCGAGAACCGCAATCACTGGCGTAAGCAACACGACCGCTAGGAGGGATACGCCAATGGAAGTGACGAGCGGCTTCCACAGGGATCCCTTCCAAAGCAATGAGAAGGCGAAGGGAACAACCACTAGACAAGAAAGCCCCGCACCAACAAGCATGCTCCCAAGTATCATAGGGTGCGAGAAGGGTGACGATGCATAGGCCACGTCCGTCGGGGGAAGACTCCAGATGAGAATGACCGTGAAGACAACGGCGACCACGAAGCTCGCAAGCGCGCACAGGAAAACAATGGCGAGGAACCTTTGGGCAGGGCGATGGCTTCTCCCGCTGTGCGTCTGGGATTCGGGGGTGAGCCAATTTGCCCTCTCGGTCACACCTCCGGTCTTCCTCTCACTATTCATGGGGTCTATGTTGCCCAAATCCCCTCCGGAACGCAGACCTGCCTTTGCAATCTCGCGACGACCGAGTTGTCTCCCATAGGCTCTAGGGAGGCGAAATCGAAGGATGGTGCGAGTTAAGGGCCTGCTACGGCAATTCAATCAACGGAGGCAAGCATGCCGTCCTCACTCGCGATGGGGTCTACAAGGTTGAGTTCATAGCGGGCCACGCCCTCGATCTTCACAACGGCTTGGATGGGACCTCGGAGGGAGCCGGGCGATACGAGTATCCTGCGAACACTCTCGACAGGTGAACGCCGAGGCCCCGTCTCGAGATTGAAACAGGATTACGTAGCGATGAAGGCCAGGGCAATCGCGGGAGACCCGCAGGCATCTACCAACCAGCCAGCTGCCCCGGAGGGATCGGGTAGATATCCCGGGCAACGAACATCGCAAGCACACCTATCACCACCGACAAGGGCCAAGCGAAGATCGTTATCACGGGCGTAAAGAACACGACGACCAAGAGACTCGCACCAATGGCAGTACCGAACGATTTCAAGAGGGGCGCTTTCCAAAGTATGGCGAAGGCACATGGCACAATCACTAGACACGAAAGCCCTGCACAAAAGAGCGAGGCCGGAATCAAGAGAGGGTCCCAAAATGAAGCCTGTCTGTTGGCCTCGCGCGACTGCGCCCAGACAGCAGCCTGTTCACTGCCCTCGTTCGACTCGGAAAGCGCCCAGTTCAAGGTAATGGAGAATGCAAAGGCGACCACGATGCTCCCAAGCACGCACAGGCAAAGAATGGCGAAGAATCTTTGGATCGGGCGATGGCTCTTCGCGGCGTACTCTTCAGAACCGGCGGTGAGCCAGTTCATCTTCTCGGTCACACCTCCAGCCTTCTTCTCAATGTCCATGGGCTCTATGTTGCCGCAAGACTCATCAGAAAGCTGACCTGCCTTCGCAATCTCACAGGCACCGAGTTGTATCGCCTTGGCTCTGGGGATGCGACATCGATCGGCGGTACGAAGTAGGGCCTTTCAGAGACGATTCAATCAACGGAGGCAAGCTGGCCGTCTATCCCTACGAAGGGGCCCACAACATGGAGTTCCTTCCCAGCCATGTCCTCGACTGTGACAACAACTTGGATGGGCCCACCGTTCCCGCAGGTCCGAACCATGATCTCTCGAAAGGAGCCGGGCGATAGCGGGAACTGTTTGCCCCATGTGCCTCTATTGAGCCCAGAGTTGTGATGAGAGAAAGAGAACACCTGAAGACCGGACCCCTGCCGCAACAACGGATTGGGCGGCTGGTCATGCCGATGACCGGTGATCGCAGCTCCTTGAGCCGGTACAAGTAGGTCTCCTCGCTATCGTTGAATAGCCGAGAGACAGCGAATGTGTCACCGGGCTCCATCACCCGTGTCCTCGCCAATGCCAGGTACAGACCCTCCCCCTCCTCCGGCGTGGTTACGCAACCGAATCCAAGGACTAGCGAGAGAACGAGGATGAGTCGATTCATGTCGTATCCGCCTGGGGCGTGATTCCGTCAAGGGCAGCTAGTGAGCTGCAGTCGGTTGAGTCGGGGTACAAAACCAGATTCCGCACTGCCCCTCACCCCAGCAAGCCCGTTGCGTCTACACCGAACCAATCACGGAGGATCAAGAGCAAAGGGAAGATCGCCATAAAGATGGGCATGACGACCAGTCCGGCACCGATTGGGAACAGTGATGCGAACCAGACGATTGCTCCTTCCATCCCTGCCATCACCGCCACAGCCATGACTTTTCGACCGGGTTTCGCGCGCTTCCAGACGTAGACCCAGCTCGCGATGATCGCCCACCACCAACCCCATCCAATCATGAACATGACAAGGACGTACGCCATGGCAGTGTCATCCAGGGGTTAGGGGTTAGGGCCTGAATCGACTCTGGGCTTCCATCGGGACGCTGCAGGGGGCGTACTTCCCTGCAAGCCACAGGAAGGTCTCCTGTGGGACGTCAGCGCTATTCCTCGTGCCAGAAGGGAGAGTTCACCCTGCGGGCGTTCGTCAAGACGAGCGACTTTGTTGCAGGGTTTGGCCATGGCGTTCAGCGAAGAGCGTAGCTGCGAGTCCATTCTTGTTCGTCTCCCCCATGGGGGGCTCCACCTACGGAAGCTGCCAAAGCCCCTGTTGAATTCCCCCGAACATGTAGATCGCGATCTTCCCATGGCCGGGGATTTCCGAAGGCGGTAGGGCAATTTCAGCACCGAGGTCTGCCGCCGCCTTCGCCGCAGCATCAATGTCAGCCACACGCAGGTAGGTGCGCACGATCGGATCTTCCGCCACGTGCATGGGGGCACGAATACCGCAGAGCCCGCCGCTGGGTAACTCCGCCACAAAGGCGTGCCCCAACTCGGGCCCGGCCTCCTTGAACTCCCAGCCGTAGGCAGTGCTGTAGAGACGGCACGCGGCCTCGACATCGGGCGTTACGATTTCGAGGTAGTGGACGGAGTGTTCGACGACGGTCATTGGTGGATTCCTGTGTGGCTCGGAGCTCTGAGGTGGAAGGGCTGTCGGCGCTCAGCGATGCGACCGCCTGTCGGCTGGTGCCCAGCCCAGTTGCAAGTCGTGGAGAGGTGCATGCCGCCCCTTGAAGGCAATCGAGAGTCGGCGACTCCGATACATGGTACTTCGCAACGCCGGTACGGAACCAGGCCCCTCCGCGCCACCTGCTCGAAACGAACAGGGGCGGCGCAAGGCGCCGAAGGACGCTCTGCGCCGCCCCTGATCGGTTCGGCTAGGTGGCGGCGGGGAACCTTGGTCCCGCGCCGCGGTTGAGACCCCTGGGGGCTAGATGAACTTGTGCTTCCCGGGGATCGGGGGAGCCGACAGGGGCGCAGCGCCCCAGCTGTATTCCTGCGGGCCGAGAACTTCTTGGGAGTTCAAGGCTTGCTCAAAGGAGACGGTCTGACCCGAATAGGCAGACATGCGAGTCATGATCCCCAGCAACGTGCTGTGGGCCATCCAAACGCCGTCGTTCATCACGCCGCCAGCGCGGATCGATGCGAACAATTCGTCGTGCTCCTGCTGGTACATGTCGCAGGGAACGTCCTCGGCTGACCAGGGCTCTTCGCCACCGGTGTTGATCTCGAAGATGCCGCCCCAGGGGTGGATCGTAGCCACGCCCTTCTCGCCATAGACCCAGTCCGAGTTGTCGTTCGAGCAACCGTACATCTGACGGGCCATGTGGAAGCCCTTGACGTCGCCCGGATATTCGAAGGTCGCTGAGAAATGGTCATAGATGTTGCCACTCTCTACGCCCTCGCGCGCCTGGCGTCCGCCGATCGCGGTCACCGAAAGGGGCGCGACGTCTTGCATGGCCCAGGCCATCTTGTCGAGGGAGTGGATCGCCTGCTCCACAACGTGGTCGCCGGACAGCCAGTCCGTCGCCTGCCAGTTGCGGATGTGCCATTCCATCTCGCTCCAGGGTTCCTGGTACGGCTTGTATTGCACGGGCGCCGCGAGATACGTGCTGTAGACCGCACGCAAATCGCCAAGGGCACCGTTGTGGATCTCCTTGTACAGCTCGCGGTACTTGTGGTGGTAGCGCCAGCAGAAGCCAGAGACGAGGTTCAAGCCCTTCTCTTTAGCCTGGGCGGCGGCGGCCAAGACGCGGCGCACGCCCGGTCCGTCAACGGCCATGGGCTTCTCGCAAAAGATGTGCTTGCCGGCGGCAACTGCGGCCTCGAGCATCATCGGGCGGAAGTGCGGCGGCGTGGCTAGAAGCACGACATCCACATCGCTGTCGATCAGCTGCTGGAAGGCGTTGAAACCAACGAAGCGATTCGCATCGCTGACCTGCACGCGATCCTGTCCTTCCTCGCCGAGGGCCTGCTTCAGCACCGCCAGCTTGCTCTCGATCTTGTCGGGGAAGGTGTCCGCCATCGCCGTCAAGACGACCGTGCCGTTCTCTGCGTTCAGGGCCTGCAACGCAGCCCCCGTCCCGCGACCGCCGCAACCGATCAAGCCAATCTTGATCACATCTGCGTCGGTCTTCGGCGCGGCCATACCGGCGCGCGGAAGAATCAAGGGCATGGCAGAGGCGGAGGCGGTTGTAATGAAACCGCGTCGGCTCATACCGAAGAGAGGGGAAACGTTTGAGGGGGACTTGCGGGTCATCAACAGCTCCGGGTGCTCACGTGAGGAGTGAATTCGAGTCGAGGGGCGAGCGAGGCAGCAGTCTACCCCATGCCCGCCATGTACGGGTTACTTGGTGGATTTGGAAAGGGCGGGCTTCCCGTTATCGGCTTCGCAGATGACACGGAAGCCAGCGAAGGGGCCGTCGGCCAACCACCAGGGGCTCTTGGGAAGCTGGGGGTCCGTGGCGTTCCAACCCTTGTGCGGGATGGAACGATAGAAGCTATTGGCCTTCTTGCTGCGATCCTGGAAGGAACCACCGCGCATCACATAGCCGCCTGCGGTCGTCGTGCACCACTCGGAACTGTTGCCGTAGATGTCGAAGAGGCCCAGGGGATTCGCGGGCAGCGTTCCAACCGCGTGGGTCTTGAGATTCGAGTTGAGCCGGAACCAGCCCTGCTGCTTGAACTCCTCTTGGTCGTCACCGAACCACCAGCGACCGGCGGAGCGCGGCGTGCCAGCGCGTGCCGCGTGTTCCCATTCATCTTCTGTCGGCAGGCGAAAGCGCTTGCCCGTCTTGACCGTCAACCACTCGCACAGGGACAGGGCGCCCTGGTGGGAGATCGAGATCGCCGGCCATCCGTTGTGACCGTAGCCACGATCCGTTGCGATGTAGGGGTTCGTCGGTCGGGAAATGCCATCGGGGTCAGCCTTCCCGCGTCGATCGGGCTCCGGCAGGTCGAAGCGGAAAACCAGGACGTCGTAGAGATCCCAGGTCACTTCGGTGGAGAGCATGTAAAAGGGCGCCACCTCGACTTCGACGATCTCCTTGGTGGCCTCGCCCCCCTCCTCAGGAGCCGCAACCTCGCGCTCCACGTCAACCACACCACCAGGAATGGGGATCATGGTGAAGGAAATGGTAGTCCCGGGTATTGTCTGCTCGAACGATTCCATCGCTTCGGGCAACTCATCCATGCGTTGCTGAGCGGAGGTGGAGAGACCGAACAACAGGAACAAGCCCAGCCCGAGTAGCCGAACAGGTAGACCCGGAAAACTGAGCTTGACGGAACAACGCGCGATACACATGAAACTGTGGCCCTACTCAAAAGGCGGACTCGTGAAAGACAACGGACTTCGGATGGGTTGGCGACCCCTCTCTATCAGTTGCGTAATAGCCCTTACCCTAGGGGCCGTCGGCGGCACCGCAACTGGGCAAGGAGAAACCGAGTCGCTTTCGCGCTTTGAGTATAAGCGCTTAGTCATGGGGACGCAGGCCCGTCTGCTTCTCTGGGGGGAGAACGAGGAGGTGGCCCTCACTGCCGCCCGTGCCGCCTTTGCGGAAATGGACGAGATAGACGCCCACATGTCGGACTGGAATCCGGACAGCGAGCTGTCCCAGATGTCCCTCCACGCCGGTGGGGACGCTGTCCCGGCCACCCCCGCCCTCCTCGAAGTGCTCGACCTAGCCTGTGAAGTCTCGCGGGTAACCGGCGGCGCCTTCGATCCGACCCTCGGACCCCTTACGAAACTCTGGCGTGAATGCCGGGAAAGCGAAACCTTACCGACGCAGCAGCAGCTGGAAGAAGCCATCGAGCGCACCGGGGTCGACCTCGTATTCGTGGACCGCGCCGCCGGCACCCTGCGCCTGGCCGTGCCCGAAATGGAATTGGACCTGGGCGGAATCGCCAAGGGCTTCGCCTGTGACCGCGCCCTTGAGGTCATGGGCACGCGGGGCGTGACGCGCGCCCTGGTGGAAATCGGCGGCGACTTCGCGGCCGGTGACCCGCCCCCTGGGAAGGAAGGTTGGGAGCTCGCGACTGCCTGTGGTACGGACGGCGCGCACTCCCCCAGCTTCCGCGTCGCGAACCAGGGCGTCGCCACTTCGGGTGACACTTTTCAGTACTTCGAAGTCGACGGCCAACGCTATGGGCATGTGATCGATCCGAGCACTGGGCTCGGTGCAACGGAATCGAATTGCGCCACGGTCATCGCCCCCACGGGCGCCCTGGCGGATGCACTGGCAAGTGTTGCTAGCTTGCCCAATCAAGCTGCGCTACCGCGCGCCTTGGCGCAGTACGACGCGCGTTTAGTGACCATGCAGCCTGCTAAGAAAGTCAACTCAAAGCCCACAACACAACAGAGCGCCCCGCGACCCGGCGCTGACCCCAAGTCACAGGATGCGCCTCGACACGGCGACTTCGGCGCCTGGGTTCCGATCTTCGATGGCAACACCTTGAAGGGCTGGACCACGACCGGCGGTCGCTACGACGGCGCAGCCGTTTGGAGCGTTGAGGACTACTGCCTCGTGGGCCACACCGGTGAAAACAATGCCGGCGGTTTGATCTACACCGAGGAGATGTACAGCTCCTTCGAGTTGGCCATGGACGTCTGGATCGACTACCCCTTCGACAGCGGCGTATTCACCAACATGCTGCCGCCGGATACGGGGCTCAAGGGTTTGCAACTGACCCTGGACTACCGCCCCACCGGTCAGGTCGGCGCGATCTACGCTGACGGTTTCCTGTTTGAAAACAAGGAAGGCTCCGCCAAGTGGAAGCGCGGGGAATGGAACCACGTACGCGTCCGCCAAACGGGCTTTGATCGGCGTTTGCGCTTCTGGTTGAACGAAGAGCTCGTCACCGACTTCAGCATGGCCAAGGACGCCGTTGGCTACGCACCCCACGGACGCATCGGTCTGCAGGTTCACGGTGGCGGCAGCGAAGGCGAAGGCAACCAGGTAAAGTTCCGCGGCATTCGTATTCGCGAGTTGCCGGTCTTCGATGACGAGACTCTTCCGTTGCACACGGGCCCCAACGGCATGTTCGACTTTGGCGCCCCCGCCAAGGAGAAAGGCTGGCGCAGCATGCTAGCCAACGACTCCATGGACGCCTTCGACCTCCCGGGCAAGAACGTCTACGAGGTCAAGGACGGAACTCTGTCTATGCCCGCAAATGCCGATGGCGGCGTCCTACGCTCGAAAGACGACTTCAAGGACTTCCGCATGCGCCTGGACTTCGTGGTGCCCTACATGGGCAACTCCGGCGTCTATCTGCGCTCTGCGCGGGACGATACGAACCCCTCCTACTCGGGAGCCGAAATTCAGATTCTCGATGACGAGCACTGGGAGTCGGTGACTAATTCGACCCTAGCTCCCTGGCAGTTCACCGGCAGTCTCTACGGCACAGTGCCTGCCGGGAAGCACGGCCGCCTGGCCGCCAACGGACGCTGGAACACCTACGAGATCCTCGTGCGTGGAGATAGGTATGCCGTCGCCCTGAACGGTTACATCCTCTACGACGTGCGCACCTCCGAACTTACGCCGACCCAGGGCGCGCCCTTTGCAGAGCGCGCAAAGACTGGCTTCGTCGGCGTCCAAACGCATGGACCGGCCCAGGCCCGGCCGGATGACGTACTCGCTTTCCGCAACTGGTTCATCCAGGGGCAATAGTCCATGTCCAAACCCAAGATGTCCCACAACAACACCCTCCCCCGTTCCGCCCGTAGCCTCGCCTCCCTTTGGATTCCCCTGGCCCTGGGCGGCATGCTCCTGGCAGCCGGCAAAGTCCCCTTCGACGCCTATTCCTCCGGTGACGACTCCGGTACTGGCGAAGCGCGTTGGTGGCGTGGCAACACGCACACCCACACTCTCTGGAGCGACGGGGACGCACCGCCGAACCTGGTGGCCAAGCGTTACCGCGAAGCCGGTTATGACTTCCTGGTCCTGAGCGATCACAACATTTTGTCCCAGGGCGAGCGTTGGTTCCCGGTCACCGCAGGCGGTCGATTGACGCCCGCGCGGCTGGCCGCGCTCAAGTCGGAACTCGGCCAGGACATCATCACGACGCGCGTGCGCACCGAGGACGGTGTGGAAATCGAGGAGCTCCTTCTACCGACCCTCGCGGAAACCCGCGCTCTCTTTGAACAGCCGGACGAGTTCATGATGATTGAAGGTGAAGAGATCACCGACGGTTTCGACGGTCGCCCTGTGCACGTAAACGGCATCAACCTCACGGAGAAGATCGCCCCCCAGGGCGGCGAGTCTTACCTCGATACGGTGCAACGCAACTTCGACGCTGTTGCGGAACAGGGTGCGCGCCTCGGTCGCCCGACCTTGGCACACCTGAACCACCCGAACTTCCAGTGGGCCGTGCGCGGCTCCGAAGACTTCATGAGCCTGAAAGGCGAAGCCTTCGTTGAGATCTACAACGGACACCCCTCCACGCGCGAGGCCGGCGATGAGGATCACCAATCCATCG
>JBLHLB010000134.1:0-9947 GCA_047618505.1 Planctomycetota bacterium
GAGCTGCGTCGGTGTTATTGGAACGCGGAGAAAGGGCCAGGTAGAGCTGCGCCGGTTCCCCGCTGAAGTTCGCGACCGCAATATCGAAGCGCCCATCGCGGTCCAGATCGCCAATGCCCGCGCCCATACCTGCCTCAGCCAGGCCGTCTGGGCTCACGGCGATGCCGGCTGCGGAGCCGATGTCGCGCATGCCGCCACCCTCTAGAACCGTATTCCAAAGCAGCAAGTCCGGCACGCTGTCGTTGGCCACGTGCAAATCCGTGTCGCCATCCATGTCCGCATCGAAGGCAGTCACCGCAAGAGTGAATCCAGCTACGTGTCGCGGCAACCAGGTCGCGCTGCGTTCCACAAAGGTCCCGTTGCCGAGGCCCTCATAGATGGAATCAGGTTGAGGCTTCAAACCCCGCGGTCCGCAGAAGACACGGTAGCCTTTCCATGCGCAGGGCAGGGAGAGCGCTCCTTCCCCAAGGCTTGCGCTCGGTGCCGCCGCAGGATCAAGTGCAAGGTAGCGCCCCGCATAGAGATCTAAGTTTCCATCTCGGTTGGCATCGAAGAGCGCGAGACTCGTGTGCCAGAGGGGAATGCTTCCCTCCGGACGCTTCGCACCCGGGATTAGAAGCCCCGTGCGAGCGAGGTTCTCCGCTGAGTCATCGATGATCTGCATGGCCGCCGCGGGCCACAGTCCTGCGGCGTGGGGAGGGACCCGTTCTAGCTCGCCGCCCCCAATCTGTCGCAGCACTGCCAGGTCGCCAAAGGCTCCCGCCACCAGGTCCGTGTCCCCGTCGCCCTCCAGGTCCCCGGTCGCTAGGCCCGTCCACCAGGCACGGACGCCTTGCCCGTGGACCCGGTTTTCCGGGGCGCGCTCAAAATTTCCCCCGCCGTCATTTTCGAAAATGCCGAGGGCGGCACCGGGGCCTTCCAGCAATGCGGCGATGGACTCGAGGCCCTGTCCTAGGACGACGTCGAGGTCGCCGTCGGCCCCCAAATCCAGGAGCGCGACACCGGCTCCATTGGCCTCCAGAATGAGCTCCTTTACCCCTGAACCCGATCGATTGTGCCAGACCAGGCCTCTGGCGAGGGCTTCGTCGGGGAAGGATGCCGCGACGCTGGCTGTGGTCTGGTCCCCGGCCCCACCGCTGGTCGCGTCATCGGGACCCGCATCTTCTCCGGCACAGGCCCCCAGTAGTGTCCCCAGGAGGACTAGGGTGGGGTGCCAGAATGCCCGCCGCTGGCTGGCGCCGTGGCCGAAAGTCAGAGTCCGCATGGGACCAACTTCGTTGACCGTTGGGCGCCGGAGCAAGTATTCTCCACCGTTTCCCGGAATCCCCTGGAATCCGATCTGAGCCCCACAGGCCCCGGCCCTTGAGCCTCGACTCTTGAGCCTCCTTCGGGGACGACTCCTCGGTCTTACTTACCCTCGACGATCCTCGTCTCCAACCGTGTCTAATCGCCAGCGCAACATGCTTGAAGCATTCAAGCACGCCGGAGAGGCGCTGCCTGCCGGCAGCCCTGCTGCTGGGGGTCCCTTCGCGGGACCGCGCAAGCCGTCGGAAGAGGAGATTGCGGAGGCGAAGCTACCGCCGCCGCCGCCGATACCCGATGTCGATACCGACATTCCCAAGGCGACCTGGTCCGAGGTGTTGAACGAGTTCCCGAGCTGGTTGCCAGCGGCGCTTGGAGTTCTTGTTGTCCTCGTGCTCGGCATTCTCATCGGCCGCGCGTCGGTGGGGGATGCGGTTCAAGCTTCGAGCGGAGAAAGCACCGGTTCCGAGGAGCGCTTTGTTCCCGCCAACGGTCGCTTCGAAGACTCCGTTGACGAAGGTGGTCGGCAACGAATCCTGCCCGAGGATCTCGACCAAAGATCATCGGCCTCGAGCCCGCTCTACGATCCGGAGAACATCTACACCGTCATCCTGATCACTTACTCCAGTAGCGACTACAGCCAGGACTTGGCCTGGGCGACCTATGATTGGTTGAGCGACCTCGGTTACCCCGTTTGGCAGCCGGCCTTCGACCTGGGCAACGAGGAGCAAGTGCTGCTCCTGGCCGGAGCCGCCCCCCTGCGCTCAGACCTTGAGGAACTCGTGGCGGAAATTCGCCAGGAGAAGAGCGCGGACGACAAGAGTCCCTTTGAGGGCGCCTACATTGTTGAGATCGCGAGCCACATCGACCTCTGGCGGGACAGGTAGCGGCCTAGGACCATGTTCTCCAAAGCCCGTGCGCAGCACAGCACGGCGACTTCTTGACACGATCAACCGATTCCCTCGGAGGGGGTCGGTCCTCGGCTGAGCCCGAGATCATTCACCGAAACGAATACAACCACGACCAGGCTTTCCGGCGCCATTCAAAGCCGGAGCCTCGACTAACGAACCAAAGCTATGAGCATCCACCCCAGCCTGAAAGGCGTCGACACCCTTCGCGGTGAGCGCAGTGTCCTTACCCGCGTTGAGCGCATCACCAAGTTGAGCCAGGACGGCAAGTTCGACGAAGCGAACAGCTCCGCCTGGGGCCTCCCTAAGGTGCGCACCAAATTTAAGGTCGCCTCCGCCAAGAAGACGGACGACGACGGCGAAGCAGAGACCAAGAAGGAAGGCGAGTAGCAATCGCCCCGCGGCGTTTGCTTCGAGAATTCGGCCCAGGGCTCTCCCCCGGGAGACCACCCCCGGAATCAAACCCAGGGACTTCCCATGGCCATCTCCCAAGTTGCAACGCTCGCGCCCGTGCTGGAGGCCTTCGCCTCCATCCAGGGCGAGGGTCTCTATGTGGGAACGCCCCAGGTGTTTCTGCGCCTGGCCGGCTGCCCCCTGCGCTGCCTGTGGTGTGACACGCCGGGCTCCTGGGACTTTCCCGAGGAGCCGCGAACGCGTATCGAACCATCGGCCGAGGCCGGTGGGCGCCGCATTGAGGAAGGCTCGGCCACGCCACTGCGGGCTGCCGCATGGATCGCAGAGCTTGATCCCAGCGGTCGACGCGCCCTTAGCGTCACGGGCGGCGAGCCCTTGATGCATCCCGCTTTCATCCGCGGCTTGCGACCCCTGCTGGGGGAGCGACGCTTGCACTTGGAAACGGGCGGCGGCCACCCGGAGACTCTCGAGTCGCTTCTGGATGTGATTGACCACGTCAGCCTCGACCTGAAGCCGCCTGGGGACATGGGGCCACCGGTGGATCAAGGCACTCTTCATGAGGCCTCACCACGGGATGCCCGCGAGTGGGACCTGGCCCGGGCCATATGCCTGCGCCTGGTTCGCCAGCGCGACGCCTGCGGCAAGATCGTCATCTCCGCGGGTGCCAGTGAGCCCTACCTCTCACTCCTGGAGGACGTGGCCGACCTGGCCCCTGAACTCCCCCTATTTTTGCAGCCCGTCTCTCCGATGGGCGGCTTTGAGGCTCCTTCCCGGAGCCTGCTTGAAGAGCTCGTTGAGGCGGGACTCGAGCGTGAGCTCGATGTTCACGTCGTCCCCCAAGTCCACCGCTTCCTGCGCCTGCCGTGAGGCACGCCCCAATGAACGCGAAGAAAAACCTCCCCCGTGTAGTTCTCGTCGGCCGTCCCAATGTGGGTAAGTCGACACTCCTGAATCGCATGTGCGGTTCGCGCGTCTCCATCGTTGAACCGACGGCCGGTGTGACGCGCGATCGCATCGCCGTGCCTGCCCGCATCCCGACGCACTGGGGTCAGCGGGTGGTCGAGGTGATCGATACCGGCGGCATCGGCATCGTCGACCGCGATGACCTGGGGCCGCGCGTGGAGGAACAGGTTCGCGCCGCCCTGGAAGTGGCTGACCTGGTGCTCTTTGTCGTCGATGTCCGCGAAGGGATCACGCCCCTGGACCGGGAGGTTGCGAGGCGCTTGCGCGGCATCGAGACACCCGTCCTGATGGTGGTCAACAAAGTCGAAGGCGACAAGCTGACCTGGGACGTGGACGTCTTTCACTCCCTTGGTCTGGTGGAGACGCTGCATGCCATCAGCGCCCAGAACGGCGAGGGCATGGGGGATCTCTACGAGGCCATGAGTGAGGCGCTTCCGGCCCACACGCCGGAGGAAATTCTACCGCGCCCCACCCTCAAGGTCGCCGTTATTGGACGACGCAATGCCGGCAAGTCCACCCTGGTGAATGCCATCGCCCGCGAGGATCGCGTGATTGTTTCGGAGATCCCCGGAACGACCCGCGACGCCATCGATGTGATCATCGAGCGCGACGGCGAGACTTTTGTGATGATCGACACAGCCGGTGTGCGCAAGCGCAAGAGCCACGCGGACGCGATTGAGTTCTACAGCGATGCGCGCAGCCACAAGGCGATTCGACGCGCGGACGTTGTGCTCCTGATGTTCGACGCGACGGAGAACCTCTCGGCCATCGAGAAAAAGCTGGCGCGCTACGTGGTGGATCACCACAAACCCGTGGTCCTCGTGCCGAACAAGTGGGACCTTGTGCAGGGCCTAGAGCCCGGGGCCTACCAGGCCTATCTCGAGCAGGAACTCCCGGGCCTGATTTGGGCGCCGGTCAGTTTCATGTCGGCCAAGGCGGGCGATAACGTCCAGGGCACCATGGACCTGGTGCGCGAGTTGCACGCCGCCTCGGGACAACGCATTGGCACCGGTGAACTCAACCGCGTCCTTGAGAAGGCCCTCCATGCTCGTTCGCCCAACAAGCGCGGGCACCGAGTGCGCATCAAGTACGCGACTCAGGCTGGCGTCTATCCCCCGACCTTCGTTCTCTTTGTCAACGACAAGAACCTGGTGGGTAAGGATTATCTACGCTACCTAGAGAACCGCATTCGGGCCGAGCTGCCCTTTGCGGAGGTGCCTTTCCAGATCATCCTGCGGGACCCCAAAGAGGTTCCGGTCTCGGAACTGTAATCGGTCCCCTTTGGATCCGCCGACCTAGCGGCCGGGGAGCCAAGGGTAGTTCACGCTAGAATGAGACCGCTGCGTAAGACCACAGCGCAAAAACCACAGCGCAAGACCACAGGGTCAATAGCCATGCACCAATTCAAACTACTGCGTCGACTGAGTGCGTCTTCCCTGACGTTGCTCCTTTCCGTCGGCTGCCTCCTCTCCACAGGATGTATCGCCACGAACCAAGAGCCGGATCCGCAGTGGCACGAAACGGAGCTCGAGGCCCCCAATGATCGTCTGCTGTGGAAAATTGGACTGCAGGCCTGCGACAAGATGGGCTTCCCTATGGGGGCCGGTCTCGACGCCAGCTCAATGATCATCAAGACGAGCTGGCGGACGAACCTGCAGCCGTTCCGCGGTGAGGGGACGCGCGAGCGAGCAGAGGTACGCATGCTCCCCCAACGCCGCGGTCTTTGGGCCGTGCAGGTGCGTGTTGAGCAGCAGCGCAACATGGCCCTGGCGCGGCCTCTGGATCCGGCCCACGCAGATTGGAAGTGGATGCGCGACGACGTGGTCAGTGCGCGAATTCTGACCCAGCACCTGCGGTCTTACCTGGAGCCCGACATCGACCCCGTGGACCGTCCTGACGATCCCATCGAAGCCTACCTGCTGCAAAACGGTCTGAGCGACTGAGTGCGAGGCGGCGAGCCCGGCGGATCGCCGCCTTCCTCGAGCTAATTCGAGGCCCCCAGGCCTTCAAATCCGAAAGGATTTCCCAATGGGCCTGGAACGACTGTGGGGTCGGCATCAATTGAATGGTTCCATGCTCGTTCAGAGGACCGTTCCCGGTCGATGATGTTTCAATAGACAGAGCCTGTGATGCACGTGCTCCTGCTAGCTTATCCCCCGAGCTACCTCCGCCCCAATGACGACCGCCCCCGTTGATGAAGCTGACCCCGTGGAATGGGTCACCGCACGCCCTGCGCGGCTGAGCGACGTGATCCGTCGCATCTTTGGTTTCCCAGTGCTGCTCCTCGATCAGCGCGACCTGATCCAGAGCAGTGTGAAGCGCGAATTAGAAGCACGCTTCAAGGGCACCCTCCTGGGCTGGCTGTGGCCCATGATGCACCCGCTGTTTCTGTTCGTCGTCTACTACTTCATCTTCACGAACCTGCTGTCCTTCAAGCTGGGGGCCAACATTCCCAAGGGGCAAGAGTCGGCCCTGGGCATCTACATGTTCGTGGGGATCATGGTGTTTTCCTCCGTGTCGGATTCCCTGACACGGGCGTCGACGTCGATTCTCGACAACGGCAACCTGATCAAGAAGCTGGCCTTCCCATCGGAAATCCTGCCGCTCAACGTGACCCTGGTGGGTCTCGTTACCCTGCTCTTCGGCGTCGGCGTGTTCATCCTGATGTCCGTGGTGACGCCAATCTGGACGATGCCCGGTTGGCATCTGCTTTGGATCCCTGCCTGCCTCCTGCTCCAGGCCATCTTCACCTATGGGATCGCCCTGTTGCTGGGCACCCTGCAGGTCTTCCTGCGCGACACGGCGCAGATTGTAGGGGTGTTGCTCACGGCTTGGATGTTCAGCACGCCCCTCTTCTGGGTGCCCGAGTTGATTCAGGGGACGGCAAGTGAGCCCAGCACCATCGATCGCTGGATGCCGCTGATCAAAGCCAACCCCATGTATCACTGCGTGCAGGCCTGGCGTGGCGCGTTGATGGGGGACCTGCATGTCTACACGGATCTGACCCTGACGGAGATCGACAAGACGCCTGTTAGTGTCGACGCCGTCGGCGATCATCTCCTGGCCTTTGCCCCCTGGGCCGTGGGCGCCTACATCTTGGGCTATGCCCTATTCGTCTACTCCCAACGCCGCTTCGCGGACGAGGTCTAAGAGATGTCGTCCTCAGAAGATTGGGCCCTGGAGGCCGAGGGCCTCTCGAAGGCCTACCGCATTTACCGTGGACCTGGTCCACGCATCCTCGAAGCGATCAGCCGCGGAAAGTACAAGGGGCACCACGAATTCTGGGCCCTGCAGAACGTCAGCCTTAAGCTGCGCCGGGGCGCTTCCCTTGGACTCTGCGGTGCGAACGGTGCTGGCAAGTCGACCCTGATGAAGATCCTTGCGGGGACCACTTCGCCGACCCAGGGGCGCTACCGCTTCAGTGGTCGCATGGCGAGCTTGCTGGAACTCGGTGCCGGCTTCCACGCGGAGTTCACCGGGCGCGCGAACATCGTCATGAACGGTGTCATGATGGGCATCCCCCGGCGTGAGATCGAAGCGAAGATGGAGGCCATCATCGACTTCGCCGAGCTGGGCGACTACATCGACGAACCCGTACGGACCTACAGCTCCGGCATGGGACTGCGACTTGGTTTCAGTGTCGCCATGGCGATCCTCCCGGAGATTCTGATCATCGATGAGGTCTTCGCGGTGGGGGACATGTACTTCCAGAAGAAGTGCATCGACAAGATCTATGAGCTGCGTAAAACCGGCACCACGATCGTCTTCTGCAGCCACAGCCTCTACGACGTGCGCCAGCTCTGTGACGAGGCCCTTTGGTTGGACCACGGCTTAGTCAAGGCCCAGGGCGACTCGGTCTTTGTGACCAACGAGTACACCGCCTTTCAACGCGATCACATCGGTGACGCCGACGAGCTCATGGCGGAACAGTTCCCCCTGGCCCCAGCGCTCGAGGGCAAGGCCCAGGACAAGGTCGTCCGTGGGATCCCTGACTTCCCGCGCATCCGTGACGCCCGCATCTACCGCGCTGGGACCGACGAAGAGGCCTACGAGATCACGACCGGTGACTCGATCGAGTTTCGCATCTGGTGGGAAAATCCTTCGCCGGAGAAAATGCCCATCGAAGTTGGCGTCGGTTTTCTGCGCCAAGACATGACGACCTGTGGCGGTTGCAGCACCGGCTTCGACAAGTTCAGCGTGAAGGGCAAGGAGGGTTGCCTGGTGCTCAAGGTGCCCAGCGTGAAGCTCCTTTCGGGTCAGTTCATGGTGCCCATTTGGCTCCTGGATGAGAACGGCGTGCACCGCTATCACGAGTACCTCGTTCCGGAGAACCTCGTCGTTCGCACGAACACCCGCGCGGTTGGTCTCTTCTCTATTGACCACGAGTGGGAGACGTCGGAGCACGCCTTGCCGAAGAGCAAGAAGAAGGCCCTAGCCGAGGCCGCCTCCGAAGCCTCCTCCGAGTCTGCGGACGTTTCCGTGGGAGAAGCCTCGTGAGATCGACGGCGCGCCTTTCGGCGTTCGTTGTCAACTATCAGTCCGGAGCTCTGGCTTCGGCCTGCGTGGCTTCCTTCTTCCACGAGTGGAAGCGCGCAGGACGTTCCCTTGACGACCTCGAGATCATCGTGGTTGAGAACGGCTCGCCCACGGACCAGGAAGAGCACATGCTGGCCATCGAAGCCCAGGGTGCCCGGGTCCTGCGTTCGAAGGAGAACCTGGGTTACTCCGGTGGCATGAACCTGGCCTTCGACGAGAGCAGCGGCGAAGCTGACGATCAGGTCGCGATCCTCAACCCGGACCTGTTCTTCCTTCCGGGGTCCATCGGGACCCTGATGGACTACCTCCTGGAGCACCCCGAGTGCGGCGCGGTGGACCCGAGCACAAGCATCGATCCCCTGGGCGTCATGCAGCTCCCGCGTAACCTCCTGCCTACCCTGCTGGACCACACGCGCGTGACCCTGGCTCACATGTCGCCGCGGTTTGCGCTCAACTACAGTCGCCACCGCATGAAGGTGACCCTGCCCTATTGGTTGGTCACGGGGCCTGTGAAAGCCGACATGCTCTCGGGTTGCTGCCTCTTCCTGACGCGCGCGAACATCGCTAAGGCTGGACGCGACATAGGAGGCATGCCGATGGATCCGCGCTATCCGCTCTACTACGAAGACACGGATCTCTTCCGTCGCATGGCGAGCGTGGGGCTGACGACGATTCACCACGGCGGCGCGCGCATTATTCACCACTGGTCGCGTTCGGCCGGTGCCGGTGGCGAGTACCAGGAGGAGCCCATGCGGCGCTACCACCTGAGTCAAGCTGCCTACTACGAGCGTTTCTACGGAAAGCGCGGCGTCAAGTACGTTGCCTGGTTGAACGAACGCCTGCGCAAGTGGCCCGACGAGAAGACCCTGCGTCCGATGCATCCCACAGAGGACCTCGGACACCACGAAAGCCCGCTGACCATAAAGTTCCCGCGGCATGCACGCTTCGTGCTGGAGATCACCATGTCACCGGTGTTCCTCGTGACCGCGGGGATGTTCGGCGAGGGCGATTCTTTCACCTTTCCCCTTGGTGCCTGGGAGTGGTTGTTCCAGGGCGTGTATCGGTTGCGGGCCCTTGATCTGGACAACAACGAGTTACTCGGGTCCTGGACCTTCGGCAAGAGCTGCGAGGGTCGCAAAGAGCCCTTCTCTATCCAGGAAATGGAGCAGCTCGGTGATTCAGTCGCTGGCGCCGTGCAGTCCTCGGAGGCGATGGCGTGATCCCCTGGCCCTTCGAAGGCTTCCCGGTGGATGCCCACGGCCGTGCACCACTACCGCAGCAATTGGGCGGGCCGACGCCCGGTCGCGTGTTGATTCTCGCACCCCACCCCGATGACGATGTGATCGGCATGGGCGGCTCCGCTGCGCTGCACGTGGAGCAGGGCGATGACGTCCATGTGATCGTCGTCTACAGCGGATTGAGCGGAGATCCAGAGCAGCGCTGGGACCCGTCTGAGTACGGTCCTATGCGTCAACGCGAAGCCCGTGCCGGAGGTGCGCACCTGGGCCTCTCCTCCTATGAGTTTTGGGACTATCCAGAGGGCCATAGCCCGGCTCCCTATGAGGTCTTGAAGGCCGCCGTCCACCTGGGAGAGTGCATTCAGAAGCTCGCACCGGACGTCGTCTATTGTCCCTGGATCGGCGAGCATCACCTGGATCATCACGTCCTGGCGAGAGTCACGCGCTTGGCCCTGGCACGCATCAAGTTTGCGGGAACAGCCTGGGGCTACGAGGTCTGGTCGCCGTTGATTCCAACCCACGTCATCAATATCGACTCGGTTTTCGAGCGCAAGGTCACAGCCCTGCGGGAGCACAAGACCCAGTT
>JBLHLB010000135.1:0-9945 GCA_047618505.1 Planctomycetota bacterium
TGCGCAAGATGGTCCTAACAAGTCTCCAGGCGACTTCCGGTGCGGGGCTCAAGGGAACCACCGCCAGAGAGCTCTTAGACAACGTCTTGCCCTACATCGCCGGCGAAGAGGACAAGCTCGCGAGGGAACTGCCACGTCTCCTTGGGTCGATGGAGAACGCACAAGTTCGCCCCCTCGACATAGCCCTGTCAGCCACCTGTACTCGGGTACCGGTGGTGGACGGCCACACCATGTGCGTCTCTGCGGGATTCTCAAGGACACCCACCCCCGAGGAGGCAAGCGCCGTCCTGGCGGAGTTCCGTGGACTGCCCCAGGAGCTGAAGCTGCCCAGCGCACCGCCCGCCCCGGTCCTGGTACTTGAAGACCAAGACGCCCCCCAACCCCGCCTCCACCGGGATCTCGGGCACGGCATGGCCAGCGTCGTCGGGCGCCTTAGGACCTGCCCCGTACTGGACCTCAGTTTTGTCGTCTTGTCCCACAACACCCTACGGGGGGCCGCAGGGGGCGCCCTTCTTGTGGCTGAATTGGCTCTCGCCACGGGCTCGCTGGGCTCACTGGGCTCGGAATAGGCCTTTTGGGGATCGTTCGCCCAGTACCTGCCGCCCAGATAAAAGCGAGACAGGGGCACACGGCCCCTTCTCCCCGCGCCGTTTCCTGCGGTATCTTCTCAGACGGGGAGGTCTAGGGATCCACGGGGATTTTGGCGCCCCGATTCCAATGGCTACCCCACAGAAGACCCAAGCTTCCCCTAAGGTGGCAGCCAGCTTTGATGCAGGCTGTCGGCGCGAGGCTGCCTTCATCATGTGGTTGGTGAACTTGGCCTTAGGTATCAGCCTTGGAGCGAACTGGTTGGTGCACTTGCCCGAAGTGGACAGCGCGCGACTCTGGCTCTTCGCCCTAGGCGCCTTGGTTTCCAGCGTGCTGACTCTGACGCTCCTGCCGGGCTTGATCGGCGTAGGCATCGCGCACCTGACTCCGCGTGTGCGGGCTTTTGGTTTCGTGCAGGCCTTCTGCTGGACCATTTTCCAGGTCCTGGTCTTCGCCGACACGCGTGTCTACAACATGTTCCAGTACCACTTCAATGGGCAGGTTCTGAACCTGGTCTACACGCGTGGTTCTGAGGATTCGATCAACCTTGGGTGGCAGGTGTGGACAGCCATAGGTGGTGGCTTTGCCTTGGTCGGCAGTTTGCAGTTCCTGCTCTGGAACTGGTTGCTCGGTCGCGCAAAGTGCCGACGCACCGCGCATAACCCCCGCCGAATGCTGCTGCGACCGACCGTCGTGTTCGGCATGGTCCTCCTGCCCACGGTCTTCATCGAGAAGACGATGTACGCCCAGGCGGACCTTTCACGCGACCATGAGATCACTGCCTTGGCGCGCCTATTCCCCCTCTACACGCGCCTGCCGATGGAGGACTTCGCCAGTCGCGTATTGGGCGTTGAAGTCCTCAAGCCACCGGTTATCGAGTTGGAGGGAGTCGAGCTCGACTATCCCCACGCGATGCCGATGCTCGATCCGGAGGGTGCGCGCCCGAACGTCCTTATCCTTGTGGTGGACTGTTTGCGACAGGACATCCTCGATCAGGAGACCATGCCTAACGTGACAGAGTGGAGCGAAGATGCGCGCATCTTCGATGACCACGTCTCCGGCGGCAACTCCACGCGTTTCGGCATCTTCTCGCTGATCTACTCCCTGCACGGTTCCTACTGGTTCCCCTTCCTGCAGGAGCGACGCTCGCCGGTATTGATCGACGTCCTCGCCGAAGCCGACTACCAGTTCGGCATCTTCGGCGCAGCCTCGATGAATTATCCCGAGCTGCGAGACACGACCTGGGCCTCCATTCCCGAGTCGGTGCATGACCAGTTCCCGAGCATCGAGTCCTGGCGCAGGGATCGTGAAGCGGGGGCGGCCATGATCGAATGGTTGGGGGAGCGCGCCGAGGACGAAGAGCAGCGGCCCTTCTTCGGCTTTGCTTTGCTGGACTCGCCTCACCAGACCTACAGCTACCCGCCGGAGTTGGAGCACTTCACGCCGGCGGCCCCAGAGATTGATTACATGGCAATGACGCGCAATGAAGGCCCCGAGCCTGAAATGCTCGCGGCCGTGCGCAATCGCTACCGCAACGCTGTCCTGCACGCGGACCAGGTGCTCGGGGTGATCCTGGCCCAGCTCGATCAATTGGGCTTGGGCGAGAACACCATCGTGATCGTCACCGGCGACCACGGCGAAGAGTTCTACGAGAACGGATTCATCGGGCACACCAGTGCCTACACGCCCGAGCAAGTCGCGGTGCCCTTCCTGGTGCGCGGCCCTGGCTTCGAGCCCGGCCATGAGCCGGGGCCCACGTCTCATTTGGACTTTGCACCGACTCTGCTGGAGCTGATGGGCGCATCACCCGAGATGCGTGGCGACTGGGCCCTGGGGGAAAGCCTCCTGGATCCGCAGCCGGACCGCCGACGTGTAATGTCAGGCTGGAACGAACTCGGAATGTGGGCCGAGGACGAAGTCATTCGCGTGCCATTGACCCTGCTTGAGTTCGACCTTGAGGTCTATGACCGCCGCTGGAATCGAATCTTTGGCGATGCCGATATCTTGACGCGTGAGCACGACTCCCTGGTCGAGCTCGGAGCGGACTGCAACCGCTTCCTCAAGTAGACGTCAGGAGAATCGCCCGCAGCCGTCGCTCGGAGTGGGGCCCGAAAAAGAACCCGGGCTTCTCCCAATAAGACGCGGCCCCCGCTGCAAGGGTCATAAGAATGAAAGCTGCGGACCCGCGTAGGGTTAGCATCTCCAGCCCGATCCAGCAGCTTGGACAACCCGGGCTTCCTCTTGCCCCCCGTCGCTCTCCCAGGCCCTGCGGCCCCCTTGTCATGCCCCAATTCGCCTGCCCCTACTGTCAGGAACGTGTCACCGTCGACCTCGAAGGAGTCGGGGCCGTCGTCGCCTGCAGCGCCTGCTCACGCCCCTTCCGGCCCCACGTTCCCCAGGGGAATCTGGTGGAAGAAGGCGCTGACAGCTGGCGCCCCGTCCTGCCTAACTCCGGCATCAATGCCGAAGAGCGCACGATCCAACGAGTGCGACCCGCGGCTTTCCGGCGCGCTCCTTTCAAGAGCCTGTTCCTCTTTCTCATCGCCGGTGCCGCCATCGCCGCCGCCATCGCGGTCAGTATGAAGTCGAACAAGCAGTGGATGGTGGGTACGACCGTCATCTCGGGAGTGCTGATCTCGCTGTTGTGCATCATCCCCCTCGTGATCGCCTTCCTGGAAGCGCGCTTCGAGTCCTTGACCGTGACTTCCCAGCGCAGCCTCTGGCGCCGCGGCATCTTCTCAAAGGCGACCAGCGAAGTGCAGCACGACGACATCCGCAACATTCAGATCAAGCAAAGCTTCCTCGATCAGATCCTCAGGATCGGTACCGTCTCGATCTCAAGCGCCGGTCAAGACGACATGGAAATTGTTGTCACCGGCGTGCAGCGCCCCCAGGCATTCGTCGAGATGGTGCGCACCCACCAAATCCGACTCGAGCGCAACGACTAGGCAGCGCTGGGCACCCTCGTTAGTGGCCCAGCCACAGGCGGGGGATGCTCCAGAGGCTGGCGATGAAGAGCATCAGGGCGAGGTTGGTGGGGTCGAGGATTGTGACGCGCAGGCAGAGGCGCATGAGTTGCCGGCGCAACCACGGGCGTGACGCGCCAAACTCCTCCAGTCGTTTTTCCCAACGCGCATGGAAGTAGGCCAATCGCGCGATGGCTGTAAACGTCCAGAAGCACGCCAAGACCAGGGTCACTGTGCGCCAATAGGCCCAGGGTTCCCAGGCTATGTCTAGGCTGACGAGCAACATCTAACGGGTGAGGTAGTAGAGCACGAGGTAGATCGTCGAGGACGCCGCCAGGACTAGGAGAGAAAGACGCACCTCGCGCTTCTTGACCGCCACGCCGTGTTCGATTGCGATGCGGATTCGATCGGACTCCGCCTCGATGGCCCTGCGCATGGCGTTCACGGCGCGGTCTTCGAGCTCGTCGGCGCGCTCTTCGTAGACCGTTCCGATGGTCCTAGCTGCCCGGGCCTGGAGATCCTCGGCGCGCTCCTCGTAGACCTTGCCCATGACACGGGCCGCGCGCTTCTCGAGCCAGCGTGAGATCTTGTTACGAGAATCTCCGCTCTTGCTACGGGAGCCAACCCCCGGTTCCGCTGCCCCCAAGATTTCCTGTTCGGGAAAAGGGAAATCAGTCCCCGAGTCAGTCCCCGAGTCAGTCCCCGAGTCAGTCCCCGAGTCAGTCCCCGAGTCAGGGCCCATGTCAGGGCCCATGTCAGGGCTCGCTCCCGGGCCGGGGATCTCTTGCGATGGCTGCCGCGGATGGTCGTCTGCGGCCCGCTGCGACTTGGGTTCAGGGAAAGTCATGGAGATTCCAGCATACCTATTGATTGGCGACACTCGACCTTCACTCTCCAGCGCTCCTCCCTGATGTCAGGGAGAGCCGGGAATCAGGCCTCCGAGCCTTTTTGGGAAGTACTCAGACTAGATTCCGGGCGCCAGGGCGGGAGCTGCGCGCTACCCTTGCCGCCCGATTTTGGAATTCGAGCGCGTCCCAGAAGGTCGCGCGAATCCCAAGTCCCACCCCCCCCCCTCGCCCCCACCACCATGAGCGTCGCCGCAGGCATCGTCGGTCTACCGAACGTCGGCAAGTCCACGATTTTCAACGCCATCACCGCAGCTGGCGCCGAGAGCGCCAACTACCCCTTCTGCACCATCGAGCCGAACATCGGAATCGTTGACGTGCCCGATGAGCGCTTGGAAATCATCCACGGCTTCATCAAGACGAATAAGGTTCTGCCCGCCTCCGTCAAGGTGGTTGATATCGCAGGTCTGGTAAAAGGCGCCTCCAAGGGTGAAGGCCTCGGGAACAAGTTCCTGGGCAACGTCAAGGAATGCGACGCAATCCTGCACGTGGTGCGTTGCTTCGAAGACGACGACATCGTGCATGTGCACGGCACCGTCGATCCGAAGGAAGACATCGAAGTGATCGAGCTTGAGCTAGCGATGGCCGATCTCGAGACCCTCGGCAGCGCGTACACGCGTGTCATGAAGAAGGCACGCGCCGGGGACAAGGACGCCATCGCCGACTGCGCAACCTTCGACCGCGCCAAGGAGGCGCTGGAGGGGGGCAACGCCCTACGTTCCGTCGAGTTCACGGAGCGCGAGCACGAAGCCCTGCGCCCGCTCTTTCTGATCACCTCAAAGCCCGTCCTCTACGTGGCCAACGTCGCCGACGATGACCTCGATGGCAAGTCGCCCATGGTGGATACAGTGCGCGCCCATGCGCAGGACACCGGCTCGGAATTGATCGTCCTCTCCGGTTCGATCGAGGGCGAGATCGCGACCATGAGTGATGAGGATCAACGCGAGTTCCTCGGCGAGTATGGACTGACGGAGCCTGGATTGAATCGTCTGGCGCGTTCGACTTACTCACTGCTTGGCCTCGACACCTACTTCACGGCCGGCGAAAAGGAGATTCGAGCCTGGACCTTTCACCGCGGATGGACCGCACCGCAATCCGCAGGGGTCATCCACACGGACTTCGAGAAGCTCTTTATCCGCGCCGAGGTCTACGCCGTCGCAGACCTCGAAGAGCACCACACAGAGGCGGCCATCAAGGCAGCAGGCAAGCTGCGCATTGAAGGCCGCGAGTACATCATGCAGGACGGCGACGTCTGCCACTTCCTGATCGGGAAGTAGCTTCGCCGCCGCACGCAGGCCCTACTGGATCGGTGAGATAAAGCCCTTGGGCTTGATTGTCAGAAGGGAGCATTCGACCTGGTCCAGGACCTTCTCGGCTGTGTTGCCCATCAGCAGGCCGGCCACGCCCTTGCGCGAAACGGTCCCCATGACGAGCAGCTCCGGCTTGAGCGCTTTCACGCCCTGGGTGATCGCGCGCGAAGGCGCATCCCGGCCAACGTGCAGCTGAGTCTTAGGCTTATCGGAAAGGGATGCGAGCAGATCGTTAATTTGTTGCTCTGCCCCGCTCTGCAGCTCCGCCAGAGTCTCCTTCACGCGCTCTTCTGCGAAGGACTCTGACATCTGAACACTAAGGGGGATTTGCCAGGCGTGGACGACGTCGAGGTCGCAGTCGCTCAGGCTTGCGATGGAAGCGGCCAACTCTACGGCCAAGTCCCCCACTTCGGACTGGTCAGTCGCCGCCATGATGCGCCGATGCACCATGGGAGCATCTGGTTTGACGACCCAAACGGGAACGGGCGATTTACGCATCAGTTTGCGCGACACGCTGCCCAGCCTCCCCGATCCGGAGTCGTTGCGACGCGCGACAATGATGAGGTCGTTGTCGCCGCGGTTGCAGCGCTGGATCATCTCGACCCAAACGCGCCCCTCGACCGTGAGAAGTTCCACGGGTACATCGCTGGCCCGGTAGTCCTGGGCCAGGTCATTCAGGGCCTTGGTTCCAGCAGCAGAGAGCCCCTTGCGCAGGTACTCGCGCTCCTCATAGAGGTCGGCCCAGGTTGAGTGCAGCAGCGTCAAAGAAGCCCCTGTCTCACGCGCGAGCCACTCTGCCTGCAGTGCAGCCCGGCGGCTGCCTTCCGAAATGGCGTCGCCCGCCATGTTGAGGTCGACGCCGACCAGGATTTTTTGGAATCGTTTCATGGTTGTTCTCCGTGCCTACCAAGCCGAGCACTGGCTCCGCCCGAATCAACATTACTTCACTTTACGATCCTTATATCCCCTATGAGGCAGAAAAGTTGGTGTTCGTACCCAAAAAGTAGGGGGCCAAGGTGGCTCTCGGCCCCCGAGGGCGGGTTTGAGTTCGAGTCGGGCCCTGCTCTAAATCAGACCTAGACCCGGGCACCCAGGGCCAATCACCCCCGTCCTCCACCCCTTGGACTGGCTGGGCTCCTGGCGGTGTCACCGCCCGCCGTCAACTTCTCGCCAAGGGGCCCGGCGACACGCCAAAGGGTCAGGCGTCAATTCCAGACTCCGCCGCCCGGCTCCTCCCTAGACCACGCGCGGCGTTCCGCCGGAGGCCTGTTCGATCTCGGCGCGGCGCGCTTCGAAGCCGGCCCGTCCCATCAGGGCATAGGCCGCCACCTTGCCCGCCTCGACTCCCGGTTGGTTGAAGGCATCCACATCGTAGTGCTCCCCCATCACTGCCACCGACAGCTCCAGCAGCTGGATCATCTGTCCGATCGAATGGGCATTGACCGAGGACATGCTCAAGGTCGCGTTGGGTCGTTGGGCTTCGGTCAGGGCGATGCGGGTTCCGTCGCGTTCGGCGTCGAAGAGTTCGTTCAAGGTGCGACCGCCAAGGTAGTGCACGCCTTCAAGGTCCGGGTAGGCCTCGGGTACGGTGACCGTATGGGAGGGCACGTCAACGGCGAGGAAAGTGAACCACTTGTCGAAGGGGCCCTCGGCGTAGAGCTGGACCTGGCTGTGCTGGTCAGTCACTCCGACGGCACGGATCGGTGTCGGACCGCGGAAGACATCGGCACCGGCGCGGTCGACGCGCTTGCCAATCGATTCCGCCAGGAGCTGCGAATACCAATCTGACATGTCGCGCAGGCGATGGCTGTAGGAGAAGGTCACGTTCATGACCTTGCCCTTCTTCTCGTGCAGCAGCCATTGAACCGCCGCATGCACTAGGGCGGGGTTCTCCAGGTACTCCTCACTGCGGCAGCGCTCATCCATGTCGGCCGCGCCCTTCAGCAGCTCGAGGATGTCGATGCCCACTAGAGCGGATGGCACAAGACCGACCGGCGAAAGGACACTGAAGCGTCCGCCGACACCGTCGGGGACCACGAAGGAGCGGTAGCCGTCCCGTGAAACGATCTCGCGCAGCACACCGTTTGTCTCATCCGTCGTGATGACGAGGTGCTCCCCATGCGCTTCTTCACCCAGGGCTTCAATCAGGGCCTGGCGGAAGATCAGGAACTGGCTCATCGTCTCGGCGGTTCCACCGGACTTTGAAATCACATTGAAGATCGTCTTGGTGGGATCGACCGATCGCAGGAATTCCCCCACCAGGTCCGGGTCGACATTGTCCAGAACGTAGAGCTGGGGCGTTCCCGCCGGACGCATCTCGCCGTGGAAAGGACTGTTCAGCGCCGTGTGCAACGCGATGTTCCCGAGGGCAGAACCACCGATCCCGAGGACGCAGACATTCTCGAATTGACCGGCAACCGAGCTGGCGAAGTCGAGGATTTCGACTGCGCTTTCTAGTTGATGCGGAAGGTCCATCCAGCGCAGGTCCGCCTCGCGCCGCCCTTGAACGGCGGCAAGGGCGGCGATCGATTGCGCCTCCATACCTCCCAGCTCAGCCTCACTCAGTCCGTGCTCGGAGCCGATGGCGTCTGCCATGACATTGGTGTAGTCGAATCGGATCGCACTCACGGGGGGCTGCTCCACTAGGGTCACGTAGGGTCTGGAAACGATCGAGGCAGGAAGTCAGCAGGGTAAAGCTCGCCGGCCTCTGGACCAAGTGCCGAGGAAATCGGCCAGGCGAATCTCTAGCGCCGTGACACGCGCAAAAGCAGAACCGCCAGGGTCATCATGGAGCTCAAGGCCGCGGCTACATAGGTCAGTGCGGCTGCCCCAAGTACCTTCGAGACGCCCCGTGCTTCCTCATCCGTCTGAACGATTCCTGTCTCCGCGAGGACCGCCTTCGCGCGCCTCGAGGCATCGAATTCCACGGGCAGGGTCACCAATTGAAACAACACAACCATGGAGAAAAGACCCACGCCGACCTTCATTAGGGTCTCTCCCAAGAAGGGCGATCCCCCCATGAGGATGAGGCCGCCGATGAAGGGCAGAACCCACATCCGGTTTCCAATCGTCACGACGGGGACTAGGGCGGAGCGCAGTCCCAGGGGAGCATAGGCCTGCGCGTGCTGAATCGCGTGCCCCGCTTCATGGGCCGCAACAGCAATCGATGAGATGGACTGACCATCATAGACCTCGGGTGACAGACGCAGAGTCTTCACTCGAGGATCGTAGTGATCACTCAGGAAGCCCTGGTGGCGTTCGATCGACACATCGGTGGCACCTCCTGCGCGGGCCACAGCCATGGCAGCCTGGGCCCCGGTCATGCCACTGCGCACGCCGACCTTGGAGTACTTGTTGAAGTTGCTCTTTACACGCCAGGAGGCCCAGGCACACAGAGCGCCACCAAGGACCATCGCGGCAATGTAGAGGGGGTCGAAGTACATAGAATCAATCTCGTCGCAAGGGGATTAGGGGGGCCGGGAATCCGGGAGGGCCGTTCTCTTAGAACAAGCCGCTGATTTCTCCACTGTCATCCACATCGATGCCACGGTAGGCGGGCTTACGGCCTAGCCCAGGCATGGTCAGAATATCACCGGCAAGGGGCACTAGGAATCCGGCGCCGGCCAGGAGTCGCACTTCGCGGATGGGGAAGACAAAGCCCGTGGGACGCCCTTTGAATTGAGCATCGTGGGACAGGCTATACTGAGTCTTCGCAACACACACAGGGAGGTGACCGTAGCCCCGCTCCGAGTAGCGCAGGATCTCCTTGCTTGCGCGGGGGGAGAATTGAACCGAGCCAGCGCCATAGACCTCCGTCGCCAAACGGTGAATCTTCTCCTGTAGCGGCAGTTCCGCCCCGTAGAGGTGGCGGAAGTCGGCCTTGCCCTGGTCGCAAACACGCACAACGGCCTCGGCCAGGTCCACGCCACCCGCACTGCCGTCGACAAATACAGTGCTCGTGGCGACCTCAACCGCACCGGCCGCCAGGGCGCTCTTCTTGATCAGCTCGATTTCCGCATCCGTGTCGTTCGGGAAGCGGTTGACTGCAACGATGGCGGGCACGCCATGTAGAGCGAGGGTAGCCAGCTGTGCCTCGAGGTTAACTATGCCCTCTTCCAGGGCTACGAGGTCTTCACGCAGAAGAGCCTCCGGGAGCGGCGCCCCGGGCTTCAGGGG
>JBLHLB010000136.1:0-9860 GCA_047618505.1 Planctomycetota bacterium
CCACCGCTCCGAAGAGAGTCGTGCGCGCCCCAAGGGCCCAGAGGTTACGTGCCACGTTCGCCGCCCCACCGGCACCATAGGATTCTCCTGAATGGCGCAGCACCATTACCGGCGCCTCCCGCGAGAGGCGCGTCGGCTGGCCGTAGACGTAATGGTCTGCGATCAGATCGCCAACAACGGCGACCCTCAGGCCTGTGAAATCGGGAACAACATTGGGAGTGAGCATAGTGAGGCGAAGTTGAACGATTCCCTGTGCGTAGGCCCAGGGGGGGCGTCCAACCTCGTCCCTTAGTCTAATCGAGTGGGGTCTTGGCTCCCAGAACCAGTCCGGGGGAGGTGCTCCAGGTCCTCCTGGCTGCCCCTCACGGGGGCCCAGGCTGGAAATCCCTTCTCAATTCCCGGGGCACCCCAGGTCGGCTCAGCTTTCAAAGAGGGCGCGCTGCGATCCTCCGCGGGCCCTCGGATCGGTCAGCAAAGTTCGTCCGCGGCGGCCGCCAGGGCCAAATCTCGCAGACGTTCGGGCACTGGTTTAGCGGCTGCCGTGGCCCACTCCACCCCGGAATCTTCCGCGAGAAACCAGTCGGAACGCACTCCCATGAACGCATTGAAGCGAATCGAGTAGTGCAGTTCATTGGCCTTGACCGCCGCGTCGGATAGCGCGCGATCACGCTCGCGCACCGCCGGTACAAAGGCATCCCAGGCAGCCCGATCCATTCGCAAGACCTCGGCAACAATCTCGGTGTAGCGCGCCGACACCGGTGCTTCCCCGAAGCGATCCATGCGCGCGTTGACGAACCAGGGCATGCAGGTCGTCAGCTTCTCAATAAAGAGGTTCTCCTCCTCGCCGAAGTTCAAACAGGAAGAGCTCGTGAAGTCCGTCAGGGTGCCGACCTCGGCCTCGGTGACGTAGCCCTTCTCGATCGCGAGGGCATGACTCTCGGTTCCGGGGAAGGGGAAGAAGTGCGAGGTGCGGAAACGCCCGATGCGTGAACGCGCCAGGAGGTCCACGGTTTCCCAGCGTTCGGCGTGGGTCTCTGTCGGGAGCCCGACCATTACAAAACCGGAGGTATGCAGGCCCGCAGCTTCGCCGCCGTTCACGCTCTCGAGGATGTCCTCATCGCTCATGAAGCGCTTGAGTACTTCCCGGCGCATGCGCTCCGAGCCAGATTCGATCCCGAGTTTCATGATTCGACATCCGCCCTCGAACATGCCGTTGGCTAGCTCAGGGTCCAAACGCTTCACGTGGCTATTCACCACCCAGGGCACGTCGAAACCCGCCTCTCCGTAGGCCTTGGAGAAGGCCAAGGCATGCGGCATGTTCATCGTGAAGAGATCGTCGTCCAGAATGAACGTGCCGACGCCGTCGTAGCGCTCGAGGATGAACTGGATTTCCTCAACCATCTTGTGCGGCGGACGATAGCGAAAGAACCCGATGTCGCTCGTGCCTCGCCCAAGGTCCGCGCGGTAGGTGTCCACTACGCGGTGATTCAAGCAATAGGTACAGCGGTAGGGACAACCGCGACTGGTCATCAACCCGAACCAACCGTGCTTTTGATCCAGGATGCGCTGGGTGTCGAAAAGCTCGTAGTCGGGGATCGGCAACTCGGCGAAGTTCGGAAACTCGCCTACTGGGTTGCGCTTGAAGAGCGACTGGGCCTTTACCAACTCGAGCGGCAATTCCCCCTCCAACTCCTGCGGTCGTACACCGTCTTTCCAGGAGAGGAAGTTCGCGATGTTGTCGGGATGCTCGCCCCCTTCTACTGCCGCCACAAGCGCTAGGAGCGAATCTTCGCACTCCCCCACACCGACGTGATCCCAAACACCATCGGCCATCACTTCTTCGGGCACCATCGTGGCGTGGATTCCACCGACCACCAGGGGCGGCAGAATCACGTTGCACTCGCGCGCACGCAGGCGCAGGAAGGTCGCCAAACGCACGGCCTCGCGGTACTGCATCGTCAAACAAGAGAAACCAACCAGCCCCGGGCCCCATTCGGTGATCGTCTCGAAGATGCCCTCGTCGGTCGGCACCGGGGGCAGGTTCTCGTTTAGGTTTGCGAGTTGTGTCTCGTGCCCATTTGCCTTGAGCACGGCCGACAGGCTGGCAAGCCCATGGTTGAACCCCATCTGGGTGTAGAGGTTCGGGTAGACGAAGAGGACGCGCATAGTTCGGCTCGTTGGCGACCTCGGTGAATTCCGGAGTCGTGCTGTCGACACTCAGACTACCCAGCCCCCGTTGGTGGTCAACCGACCGAATGCCAATCGGTCACCTGATTCGCACAACCTGTCAGGATTGGCCGTAGGTGTGCCCAACGGCCGCTCGGAAACGCTGGCCGAGGTCGGCATAGGCAGCCACGAGGGCGGGATCCGGCTCTATCGGGGGCCCATCGGTACGAACCAGGTCCACCCCCATGCTCGTCAGATCCGCCCTGGGGTCGTCCTTCCTTGCCACGACCCAGGCCGCCTGGAGCGCCGCGCCCAGGGCACCGGACTCCGGCTCCGCCAGGCGCTGTACTGGCACGCCAAAGGAAGCCGCCAGGATTTCGCACCACAGGGCGTTCTTGGAACCACCACCGACGACACGCACGCCGTCCACGGCAACTCCTAGGTCCCTCAAGCGATCGATGCCCCAAGCCAGGTTGGCCGAAGTTCCCTCGAGGGCTGCTCGGTAGAGCACGCCGGGTGCCAGGGAACCGGGGCGCAAGCCCAACAGTGTCCCTGTCGCCTCGGGCAGGTCCGGTGTGCGCTCCCCGGAAAGGTACGGCAGAAACAGCGCCCCGCCGGCCCCCGCTTCAACGGCGCGGGCCGCCTCTGTAAGAGCTCCGTGGTCCATGCCAAAGGCACGGCTCAACTCCTCCGCAACACCGGTCAAGTTCATGACACACAGGAGCGGTAACCAAGCTCCCGTGGAATCGCAGAAGGGTGCGATGACACCTTCGGGATCGACGACGGGCGACTCCGCGTAGGCAAAGACGGTGCCGGATGTACCGAGGGAACAGATCACGACACCGCTTTCCGTCGCGCCGCTTCCAATGGCGCTCATCATGTTGTCGCCCCCACCGGGGGAAACGAGCACGCCGGCGGGGAGCCCAAGTTCGTCGGCGGCAGCGGGCGTCAGTTCACCGAGGACTTCGTCCGCCGCGACAAGTTCCGGCAACATGTCTGCCACCTTCGGGTCGATGGCTGCGGCGTCCACTTTCGAGAAAGCACGCGTGCGGGGATCAAAGAGCCCGGTGCCCGAAGCATCGCCCGCCTCCATTGCCAAGCGCCCGGTCAACTTCAAGTTGATCCAATCGTGAGGCAACGCGAAGGCTGCGAGTCGCGCAAAGTTCTCGGGTTCGTGCTCCTTGAGCCACAGGATTTTTGAGGCGGTGAAGCCCGCCGGGATCTGGCGACCCAGTCGCTCGCTCAGGTCGCGCGCTTCGGGAACCGTTTCGAGGTCGCACCACAACTTGGCGGCACGAATCACTTCGCCCGCCGAGTCCAGGGGGACAAAACCGTGCTGCTGGCCCGAGACCCCCAGGCCACGTATGCGACTGGCATCCACATCATCGCTGGCCACAAGGGCGCGGGTGACCGCCACCACCGCGGACCACCAGGTGTTCGGATGCTGTTCGGCGGCGCCCTGGGCAAGGCCCGTGATCAGGTCATAGGACTGCGCCGCCCGCGCCACGATGCGCCCGGCACCAAGGTCCACCAGGACACCCTTGGTGCCCTGGGTGCCAACGTCGAGGCCTAGCCATAGGCCATCCACCTAGGAGCGGGCTCCCATGATGTACTCCATCATCAACTGGTCTAGACGCTCGTAGCGTAGGCCTTCCTTGGCCGGGGTCACGTGGTCTATCTCAAGGGACTTCAACTTGGCTGCATTGTCGCTGCTGTAGCTCCCGGTGAGGGCAGCCAGCTGGGCGTCTGCGCGCTCCTTCGTGATGTCCAGAACCTCCGAATCTGCGTCGAAGGCGCGAGCGCGCTCGTGCAGAATCTTGTAGGTACGCATGCAGCCCCTGGCAAATTCCCAAACACCGTCCACATCTTCGGTGCGGTAGGCGTGGGCGTCGAAGTGCAACGGACCCTCGTAGCGTTCTCCACCGGCAGTGCCCTCCAGAAGACGTACCAAGAGGAAAGCCTGCTTTAGGTCTTCGGAACCGAATCGCAAGTCCTGGTCGTAGCGACCGATGCGCTGTGCATTTAAGTCGATGTGAAACAACTTGCCCGACCCCATGGCCTGGGCCACGGCGTGCACGAAGGAGAGACCAGCCATATGCTCGTGGGCCACTTCCGGGTTCACGCCAACCATCTCGGCATGATCCAGGGTGGTGATGAAGTGCAGCATGTGCCCGGTGGTCGCCAGGTAGATGTCACCGCGTGGCTCGTTGGGCTTGGCCTCTAGCGCGAAGCGCAGTTCGTAGCCCTGGTCCTTTACGTACTCGCACAGGTAGTTCATGCAGTCACGCATGCGCGACATCGCGTCTCGGGGATCGCGGCATGCATCAGCCTCGGTACCCTCGCGACCACCCCAGAATACATAAGTCTTGGCCCCCAACTCCACGCCCATGTCGATGGCACGCATCGTCTTCTGCAAAGCGAAAGCGCGCACGTTCGGATCGTTGGAGGTGAAGCTGCCGTCCTTGAAGACCGGCTGACTGAATAGGTTGGTGGTCGCCATAGGAACGACCATGCCGTTGGCCTCCAGGGCCGCCTTGAACTCCGCGACGATGTTGTCGCGCTCCGCCGCCGTGGCGGTGAAGGGCACCAGGTCTTCGTCGTGCAGGTTCACGCCCATGGCACCACAAGCGGCCAGACCCTCGACAATTTGCACGGGGCTGATGCGCTCACGCGTTGGACCGCCGAATGGATCTCGACCAGGGTTGCCCACGGTCCAGAGTCCGAAGGTGAAGCGGTCTGCTTTGGTGGGATCGTAGGAACTCATGGTCGTCGGTCAGTCGAGGGGGAAATTGGACTGGGCACAGGCGCCACAGATTAACCAGCACATCACTCGATCCGAAAGCCTACAGGGGCCCGCTTTCGAGTTGCCGCCCTCTCCCCTGTCGGAACCGGCCCAAATCAGCCCCCCACGCCCCGTCCCGCGCTGGGCGCCGAATCAGAAAGCAAGCCCAAGGGGAACCAGGAGGAGAGCCAAGGGAGGCCCCATGTAGGCCCAGCAGAGGCCCAGCAGAGACCCAGCAGAGACCCAGAAGAGAACTAGAACGGAGCGACGTGCCGCTTGCGCATCATGCGCATTGAATCTCGCACACGCTGGAGCCCAACAACGCCCGGCTCCATGGACCCCGGCGCCGCATGGAGCTTCGGGCTGACCTCGTCAAAGGCATCCTGGAGTCCGCGCAGAACTCCGTCGACGGAACTCAGCGTTCCCTGGACGTGGGCCTGCCAGGGGGCGCCCTGGTGTAGACCACCGACAAGCTCCTCTTCGAGTCCGGCTAGGGCGTCCCGTGAGTCCGGAGCATGGCGCGGGCGGGGTGTAAGGTGCGCGCGCCCGCCTCTGACGCCGGCGCCCGGCCGGCCGGAGATTCGACCTGCCGCAATCTCCAAGAGCGGCAGCAGGTGTACGCGCAAACGCCCGTTGTCAAAGGCCTCCAGCCAAAGCGGCGCTGCACCGAGTGCCTGAAAAGACTCCACCACACCCACCGGATTCTCGGTGTCCATGGTGCACACGCGCTTGCCATCAGCACCCAGGTCAGCCCTGTCGCGGTCCATATTCAGAACTAAGTGGACGCTCTCTGATTCCCGGAGCAGGGGCTCGTAGGCCCGCAACATCTCCGGTCGCGCGAGATCTTCGGTCCGCAATACAAGCACGGTCGCAGCCACCTCGTTGTTGAGGGGGCCCAAGACATGTTCGCGAGCCAGGGACAATTCGAGGGGAATGTGCGGTACCTCCACCAGGGCGAGCCGGGACTCCGCCAGGGCGCGTGCTGGTGCTTGCAGTTCGACCAGACGCACGCCTCGCGGCAGGGTCCCGCGGGGATCGAATTCCTGGCGGGCGAGTTCGGCACGGCGCACGCCGTCGGCCCAGCTTCTATGGGCAGTTTGGATTTCGATGCGCGCACGAGCTGGCTCCTTGAAGAGCTCCTGCGTGCCGTCATTGCGTACTAGGACCACGCTCCAGGCAGGCGCATGGGTTACGCGCACTGGCGCCGGCAAAGTGGGTTGATCCGAGACTTTGGTCACATAGTTACGCGCCAGGGCCACCATCAGGGTCGATTTGCCGGACTTCGGGGGCCCGGCCACCAGCAGGTGCGGACGGCGCTCCGAGGCCTCCACTAGGGTCTCCTCCAGGACGGATCGCACCGATAGCATGGATTTGGCCACGCGCTGGGTCACAGCGCCGTCCAGATCCGCAACCAGCCGTCCGCAATCCTGTAGGGACACCAAAAGCGGAGCCAGGGAGGCCCCCAGGGATTCCGAAAAGGAACTGAATTGAGATCTGTGCATGGGCGTACGGGGCTCCCCTGTGGGGCAGCACGTGTGATTCTGCCAAGGAGAAGAACTCAAACCAACGCTGTTGACCAGACAGGGGATCAGCTCGCTATTCTGGGGCCTCGGCCAGAGGCCGATGACCCCCATGCAAACAGGACACAGCGACAGCACCACAGCAGGCGTACGCATCCGCGTGGCAGCCCAATTCCTCCCGGAACACTCGAACCCCGCGCGGGGGTACTACCTCTTCCAGTACCACGTGGTGATCGAAAACTGCGGCGAGTCCCGGGCGCGCCTGCTCTCACGCCATTGGATCATCCGTGACGCCACGGGCGAGACTCGTGAGGTGCGAGGTCCCGGCGTCGTCGGAGAGTACCCCGACCTCGGCCCCGGCGAGCAGTACATGTACACCAGCGGGTGCCCCCTCCCCACGGAATGGGGAACGATGGAAGGCACCTACCGCATGGGACGGGAGGATGGTTCAGAGTTCGACGCGGCCATCGGACGATTTTTCCTAGCCCCGACAACCGCACCGATCGAAGCGGAACTGATCGCGACGGAATAGGCCGGAAGGAACCCGGACGGAAAGAATGGCTTCCCCGCTCCGGGGGGAAGCACCTAGTGGCTGTGGTTGGTATGGCGCCTGTTTGGTGAATCGTCCTTGCCGCGACCTAATGTGCGATTGAAGGTCCTGGCGCGGGGCTGCAGAGTCTTTACGGGCCTGAGTCTGATTAGACAACGGACGCACCTCCCCCCCTGACGAAGAGTGCTGGAGCCAGTCAGGGAACCGGACGAAGTCGACAAGCGACCTCGAACAAGGACTGGGCCACTAGGGAATAGGGAAGGAAACATGCGCTCCAATCGAGCCAAGTCATTAACGCGGCACCCCGCAAAAGGGGGGGGCTTCGCACTCATCGAGCTGGTACTGGCCGTTTCATTCATGGCCATTGCGTTCGCGGGGATCTCGACATCCCTCGCGTCATCGCTCTCGCTACGGGAGTCCAACGTGGACAGAGCGCGCGCCATCCGGGCGGCTTTGAGTCTGTCGGATAGCCTCAAGGATGAGGATTTCGCGACGCTCTTTGCACGCTACAACACCAGCGATCTCGATGACCCCAATGGGATTGGGACCGCACCGGGACCGTTCTTCGAAGTGGACGGCCTTACCTCTAGGTCGGATGACAACGACACCTTTGTGGGTGCCATCAGCTTTCCGGGGGACGGCTTCCAGCTCAGGGAAGACATCCATTCCCGCAACCTCGGCATGCCCCGAGACCTGAGCGCCGACGGGCTGGTGGATGCCCTGGATCACGCCCTCGACTACGAAGTGCTCCCCATCACGATCACGATCGAATGGGTCAGCGCCAGGGGCTCTGACAGCATCGTCCTCTCCTCTACCTTGACTTCACGTTGAGAGCTCTGATGGAAACACAGGCAGAAACACCGACCGAAGTAATGGTACGAACAGAACACAACCGGGCGGCTTTCACCATGGTGGAGATGGCCATCGCCATGGTGATCTTGAGTTCCGTCATGGGCAGCATTTTCTATGTGCTGGAATCCACGACCCAGGCCTTCCGCACAGGATCGGTCGTGGCGCGCATGGACACGGACATGGAGTACGTCCTGCAAAAGGCCTGTGATGCCCTGCGCAGTAGTGACCTTACACCGGCACCCAACGGCACCGAATCCGGGCTCGATTTCCAACGGGCCGTTGGAGTGGATGACGCTGGGACAACGCACTTGGGCGACCCTGAGCGGATCTTCTTTCTCTACGACGATGGAGAGTTAGACAACGGAGTCGACGACGATAACGACGGGCTGATCGACGAGGGCAACCTGTACCTCGTCCGCGATCAGGACGGCATGGCCCAAACCGAATTACTCGCACGCGACGTAGTCGAGGCTCCGCCGGGTGAACGCCTGGGAAATGGTGCGGACGATGACGGCAATGGACTCATCGATGACCGTGGCTTCTCGGTCGTCCAGGAAAACGGGCACCTCACTGTCCGCATTACCCTCGAACGCGTGGATCCCTCCAGCAAGAGGACAATCGTCACTACTTCGGAGCGCACGGTTACGCTCCGGAACTAGGGGATCGCTTCAGAAGTGCATCAATCACAAACACAAGTGGGAAGCCACGCCAGGGAAAGAATCAGCATGTATACAGTCCAATCAAAACACCAATTCCGGGCCCAAGCTGGGAGCCAAAGGGGAAGCGCGATGGTGGTCGTGCTCCTGGTGGTATTCACCTTGATGATGTTGGGCATGGCCTTCTTCCAGCTGGGCACGTCCGGCCAGAAGCGCCTGCACGGCACCTACGACAACGAACGCGCCCTACATCTGGCGGAGTCGGGGCTGGCGGAATCACTGGTTGCCATTCGGGCCGGTGCGACGGGCAATATTGGGACTGCAGACCAACCGGTCACCTTGGCCGGCGGCGTCTTTTGGTCCGAGGCAACTCCCACGGGCAGCGGAACTTCTCGCGTCAAGGTCACGGCCCTGATCGGAAGTGGCCGGCGCGCTGTTGAAGCGATCCTCGATGGATCTCCGGGAGCTCCTCCCCTCTTCTCCTCAGTGCTTAACTCCGACAAAGCCATGATTCTAAACCAGGGAGTCATGATCGACAGCTACGACTCCTCCGACGGCACCTACGCGGATCAATTGGCCTCAGACGGTGTGGTCTACAACGGAATCGACTACCTCGAGGACAACGGAGATGTTCGCAGCAACGAGGACATCTTCCTGAACAACTCCTCAACAGTCTTCGGAGACGCAATCCCCGGTGTGGGGCACATCGTCGATGACGCGGCGACGGACGCCTATGTGTCGGGGACGACGACTGCGGCGACTGAAAACTTCATCTTCGCGCCGATTGCGTTTCCGACGGGAACGACCAGTGCCGGTAATTACTCGGTCGCGGGCCTGGGAAACACGTTGGCCTCTGGCACCTACGAGTTCGGCGACTTCTCCATCGGGAATACTGCCGAACTGACCATCGAAGGACCGGCAACCGTAATCGTTGACAACTTCGCGGGCGGCAGGAACGGCAACATCTTCGTGGATACGACGAACGGACCGATCACCTTTTTCGTCCGTGGAAACTACAGCCACATCAAGGGCTTTGAGGTCGATGCTTTACCGGGTTCCGCAAACGCGATTGCCTTCATGGTTGAGGGATCGGCGGACGTTGTCTTCCCCTCTGCAACTAACATCCGAGGGGCTTACTACGTCCCCAACGCCAGTATCACTTTCGCCAACGGGAATGAATGCTGGGGTGCCTTTGCCGGGGGCCAGATCGCGATGAGCAACGACATGAAGTTCCACTTTGATGAGGACTTGATGAGCCACTGGCAGACCGATGGCAAAGATGAAGAGGAGCCGCGTTCCATCTTGGCCTGGTCGGAAGCCGCAGTTGATCAGAG
>JBLHLB010000137.1:0-9851 GCA_047618505.1 Planctomycetota bacterium
GAGTGATCTCGAACATCTTGATGTCATCGGAGCCCTGGTTGCCGTAGCACGAAACAACGACGTTGCCATTCTTGAGGCGTTGCAGCCCACAGACGTCGTTGATGATCCCGCCTACTTCGGCGCTGGTAACCACCCAGATGGGCTTACCCGACGGGTCCAGTTCGACCACCTTATTGCCGGTGGTGCAGGTAATCAGGGTGTTGCCGTTCGAGAGTCGCAGAGCACTAAAGGTACCGTTGCGTGCTTCGCTCCCACCTAAGGCCGCGCCATCTGTGCGCATGGTCATTAGCACTTTGCCCTCTCGATCATATTCCTTGGCAAACGGCATCAAGCGATGCGCCACGAGATACGTTCCACCTTTCAGCTTCGTGGACATACGTGATTGCATGTGCACGTTGTCCGTCTCGGGTTCGATGGGGATTTCGTGGGCGATTTGACCTTCACCATTCACCTCAACTAGGCGCGGCCTTGGTCCCATTTCTGTGAGCAGGGTCATCCCGTTCGGCAAGCGCTCGCCACCCATGAGTTCAGTGTTAGGTGCCGAGACTTCATAACGCCAGACCTCTTCCTTTGCAGCGGTAAGCTCTACCGCGTGCTGTCCGTACACCACGAGGAAGTTCCCCCCAGCAAGGCGAACCGCGAAACGCGAGCTCCCCTCGAGGTCCCAAGTGATTTCGTTTGTTTCCCCCACCGCCACGGTTCTAGGGCCACTGATCACGAAGCTATGCCGAATGCCGGTGGCGCTTTCCTGTCGACCGAGGGTGGCACTGTCTTGGGAAGTGCTGGACGGCAGGGCAAAGGACAGACAGAGAAGTAGAGAAAGCATGTGGCGTGGCGGATCTTGTTAGGCAGATCAGGGCTCTCGAAATCGATGGCCTTCAGAAGATCGCCTGAAGCACCTATCCGCTGAGCATTCAGATTCCAAGGGCCCGGAATTGGGAGCGCTGGCGGAACTAGTGTAGCGGCTCGAGGCAGGGTTGATGGGGTCAGGGGAGATTGAGTCTGCCTGCGGGGCTTTGGACGCCCAGGGGGGCGAGATATTGGGCATGGGAACAAGTCATGGCGGTGGATTCGCCGCAGTAGCCCAAGAGTTCCTGGCTACCGTGCGCAGATCGGCACCGTCTTCCAGAGGGTGCATGGTCAAGGAGTGTCGGGAGGTGGAAGTTCTCACACGCTTGGAGATACATGCACGCCCTAGCTCCACCTTCGCTGCTCTCCATACGCAGGGAGTCGCACGACTCCAGCATGCGTATCCAGACGAGCCAGTGTCAGGCCTAGACGCTTCCGTTGAACTCGATGAGTCGCCAGTCCCGGATTCGCGCACCAAGTCGATGCTCAGGGTCCCAGTCCGATTCGTAGGCAATTTCAATAGTAAGCTGGCCGTCGAGGGGTTCGATAAGAACCCTATCAACACGAACGTGGTCCCAAACTTGTCCAGGAGTTGCGATCACTGAACCTTGCTCGTTCTCGTCGTGGCAATCGCAGACGTCGAATAACGCCGCTTCAATGGATGGCTTGAGATTCTCGTAGCGATCCTCAAGATCCCGCGCAAGACAGAGACCCGCGGCATCCGGCTGTCGCCAGGATCCACGAACACACAATTGGACGCCTCCGTGGTGAGACAACTTCATCAAGACGAGCCAGCGAGACCCAAGCCACCAAGAGGGTCTCAGTGCTCCAAGACTTGGATCCTCATAGGTCCTTGAGTCGAGACCTAGCCCGGATCCGTCACAAGTCGGCCATTTTCCAGAGGGCGGTCGCTTAGCCCGACCCAAGGCTGAGGATTCCTGCTATTCACAGCCACTTTGCCGTCGGTGGCCGCCTTTCGCTCCCCTGCCAGTCCGCTAGGCTGTTCGGCGATCCCGCCCTGCTGCGCAAGGGAGAGGAAGCGGCAGCGCTGCGCCTACCTCTCGTGCTGAACTAGGCAGATCTAGTTCGCAGCCGACAGGCGCCGGCGGGCGAGGTCGCGGTTGAGCTCGGAGACCTCGGCGGTGTTCCAGTCGCTGGGCGCGACGAGAGACTCCTCCCAGCGACGCCGCGCGGCTTCGCCTTCGTCAAGGCCCCATAGGACGTCGCCGAGGAACAGGAGATTCAGAACGACGGGCGCTTCCTCGACAGCACGCTCTAAGAGGAGCCGCGCTTCCTCGCGGTCACGCAGTGGCCAGGGGGCGCGGTCTAGGAAGCGGCCCAACAGCCGGAGCGGGGCGGCGGACTCCAGTGACGCACCGGATTCGATCGAGGCACGGATCGCGCGTGGGACACGTCGGCCGAGGCCCCTAGTCAGAGCGGCGGTCGAGCCGACGGCCCAGGCTTCGAGCGAGAGGTGCATCGCGGCGTAGAGCTCTGTGCCAGGCAGATCCTCCGAGAGCTCGAGCGCGCGCTCGGCCAGGGCGCCGCCCGTTTGGACGAGCGCTAAGACCTCAGAGCGGATCGTGCCCGAGAGCGCCTCGTCGGCTGCGATCCAGTCCTCGACCGTCGTGGATGGGCGTGCCTCGAGAGTCTCAAAGGTGGCGGCCAGCATCCGCAGGTCCGCGGCCTGAAAGAGAGCGCGCGAGCCTTCGAGTGCCAAAGTCGCGCTGGTCGGCGCGGCCTCAGCCGCTTCAATCCCGAGGCGCGCCCGCTCGTCGAATCTCGCCAGCTTCGCTTCGAGGCTGAGATCCAAGACGGGGGACCCCTCCGGCTCGGGCCGTAGAAGCTCCTCGATGTCAGCGGGCTGCGCCGCGCAAGCGGTGCAGAGGAGCGGCAATAGGAAGCGTAGGTACGGTTTCATCTTCTTCTCCGGCCGGGCTGGCCGGTGCGCATCCTAGGATGGCGGCGCTCGAGTCCGGACCCTGGCCTAGTTAGAAAACTGTGGTGCCGCCCGGTGAGCACGCCAACCCCATGCGTTCGCTCCCCATTCTCGATCGCGATCGACCTCGTCGAACGCTCTGGCTCCTGTGGTTTGCGTGGATCGCTGCCTGCGCCCTGGCGACTTGGCTCGCGAGCACGTGGCCGACGGACAACAGTCTCACGGTCTGGACGGGGCCGTCGGCGGAGGATGCGGGTCTCTCCGTTTTGGAGGAGCGCTTCGGTGGAGACGCCGTCGTCATCGTGCGGATTCAAGGGCAGGACCTCGATCGGGCGAGCTTTATGGAGGAACTAGGGGCACGCCTTTCGGCATTGCCCACGGTTCAGGACGTTGTCGATCCACAGGAGCTCGTGCACATCGGCCAAGAGGAGCTCGAGACGGACGGCGCTCCCCTTGCAGGCGCGCTACCGATCGCCCGCGCCCTGCATCTCGTCGGCGAGAATAGGCTCGACTATCTGTTGTTGATCGAGCCGGCTCCAGAAACGCCTGCGCGTGTCGCCTTCGCTGCTTCGCTAGAGGAACTTTCGAAAGAGGCGCGAGCCGGCGGGCTGGAACTGCATGCGGCCGGGCATCCGCTTGTTGCGACGTCGCTAGACTCCCAGGCTGCGCGCGTCGAGCAGATCTTCGTCCCGCTGCTCGTTGTCTTGGCGACAATTGCGATCGCCTGCCTGCTGCGTTCGCTGCTCCTAGCCGCAGCCACGGTTCTGCCGGCGGTGCTCGCCTCATCTGGCGCGCGGGCCGCGTTGATGGCGCTCGAGATCCCCTCGAACATGATCCTCGTCGCGCTGGGCCCGCTGGCGTTCGTCCTGGTGCTCGCGGCAACGCTGCAGTTGGCCTTCGCCTTTACAAGACACTCGGAACGCCTGTCTGCCTTCGATGCCGCCCGCGCCGCGCGCCGAGAAAAATGGCCTGCAGCACTCCTCGCTACGTTGACAACATCCGCCGGCTTCGGTGTCTTCCTGACGAGCCGCCTGCGTCCCGTGGCTGATCTCGGTGTCACGGTCGCCATCACGCTGCTCGTCATGGTGCCGCTCGCATACTTGGCGATTCCTCCCCTGCTCGGCGGTCTCGCGTTGGCGCGCGCCCGGGCTGGGGCGAAAGCGGGGGCACGTCTGCGCCGGCTTGCGGTCGCCGCTCGCCGACGAAGGGCCGTCGTCGTGCCCATCGGTCTCGGGCTGCTATGCGCCGGCGGGTGGTCCCTCGCCAGCCTGCCGCGTGAGACGAATGCGCTGACCTTCTTCGAGGAGGAACATCCCTTGCGGCGAGCCTTCGGCGCGATCGAAGCCGACGGTGGTGGACTGTCGACCATCGAGGTGCTGATCGAGGGCGCATACGAAATGCCCGCTGGCGCGACCCTCGGAGCGCAGCTCCTGCGGCTGGAAGGGGTCGGCGGCGTATTCGGACCCGAGAACGTCAGCGCCGAGATCGAAGCCAGGGGTGCAGGCGTCCTACGACACGCCCTGGAGGGCACCGCCCAGAGGCGGGCAAGGCGCGTGGACAAGAGCGGGGAGTGGCATCGCTGGACGGTGCGCTTCCCGACAACTGGCACTGACGAGACACGGGATCTGGTCGAGCGGGTCACCGAGCGCGTCCGGGTCTTGGAGGCCTCCGGAGCAAAGCGCTGGCACGTGACCGGGACGCTGCCGGCGATGCTCGCAGTTCAGGGAGCGCTGGTTTCGACGCTCCTAACCTCCCTGACGCTGACCCTCGTCGTCACGCTGCTCGCTTTTCTCCTCGTCTGTCGAGGGGCCTATGAGCTACTGGTCGTCCTGTTCGTCAACCTGGTGCCCGTGACAGTCGCCTTCACGTGCGCTCGGCTGTTCGGCTACGCCCTCGATGCGGCTACAGTGATGGTTGCTGCAGTCGTGCTCGGATTGGCCGTCGACAACACGTTTCACCTTTTGCACGCTGCAGCCCTGCCGTCAGACGGGTTGAGTGGCGGCAGGGACCGTCGGCGCCTAGCCGCCTTCGCGACTGTCGGTCCGCCCGCGGTTGCCTCGGCGGCCGCCCTCGCTCTCGGTTTCGCCTGCCTCGCTCTTTCCGGTTTCGCTCCAATGGCTCGCTTTGGCCTGCTGACGGCCTGCGGAGCCCTGGGATCGCTCTTCGGCGATCTCATTCTTCTCCCCGCCCTGTGGCTTCGACCCAAGAGCAACACTTGAATCTTCTCGACCTGACTACCGTTTCCGCTCCCTACGTCATGGACCAAGGGGAGATTCAAGGAGCGGTGCGCGGCATGTTCGGTGACGCCGAGTTCGATCTTGAGAAGGCAGAGAGGATCTTCAAGAGCGCGGGTATTGATTCGCGGGGTTTCGCGCTGCCGCTCGAGCGTTACGCGCGCGGATTCACCGCGGCGGAGCACCACACGGAGTTCCGACGCGTCGCGACCGAGATGCTGCGGACCGCCGCGGAGCGCATCGTGCCGCAGGAACTCACCTCAAAGATCACCCACGTCGTCACCGTTTCGACGAGCGGCATCGCGACGCCCACGCTCGAATGTGCGGTCATGGACGAGATCCCCCTATCTCGAGACGCGCGCCGCGTCCCGATCTTCGGGCTCGGGTGCGGCGGTGGCGTGGCCGGCCTGCAAATCGCGCGGGACCTGGCCTGCTCCAGACCTGACGCCCTCGTGCTGGTCCTGTGTGTCGAACTAACGAGCCTCACGCTCTTTGCCCAGGACATGAGCCTGCGCAACTTCGTCGCCTGTGCGATCTTTGGCGACGGCGCCGCCGGGGCGCTCGTCTCCGGTTCAGAGGTTCCCGCCGGTTGCGAGCCGCTGGCGCGCCTCGGGCAAGGGTCGACCCGGCTCTTCCCTGGCAGCCATGAGCTGATGGGCTGGCAAGTCGAGGACAAGGGCTGGCGTGTCGTGTTCTCGCCGCGCATCCCCGGTGTCGTCGAGCGGGAGGTGAAGGGCATCATCGAAGGCGTAACCAACCGCTCCGAGCTGAAGCACTTCGGCTTGCACCCCGGTGGTCGCAAGGTGCTCGAAGCCTACGAGAATGCGCTCGACCTGAACGAGCACGAGATGGCCCCGGCCCGAAATGCCCTACGCAAGAACGGCAACATGTCAGCGGCCAGTGTGTTCTTCACCCTGGATGAGATCTTCACCGCGCCCGACTTTACGCCCGGTCCCGGGGTCGCTACGGCCTTCGGCCCCGGCTTCACGTCCGAAGCGCTGTCCATCGATTTCCTGAAGTCGAAGGGTTCACGGTCGTGAGGCCCGAGTTTGTATTCGCGCTCATCTACGTCCTCGTGTGGCGTGTGTTCGAGCTGCTCCTCTCGAAGCGCAACGAACGCAAGGCGCTGGCCCTCGGTGCTCGCGTCGTAGAGAACGACGGCATGGGCAGCATCATCGTCGTCCACACACTGTGGATCGTCGGCCTGATCGTTGAAGAGCTGTTCGGCAACGGACCGTACTTCTCATCGGAGATCCAGGGCGTTGCCCTTGGTGTGTACGTGCTCTCCGAGCTACTACGCGTCGCCTGCATTTGGAACCTCGGGCCGCGCTGGAACGTGCGCGTCATCGTTCTCGATGCGGTCGCCCCCGTAACCCGTGGCCCTTACAGTTGGCTGAAGCACCCCAACTACGTCGCCGTGGTCATCGGCCTCGCTGCGCTGCCCGTAGCGCTCGGGCTGCCCTGGATCGCAGTCCTCATCGTACCCCTGAAGCTCCTAGCGTTACGCAAGCGCCTACGCGTCGAGAACGAAGCGCTCTACGGCGTCCAGACCTAGTGGACTGAGGGCCTCGCGATCGACCTTGTCATCGGGACCTACTGAGAATTCGTCCTTGCCACTGGGCGCGTCGATGGGCGCGCTCCCGGGTGACGGTGGGGCCCCCCCGAACCATCCCCCAAGTCCAAGCGCCCCCAGTACCACCACTTGATGGCTCAGATGGTGCGTCGCGTATTCTTGGCTTTTGGGGGCTGGAAGTCCTGCCCTGTTCGCTCTGTCGCCGCCACCGAAGCCTGATGTCGCTGATCCTAGACCGCACCGCCATCGCGCGGATTCTGACCCGCCTGGGATTCGAATATGACTCGCCCCCCTCCAACCCGCCCGGGCACCGCCCCAATCAGAACTCGCTTTCTGACGAGGCAATCCGAGAGGCAACGGGCGACTCCTTGGATCACCCCAGGCTTCCTCTATGCTCATTGAACAGGTCTCCTCTGAATTGGGCCCTCTATTCGCTCCCGCAAGCCACAATCCAGCGTGGAATCACGCCCCCTTGCTTCGGTTGAAACCAAACCTGCGCCATTCGTTATCCTGGCGACTAGGGAAGGGCCAACTTGAATCACCTATCCGCCCCTTAGCCTCAAATTTGCGTGCTTTGCCTCGGGATCGACCGGTTTCTGGACGAAAACCTGCTGCAGAGAGACTCGTCTTTAGAACATCATGTCACTGATTAAAATTGGACAAGGACCGGCGTCCTACAACTACTACCTGCTGCGAGGCATCATCGATGACAACGTCATCAAAGAAGCCCGGGCCGTAGCGAACGCCCTACCTGAACAGGGGGGTCTGTACAGCAAGAGCGGCGCGAATCGAATGTACGCGTACTTGGATCAGATTCCTTCTCTGGTGGCCTTGCTCCCGCAGTTGTTTGACGACCTGCACATCGTGGGCAGCAATTACTTTGTCAGTAAGCCGACCGACAAGGGCCAAGAGACCCTCGGCGAATGGCACACCGGGCACAGCCTCTACTTTGGAGTGCGCGGCGCCGCGATGACACTCTGGATCCCCCTACAGGATCTCAATGAGGACACAGGCGGCCGACTGAAAATGTACAACGGTCGCTACATCAGCCAGATGGACGACCTCTTGAAGTGCCATGTGCAAGACAAGGGCAACAGCATCTCCAATCAACACAGCATCCTGAACTTTCTTAATCACGAGCTCGACGAAGGCTGCAGCGTCGAGAACATGCGGGCTGGGGACGCACTCGTCTTTGATGAGATGCTTCCGCACCAGGCGGAGAGGTGCCTGATTAACCGCGAAGTCTTGGCGGTTCGGCTCGTGCTGGGCGACTACGCCCTCGACCGGCCGCTGATTGAAAAAGTGCTCGAACGCTACAAGACGGTTCCCGGTGAAATCAGTTACGCCGCCGAGTACTTGGAGAACCTCCTGAAGTACGGCGAGTACAAACTGCCTGGGACCCCGGAACGAGCTGCGCAGGAAGCAGCCACGGCGGAAGGTATGCCCGAGCAGAATGTTTCGACGCAGCGCAGCCTCTGGCAGCGCGCTAAGGGCAAGCTGACGAAGCAGGGGCGCTGAACCACTGGGCTGGCCCACTGGGCTGGCCCACTGGGCTCGTACGCGTGCACTCCCCGGTGAGCTGGGTCGCCTCGTTGACGGTCTGCGTATCTGTTCGAAGGACTCGGATCAGGCGCGAAACGAGATAGGCCTCAGACAAGTCATAGGCACCTGGTTCAAAGTCTACGGCATACGACAGGCCTTGGCTCTCCCTTCCTAGTGGTGTGCTGCACTGGGCTGGGCAATTGCTCGCCCCCGAGCGCGGGTCTGGGGTGTGTTAGAGTACGGTTCCCTGGGAGCTGGGTGCCCCAGGTACGGTAGCATGGAATGCGTGTCCGCCCCCTCGAACGCAAACTCCATTGGCACCCCTCCCATGGACCCCTCCCCCGATCCGGGCGGCCCGAACGGCCCGCCCTCGACCGTGCATCAATCCCGTTGTGTCGATGTGCGCGGAGTGGAACGTTTCTACACGTTGGGGGCCGAAACGGTCAAAGCATTGGACGGCGTCGAGTTCGGGATCGATTACGGGGAGCACGTGGCCATCGTCGGTCCCTCGGGCAGCGGCAAGTCGACCCTCCTGCAAATCCTGGGCTGCATCGATCGGCCCACCGGCGGCAGCTATCTGCTCGATGGGAAGGACGTCGCGGGCCTTTCCGAAACCCAACAGGCTGAAGTGCGCAACCAGCGCATCGGTTTCGTATTCCAGAGTTTTCACCTGCTGAATCGTGCGACTGCGCGACGCAACGTGGAGCTGCCCTTGGTCTACTCCGGAGTTCCCCCCAAGGAGCGACGGATGAGAGCTATGGCCGCCCTCGAAGGCGTCGGGTTGGCGGATCGCGTGGGACATCGCCCGGATCAACTCTCCGGTGGTCAGCGCCAGCGCGTCGCGATTGCGCGGGCCCTGGTCACCAATCCGGCCATCCTGCTTGCGGATGAGCCGACCGGCAACCTTGACTCCAAGACGGGCGCGGAAATATTGGACCTCTTTGATTCCCTGCGCTCGCCAAAGCGAGCGCTGGTCACGGTGACACACGACAGCGCCCTGGCTCGTCGCTGTTTGCGCATCATTGCCTTGCGCAATGGACGCATCGAATACGACGGGGACGCCGCAGGCTGCCCCGAGGATGTAATGCACGCATGAAACTATTCAGGACCTCGTTCTTTCGAGGTGAAGCTGACACTCGCGCCGCCACCGGCACGGGCATCACCTTGGCTGCGGTGGTCATCGCCGGCGTCGCGATCTTCTCGTGGACACAACTGCGCGGCGGCGAGGTTTCCGCCCTCGACGAGACCCGCGTCATTACCGTGGAGACCCGCGACGTGATCGACAGCGTGACCGCCAACGGACGTGTCGAGCCTCTTGCGCGTGTCGCGGTGATGAGTCGTGCCGGTGGCATCATCGAGAAGCTCTTTGTCGACGAAGGCGACGCCGTCAGCGCCGGTCAGGTGCTAGTGGAATTGGACCGCGAGCAACTCGAGGCCCAAAACAGGCAAAACGAGGCCGATCTTCTGGCGGCGCAAGCCCGGCTGGAAGCAGCCCGGGCGAGGATCACCGAAGCCGAGGTCCGCTTGGAGGATCCAGAGCCGGAGTTTCTGCGCCGCGAAGTCAAACGTACCTCGGAACAATTCGAACAAGGGGATGTTTCCGTGCGCGAGCGCGACGACGCCGAGCGCGCCTTGGCCAACGCGGAATTCCGCGTGCGTCAGGTGCAAGCCAGTATGCCGGGACTCGAGGCTTCGGTCACCGAAGCGGAAGCCC
>JBLHLB010000138.1:0-9687 GCA_047618505.1 Planctomycetota bacterium
ATGTAGGGGAAGGCCTCGGCATCCTCGTTGATCTTGAGGAGAAGCTGCGCCGTCTGCATGGCGTACTTCGGACGGATGCTCCGGTCGAGGATCGCCAGCCATTCATCCGAAGGCCGAATCTCGAGCAGCTCTCCGGTGGCGATCGCCTGGGGGATGTTTTGGTTGACGCGACCGGAGTTCCAGCTCGAGTAGAAGACGTTGCCGTAGAAGTCCTGCTGCATCATCGGGCTGCGCGTGCTGGAGGTGTCGTGGAGGTAGCTGTACTCCGCCTCCTCCAACCAATTTGCCGCCAAGAGTCCGAGGGTCTGGCGCCATTGGCCCGCAAGCTCGGGGGCACGTGCCACGAGGGCGTTGGCGGCCGTTGTCTGCAGCTGCAGACTCTCCAGTCGTTGCTCAGGTTCGCGGGCCCGTGTGAAGAGGCCGGTGGACGCCTTGGCGCCGACCATGGCCAGGATCTCCATGCCGCGCTGGGGTCGGTCGCTGAAGCTGCGCTCCAGCCAATCGGCACCCAATTCCTCACGGATCTGGGGTGCCAAGAGTACAGCGCGTTCGAGTGCTTCGAGCTTGACCTCCTCTTCGACGTCGCCCTCCTCGAGGACGGCCTGGGTTGCTTTCCAGGCGTTGCGCAGGTATTCGGTCTTGTGCTCATCCGCATGGCGCGCGAGTTCATAGCGCGCGATCAGGTTGAGGACCGTGCGGCTGTCGTTCGCGATGGCCTTTGAGAGGGGCGGCAGGAACTCGCCGGCCTCAAGGGGGCGACCGGCGGCGAAGAGCACGCGCGTGATCCCCTGATGTCGCAGCAGGACGGACTCATCCTCCAGTTCGCTGCGGAAGCGCACCAACACTTCCTCGAGGAGTGTGCCCGCGACGAGGGCTTGATTCAGAATCCCACCAAGCAGATTCAGCTGTTCCGTGGGCAACTTTTCAGGCGAGCAGGCGGCTAATCCGGTTATGTCCTGGGCACCGAAGGAGTTCTTCTCCGACCACTGCGCATAGCGCCCCGGCGTCGGCGGCGGGCCGGCCATGAGCGAGGTCAAGAGTTGATTGTAACCAGCCTTCGCTGTTTCAAGTTTGAGTCCTGCGAAGTACTCACGCACCGCGCCCCAATTCCCCAGGGTCACGTTGCGTTGTAGTTCAAGCATCTCAGCCGCAATGGCTTCTGCTTCCTCTTGCAGTCGAGTGGCTTCTGCAGCGGCTTCCGCGGCAGCGGACTCTGCTGCCGTTTGGGCTGCCGCTTGGGCTGCCGCTTGGGCCTGCTCTTCGGGGGTCAGCTCCACTTCCGCCGGCGCTTCAACCTCGTCACCGATGGCTTCGGCAGGGTCGCTCGGCTCTGTCTCGTCCACAGTTGAGGTCTCGGCGTCCGACAAACCCTCGCTCTCGGGGAGCGCTTCATCGCTCGCTACCGCTTCTTCGTCGTCCGGTTCAACAGGCGGCGTTGACCAGGCCTTGAGGATCACCGAAGGACGGCGATCGTAGATCAAGCTCATCAATTGCTGCAGTCGCGGGTCAGCCGCTGCACCTGCTGCACCCTGGGCGCCCGCCATGACACCCCCGCCAGGAAGCACCATACCGGGGTTGGCGGAATCCATATAGCCGAGCCCCGAGAGCAACTGCTTCATCTCGCTGGATTGAATCAGCGTAGCGCTCTGAGTCTGAACCCGAGCCTGAGCCTGAGCCTGAGCCGGAGCTGCCACGAGGCACAGAAGGACAGAGGGGATCAACAGGGGAGAGATTGCCAAGACGCGCTTCAACTTAGACATCATGCTGGACTGCATTGCATTGGAAAGGGGGGTCGGTGCAGGCCACCGACGAACGGGCACGCGATGCTCCATTCCATGCCCCGCTTCAGGCGAGAAACGTGACGCGGGCAAGGAACCATCGATCCATTGCTCCTGCCGTCAGCGGCAGGAGTGGGAGCGAGCCCCAAGTGGGCCGCGCTCCCGCCATCCATTTTCTAAAGGAAACGCTTCCTCAGGAACCGCCGCCGTCAGGCGGGGGACCGGTGCTGGCGCCACGGGCGTCAGCGGGTTTCTTACCGTTCGAGGGCTTGTTGCCGGCGCGACCGCGCCCGCTTCCACAACCCTGTCACTGGCTCGGGAGCGGCAATCCCTGCAGCTCCCCGAGATCCATGCGGCCCAGTCGAACGGCTGCTTCGAGGTCTTCACGGGCGCTGGCCAAGTCCGCGGCGCTGCCGTTCGTGGCGGCGTCTGCGACGAGCTGCTTGTAGACCTGGCGGGAGGCTTCGATGCGCGGCTCCCACTGCTCACGGCTGGCGCCCTCGAGGCGCGTCAACCAGGTCATGTAGTAGTTGGCGCTGGCGCTGGCGCGACGAGCTTCGCTCAAGAGCGCGGGATCGGCGTTGGGATCGTCGACGAGCTCCGCCACCAAGCTGGTGAGTTCCGCGCTGGCTTCCGGCAGCTTGCTGATCTGCATCTTGCACTTGGACCGCTCCAGGCGAGCCGAGCGCAAGGCATGAGTGTTCTCCTCCGGTAGAAGCTCCAGGGCGTCAGCGTAGGCCGCCTCAGCCAGGAGCCATTCCACTCGGGAGTCGGGATCATCTTCGCCTAGGACTTCGGCGGCGAGGACGTGTCCCATGGCTTCGTCCACGAGGTGAGCGGCGTCGTCGACGCGCAAACGTTCCTGACCTGGCCCCAGGTGATAGGCGGTGGCGCCCAGGGGGACGGTGGCCCACAGAATGAGCATGAGGGATTTCATGGATCGACTCCTTAGGAGTGGCAAGACAAGTTTGTGCGGGCGAGGACTGGATTCGGTATCGACCGATCCTAGACCCCACGTTCACGATTCGATGTGTCGGATAGGTTGAATGTGCCGCCAAGTGCCCCAGGCGCGTCTGGACGGCCCATGAATGGGAGGCGAAGGCGGCGTCCGCCACCGGCAGAACGGGCAGAACGAGACGACCGGGACACGCCCGGCCTCCAGGAAGTTCCCAGGAAATGCAGCAGCAGAGGCAGGATCGCCAGCAGGGCGGAGCCGATGGCGATGCAAGCCAGGGCATAGTCACGCCGCGTCAGCTTGGTGAAGCTGCTCTCGACGCCGGCGCGCGAAAGGTTGGCGATCATGGAGGAGGACATGTGGCGTTCGTTCCCGTTGTGGAACTCACCACCGAGGCGCGTCGCGATCTGGCGCAGGGTGGACACGTCCTGGCGCGACTGGCGTCCATCGATGAACTTTCCCGTGACGGGGTCGCCTACACCGACGACGAGTACGTTGGCCACCGAAGCCGGCATACGCGGCATGCCTGTGGCCGGAACCGTGTCACCGTCGCTGATCAAGACCAAGGTCGTGCTGCCAGGATTCCAGGGCCGCGCAACTTCCGCCGCTACTTTGATGCCCTCAAGGAGCTTGGTCTTACCCACGGGGAAAGCGAAGTGTAGGGGCAGATCGTCGAGGATATTACGCACCACTTCAAAGTCCGAAGTGTCGACAACCACTGGCTTCGCCCCGTTGTAGACGGCCACAACGGAAACACGGAAGTTGTCCAGTGAGACGCGCTCGAAGAAGGACTTCAAGAGGTCGCTGGTGCGTTGTGTACGGCTTTGAACACGACTCGGCCCGGAGTCCACCAGGCGCATGCTGGGGGACACGTCCAGGATGAGCACAACATGTTCATAGTCACCCTCGCGGCGTAGGCGATCCCCTGAGCTGGAGTGGCCGCGAGGTTCAAGGACCAGGAGCGTCGTGGTTCCCCAAACCAAGGCGCCCAGGGCCAAGGCGCGCAGCAGGGGAGCGGAGCGTGCCCATACAGCGGGGCGTTGATTTGGGCCAAAGGCCAGCAGGGCAACGTGTCGCACGCGGCGGCCGTGCAGGAACTCCGCCAACAGCGTGATCAAGAGCACCGCGCCCGTGGCAAGCAGGGGGAAAGACTCGTCGATCACCATGGCGTCGGCCTCAACCCAAGGCTGACCAGCAGCGTTAGCCCCAGGAGTACGAGTCCCGCTTCACACCAGGGAACGTAGTTGTCGACCGCCTCCGCGGCTGTCTTCTCGATCTTCGTTTCCTGCATCTCATCAATGCGTTGGAAGACAAATTCTAGGGCGCTCGGGTCGCCGGGATCGAAGACTTCGCCGTCGGTCATGCTGGTGATCTTGACGATGGAAGCATGGGCGGCTTGGCCGGAAACGTTGACAGCGTAGACCACGATACCGGCGTCGCGCAGTGCGCGTGCGATCTCTTCGTCCTTGCCGCCGCTGAGGTCGGCGCTGTAGCCATCGGTGATCAGGATGATCATGCGATCGCCTTCCTCGCGCTGCATCAATGTCTGGCGACAGGAGCGTAGGGCGCGACCGATCTCCGTGCCGTTGAACCAGGACGGCAGCTTCCCGGGGACCATGAATTCCGGCGCATGCTTGAAAGCGGAGACGTCGTCCGTCAAGGGGACCCAGCGGAGCACGGAATTGCCGAAGAAGGTCAACCCAAAGGCATCCCCCGAGCGGAACTCGAGGAAGTCGATGATGGCCTGCATGGACGCGTCGTAGCGCGTGCCTGGGCCGAATTGCGCCATCATGCTGCCGGAGACATCGACGCAGAATTCGATGTTTGTGAGGGCGCGTTTTGTCTTCGGCTCGCTCCAGGAAAGCGGTCCCGCCAGGATGCAAACCACGAGGCCGAGAAGAAGAGCCGGCAGGGAGTTCGCCAGCCTCATGGAAACGCCTAGCCAGCGCCCGCGTTGCAGTGCTCGATCCGATGCGTGGTCGAAGGGGAGGATCAGGGCACGCCCCCTGCGCTGCCAAACCCAGCACAGCAAGAGCGCTGGGATGACAAGGAACAACAGGACCAGAGGGTGCCGGAAGGGGAGTGTAAAGCTACCGTCCATTGATCAGCTCGCCCCACCCACGGGGGTCTTTGGCGCGAAACTCGGGACACCGTCCGAGGACTCGCCGCGGTAGGGTTCGAGTAGTGCCTCCAGATCGACATCGGTGGGGGACGAAGGTCTGTGGAGCCAATCCTCAAGTTGCAGCAGGAGCGCGCCGGCTTCCGGATGGGCGCGCAGGCGTGCCAAGGCATCCGCCGCAGGCAACCCTTCCCATTCGAGCTTGCGACGCCAGTGGGCGATCAAGGTCAGCTCCAGATCCGCGCGCTCCCTGCCGGTCAGTCGACCCTCTAGGGCGCTTTGGACCAGGGGGCGCAATGCCTCTGCCAGGGTGCGCGGCGGGGCGTCGACCTGCTGTTCCAGCTTCAGATTGCTGTCCCGGCGAAGAATCCAAAGCAGTACTCCACCCCAGAGAATTCCACCGATCCATAGGACCGGTCGATAGCTCGCCGTTAGAGGGATATCCACAACCTCCAGGGCATTGGGCTTTACGAGTCCCGCCGGGAGGATGGAAAGGACCTCCACCGACATCTCCGGCAGATCCTTAGTGGTACTGCCGTCTACGCGCCCCAGGTAGTCGACCAGATTGAACGTGCCGGGATCAAGGCCGTACCAGCTCAGGTCATAACGTAGATCCGTGCCGTGGGGCGAGACCGAGTCGATGCGAATGACAATGGGCGAGCGGAAGTCGCCGGGTGCGGCGACCAACTCTGTCCCGGGGAGCACGAGTTCGCGCATCCAGCTGGGTTCACCGACATAGGCCTTGCTGTTGTTCCCTGTCGCCGGTTCGCCATCTCCCTGGGCACCAACAAATGGCGCAGGAAGCGGTGCTAAGGAATGTGTCGCGCTGGCGGGCAGCGCCAAGGCGCCCCCGAGCAAGACCGAGATTGGAAGTACAGACCCAAGCATTAGCGAGCTCCTTTTGTCAGTAATCCACGGGAAGCGAAGAAGTGTCGAAGGGTGTGAATGTAAGGCCGATCCGTATGGATCACCAAGTGATCAACACCGCCCCGGCGCAGGTCTCGAACTTGGGCGTCGCGGTCGAGGTGCTGGCGGCGCCCGTGAGTCCAAAACTCCCGACCGGTCTCGGCCTCGCGGGCGCGCATGATGCCAGCGCCAGCCAGGCTTTCTTCGGCGGGGTCGGCAAACTGCAAGACGGCGCAGTCGTGCCGCTGGGCCATGAGCCGCAACGCTTCCAGGGCTCCCTCCTCATGCAAGTCCGATAGCACGATGACCAGGGCCCGTGAGGTTAGACTGGAGGAAAGGTCATTCAGCTTCGTTGCCAGGCGCGTGCCTTCGTCGAAGCGATGGCTCCGCAGGAGCAGCAGCCACTGCATGATCTGGGCTTTCGAGAGACTAGGCTGAATGCGTAGGCCGCGTGTGCCGACACCTAGCAGACCGACGGGACTGACCCTGTCCAGGCAGGCAAAGGCGATACCACCTGCGACGAAGAGCGCGGTCTCGTACTTGCTGGGTCGAATCGAAGAAACCGCCATGGAAGCTGACGTGTCCACGAGCAGGTACACCGGCATGCACTTCGGCGATTCGTATTCCTTGACGTACACGCGCCCCGTGCGGGCCGTTACGCGCCAATCAATCGAGCGCACCGGGTCGCCGTTTTGGTAGGGGCGCGACTGCACGTACTCGACGCCAGCCCCAAGGAAGGACGAGTGGTCCGTTCCGTAGGCCAGGCTGTCCGCTAGTCGTTTGACAACGATCTGGAACTGACGCGCATCAAGGATGTCGCCGGATTCGACGAAGCCCTTGTTGTGATCTGTGTGGCGGGGGAGATTCACGAACCGTTGGAGGTGGCGTCGCTCGTCACTTGACCGTTGTTCGCAGAGTCGGCCGCGCTCCCCATGGATGTGTTTGCATCTGAACCATCGGGAACCGGCGGAATGGAGCCCATGGCCCTCAAAATCTCCTCAAGCACGCCCTTACCCGTGCGCCCCTCGGCCAGGGCCTCGTACTTGAGTCTGATACGGTGCAGCACGACATCTTCAGCCAGCTGGAAGAGGTCTTCGGGCACAACGTAGTCGCGGCCGTGGATCAGGGCTCGCGCCCGCGATGCCTTTACGAGGGCGATGCCCGCCCGCGGACTGCAACCCAATTCGAGGTCTGGGTGCGAGCGGGTGCGATTGACCAATTCGACCGTGTGCTGCACGAAAGTGTCGCTGACGAAGATCGTCTGCACGGCCTCCATGACCTCGATCAGCTCCTCGCCGGAGGACACCGGCGAGTCGTCGATGATGTCGAATTCTGTTTGCACCACGGCGCCGCCGTCCCTGCGTTCCACGCGCAACTCGATGTTTCGCCGTAGGACCGTGCGTTCCTCTTCGGGCGTCGGATAGCCCAGACGGTGCAGCAGCATGAAGCGGTCGAGCTGGGCCTCCGGGAGCTCGAACGTTCCCGACTGCTCCACCGGGTTCTGAGTGGCGATGACCAGGAAGGGCGCCGGCAGCACGTGGGAGTGATTGCCAATCGTGACCTTGCGTTCCTGCATGGCTTCGAGCAACGCACTCTGCACCTTGGGCGCCGCGCGGTTGATCTCGTCTGCCAACAACAGGTTGGTAAAGATCGGACCCCGCATGGTTTTGAATTCGTTCTTGCTCTGGTCCAGGATCTCGGATCCAAGGATGTCCGAGGGCAACAGGTCGATCGTGAATTGCACCCGGGCGAATTCCAGATCCAAGCCCTTCGATAGGGCCGAGGCCAAGAGCGTCTTGGCCGTCCCCGGAACACCCTGCAGCAGAATGTGACCACCGGTGAGTAGAGAGATCAACAGCCGCTCCACGACCACTTCCTGCCCAACAACAACCCTTCCGATCCGTTCTCGCACTGCCGTTATAAAGCGGGCACTGCGTTTAAAGTCGGGCTTGATCCGATCCGTCGTGGTCATGGACGTGGGTCCTTAGGTTGTGTGCAGGAGAGCGATTGAATAGATAAGCGTGATATAGCGCTGACGCCCGAAGCGCCCCGGTATGTCCGCCGAGTCGCAGCAAATAGTACCGTTTCGCTCCCCGGGGTTACGCCTCAACTCCATTTGAGCTGACCCGGCGACTGCATTGACGCCTATGAGATGACCGCAGACCGTTAGGTCGGCCCGAAGCCGGGGGGAGCTTAGGCGAGCCCGTGGGCACACTTGATTTCCCCGGGGTCTGCCGCTTGGAGGGAGCGCGAGTTCCAGGGCTTGTGGGGAGTCGGCTAGGACGAGCATGATCAGGGCTGCCTAGCGGTGTCAAATTCCTTCGGATCGGGGCGAAGTTGTCTCCTCTGGCTAGCACCGCAATCCTTCACGCGGCTATCCTCCCGCCCATGGAAACCTGGCGGACAGAATTGCGGGCGCAGATGCGGCTCGCCCTGCCGGTTGTGGTGATCCAGCTTGGACTGATGTCCATGGGCTTGGTGGATACTGCCTTTGTGGGGCGCTTTGGCGTGGCCGATCAAGCGGCGGTTCAGATGGCCCACGGCTACGCGTTCCTCTTCCTGGGTTTCGGGATGGGAGTGCTATCGGCCCTCGATCCCCTGGTAAGCCAGGCCTTTGGTGCGAAGGACGAAGGCGGAATGCGGCGTGCGATTCAGCGTGCCACGATCCTCGCCCTGCTGCTCACCGTTCCCATCATGGTTGGCGTGGCGCTGACCGAGACTGTGATTGGTCTGGAGTTCTTTGGCCAGCCCAAGAGCGTCGTTCCGATCGCCGGCGAGTACGCCACCATCTCGCTTCTGAGCGTGCTCCCGTTCCTGCTGTTCTTCGTCCTGAAGCAAGCCCTGCAGGCGATGCACATCATGCGTCCCCTCGTGATCGCCATCATCGCGACGAACTTGCTCAATGTGGTCTTGGACTGGGCGCTGGTCTTCGGGCACCTGGGCTTTCCCGCCATGGGAGCACCGGGATCCTCCTGGGCCACTGTCGTTTCCCGCTGGGCCCTAATGCTCTCGGTTCTGTGGGTCGCCTGGCCACAGCTGCGACCCTACCTCCGCCATGCCGATGCGGCGGCGCGCCGTCCTCGCCCCCTGTTGCGCATGGTGGGTCTGGGCTGGCCCGTAGGCTTCTCTTGGACCTTTGAGATCGGAGCCTTCTATGCCGTGCTTCTGATGGTGGGGCAGTTCGGCGAAGTCTGGCTGGCGGCGCACGTGGTGACCATGTCGATTTCATCGGCTTCGTTCATGATTCCCCTGGGCGTATCCATTGCCGGATCCGTGCGCGTGGGAAATGCAATAGGTGCCTCAGACGGCGAAGCCATGCGCCGCTCGGCCCGAGTGGCATTGATACTTGGCGCAGGCGTCATGGTGATTTTCGCAGCGCTCTTCCTAATCATCCCCGAACCTTTTGCGCGCGTCTTCTCGGACAAGCCCGAGGTCCTAGCCTTCGCCGTCGTCCTGATCCCATTGGCCGGTTGGTTCCAGGTCTTCGACGGAACCCAAGTCGTCTGTAGCGGCATTCTGCGCGGCGCCGGTGACACACGTATGCCCATGTTCATCCAGATCTTCGGATTCTGGGGGCTAGGTATGCCGGTCGCCTATTGGCTCGGGATCCACCGCGATGGCGGTCCAAGTGGGCTCTGGTGGGGGCTCGTAGCGGGCCTTGCAATCGTCGCGCTACTGCAGGTCTGGCGCGTGATCGCACGACTCTCTGGGGAAGTTCGGCGCACGAATCTGGAGGACGAAGAGCCTTCCCTCGCGCGCATTGACGATGGTGAGGAAACGGACCAACCTGCGACTTCCTGAAGCTTGGATGCAGCCTTCGAGCGTTTTCCAGTCGGTAGAGCCGGTGGGATTTTGAATAGTGTGCGCCATGAAGCCTGACGACTCAGCAGCAGCGCCCGACCTTCCTCCCGCAGGCGGATCCCTCCGCA
>JBLHLB010000139.1:0-9672 GCA_047618505.1 Planctomycetota bacterium
AGAGGAGCTGTTGGAGGCCCACGGTTTGGCTACGAATTGAGATGGACCTCATCATCGAATCCATGGCCTATCCGTTTCTGGCCTGCCTGATCCTGACTGGTATTCACGTCTATCTGGGCGTGCACGTAATTGCGCGCAAGGTCATCTTCGTGGATCTTGCCTTAGCCACCATCGCTGCCCTAGGCGCGGTTTGGGGCGCCTTGCTCGGCTGGGATGTGCACGAAGACGAGTGGGTCATCAAGGGATTCTCCTTGGCCTTCACATTCGTGGGTGCTGCGATCTTTTCGCTCACACGCGTGCGCGAAGAGCGCGTGCCCCACGAAGCCATCATCGGTATCACCTATGCCGTCGCCCTGGCGGCGTTGATTCTTGGCAGCGCCAAGTTGCCTCACGGTGCAGAGGAGGTGCGTGACCTCCAGGCGGGCAGCATCCTATGGGTGAGTGGTTCAACAATCGCCCTCACGGCGTTGCTCTACGGCGCTGTTGGGTGCTTCCACTTCGTCTTTCGCCGGCAGTTCTTCGCCCTGTCAAACGATCCTGAAAAGGCGGAATCCGAGGGCCTGAACGTCAGGCTGTGGGATTTCCTCTTCTATGTATCCTTCGGGTTTGTAGTCACCAGTTCGGTTGCCATTGCAGGCATCCTCCTGGTTTTTGCATACCTCGTTATTCCCGCGGTGATCGGTGTCTTGTTCGCGCTCAAGACCCGGAACCGCCTGGTCTTGGGTTGGGCGGTTGGGCTTGTGGCGAGTCTCGCAGGGCTCGGAATCTCCTATTGGGGCGACCTGCCGACCGGCCCTGTAATCGTGGTCTCGCTAGGCCTGCTGCTCGTTTTGGCGGGCGTCTTGCGCCACTTCCTGGACAGTAAGTCGCGTTCCCGCGCGGTGCTTCACACAGCCCTTGGCGCCCTAGCTGTTTGTGCTTTCTTTGGAGGCTCTCTGCAGCTTCGCAAGAAGGAGCAGCACTCCCTGGTGCATGTGCTTGAGGTCGGCACCAAGGGCGAGCAGTTGATCGTTCTGCAAAGAGTGGCTGAAGACCCAAGCCTTTGGGAGGGCATGCTTCCCGTGGCTCGCACCTTGCTTGCGACAGGTGAACTAGAGGTCAGGCTCGGTCTGTTGCGAGTCATTCAGCAAGGTCGCTACAGCGCACTGATTCCTGAGGTGCAGGCACTCCTAAGCGACACAGACGATGTGATTCGGGAGCGGGCACTGGGGGTCCTGGTCGAGCTGGACTTGCGGGGCAGCGTGGAGGTCCTGGCGCTCGCAGCCGAGTCTGAGGTTGACGAGTTTCTTCGTGTAGATTTAGCCGAGGCCTTGTTAGAGGCGAATGATCTACGGGGTATTCCGATCCTGCTCGATGTGATGGATACCGGCGAAGCGGAGATGGCTCGCCAGGATGCCTGTGAACATCTCCAGGCGCACATTCCACACTCCATCCCGTTCCATGCGGACCCCGAGTACGCTGGCCATGCGGAGGAAATGGAGATTTTCCGGCAGTGGTGGGCAGAAACCGAAGGGCATTGATCGCTCGTCGGCCGTTGGCAGACGCTAGGTCGTCCTCGAACCGTCGACCGTGACTGGACCGTGACTGAGCTGGGCAGATGGGAGTGGAGCGTGATTCGACTCCGGCCCGCGCGCTGTCAGCGCTCCGCGAACTCTTCCTCTGTGAAGCGCGGCGTGATGTGTTGCGGGCAATTCCAATCGAAGGCTGCGACGCGGAAGAGCACTAGCCTCTCCACGCGGGCTTTGTAGTCCGCGTCCACCAGCTTCTCCCGCAACGTCGGATTGTCATCAGCATCGACGACCTCCGTGTGAGCCAGCAATTTCAGGCGGCGCTGGTTTGCGTAGTCCATGAAGAACAACGAGACGCGATTGTTCTGCTTGAGGTTGCCCGTGCTGATGTACTGACGATTCCCGCGGTAATCGGCGTAGCCCAGGGTCCTATCGTTGAGCACCTTGAGAAACCCGGGCGGCCCTCCGCGGAACTGCATGTAGGGCCAGCCGTCCGCGTTGACCGTGGCCATGTAGAAGCTGTCGCGCGCGATGATGAACTGGGTCTCGACATCGGACAAATGCTCGTCATCCAGCTCCCAGCTCTCGAACTTCTCGCCGCTGCTCCTCGAGCCGTAGTGCGTCTGCGCCGCCTTAACGGAATCGGTGAAAGTCAGCTGTGCGAACTTGCGTGTCATGGCCTGTGTACCGGGGATAGAGCGGCGCCGTCGGCTGCCGGAGTCGGGGGGCGAGCTCTCCCGCCGGAGGACAACTACTACGCACACGATTCAATCGGACGTTCACTTCGGATTGCCAGGTCAATCCCGGGGCTGCAGTTGCTCCGCCAGTAGTCGGCTCCACTTCCACATGCCGTGGCGGGCCTGTCCGTAGGTCGTGAAGACTTCGAGGAATAAGAAGGGGTTGCCCTCTCGGCGGGCATCCATGGCCAGAACCCGTTCGCCGGTCATGGCGTCTACGACCTCGAATTCTCCGCTGATGCCGCCCATGTCCACGGGCACCAGGAGCACCAGGGTCACCAGGTTGATCCACACATTCGCGGGGTCGACCGCGGTCATGGCCGGACGCAGCCGAAGGGCGCCGGGGCGGGGGGTGGTAATGATCTCAAAGTCCTCGGCCAGGCCCTTGGCGAGACAGATCGATAGCTCCTCCAGCAGCCAGGCAGTCTTCTCGTCCGTGGGCCGGTGGTCGTGCTCGTCCGTGGGCATCCAGACCGATGCATCGACAATTACCGCATCGTAAGCGCCCTGATCAAGGGCGGGGGAGCGGTAGAGGCGAACCGTATCCGGAATGCCCCAGACCTCGGCCTCGGGGGCCGGCTTGAGGTCCGAGTAGTCCCCCAGGAAGCCGGTTTCAGTCAGGGGGACATTGGCACAGCTCGCCAGGAGCAACGAACTGGCCGCGAGGGCGGCGGGCAGGATTTTGCGGTGCATAACTGGCGCCTTCGGAGTTCCAGGTCAGGGAGTGACGGATGGCGACAAGAATTATCCCGCGTCCGCGCTAGCGCACACGCACGGTAAGTTTGCGCTCCGCCCGGCCGTCGAGGGTCACCGGCTTCGTCGCGCTGCGGCCATCGGCTGTTGTGACTTCCACCCTATAGCGTCCCGGAGCCAGGGGCCCGACGCGCTGGAGCGTGCTGGAGAAGCCCTGGCCGAAGTTCTCCATGATGTCGCTCATGGAGAGCATGCCGGTGACTTCGTGGCCGTTCGGATCCACGGCACGCACGCGCGCCTGCACGTCCTTGCCGCTCTTGTCGATAACACGGATGAGCAGCATGGTCGCGGCCTCGAGGCGCAGTTCCACCGACGCGTCATTGCCACCGCTTACCCGCACGGGAGCACTCTCGTGGCTGGCCCTGCCGGTGATGCGTGCGCTGACGAAGTAGGTCCCGGGGCGCACGCCTTCATAGCGGAAACTGCCGTCGTCTGCGCTTACGACGAAGGAAAAGCGCTCCAGGAGCAGCCCGCTCTCATCGCGCACAAATACCGCGCAGCCTCCAATCGGATTGCCCTCGTTGTCGCGCACGAATCCCGAGATGGAGCCGGCTTCCTCGAGGTGGAAATCGATGCTCCCGACCTTTTGACCATCGGAGACCTTGACACCACCGCGGACCACACGACCGCCGGGTGCGGAACCGCCAAACATCCCCCCCATGGGCGTACCACCCGAAGCGACGCTGTAGGTCCCAGGGCGGAGGTTCTCGATGGTGTATTCCCCGTCTTCGTCCGTTACGACCTCGGCGTAGTTTCCGCCGAGGAAGCTGCCGAAGGTCATGCCATCTTCGACGGTGAGCGTCACACGACAGTTGGACAGGGCCTTACCATCGGGGCCGTAGACGCGCCCGCTAATCGTGCCGATGGGCAGTTCAAAGATCAGCTCGTGCTCCTCCGCTTCGGGAATGTCCTCGATGAACTCCACGGTGGATTGGCGTCCCATGGCCATGTTCTGTTGCACGCTGATGAGGTAGGAACCGGGTTCATCTACTTCGATGTGCATGCGACCTTCGCCGTCGGTCATCTTGAACTTCATGGCGGGGGCATCACCGGAGTCTTCGGCAATGAAGCTGACCAGGGCATTGGGCACCGGCTCGTCGTCGGACATGACTCGGACTGTTACGCCCACGGCACCGGCGACTTTCTTTCCAAGGATGAGTTCGACGACCTCGCCCTCCGGCACTTCGACGAATTCCACTTTCATGTCACTGAGAAGGTCGGCCATGCCGCCTCCCTCATCCGAACCCGCATCGTCAAGCACGTTGCGCAGGGCTGTGATTTGCCAGCGGCCAGCCTCCAGGTGCTCAAGCACAAAGCGTCCCTCGCCATCGGTGCGATCGAGGCGCTGCTCGGCGTAGTTCGGGGGCCGCTGGGCGGAGATCATCATGCCCGGCTTGCCATTGCCCTCGTCGTCGAGAACCTGCCCTAGGACCGTGCCCCCCATGGTCAAAATGAGTTCGATGTCTTCGACGATTTGGCCGGGATCTAGGTCGAGCACCTGCGTCCCGCTTGCTGCGAAGTCCTCGGCCTTGGCGACCAACGCCGAGGGACCAGGGTTCAAGTTCACCAGTTCAAAGCGTCCCTCCTCATCCGAGACTGCCGAGGGCCTGGGTGCCGAATCTCCACTGAGGAGGTCTTCCATCCCAAGGACAAGGCCTACCTGTGCGTCGGCCACTGGCTGCCCATCCGTATCAATGACTCGACCCAGGACCGTTGCGGTGGGGTAGAGGGACACCTCTAGTAGGACGTCTCCAGCGGGAACGGTGAAGGCGAGTTGCTCTGGCCTCGCAAACCCATCGGCACGAACATCGAGCAGCCAATTGCCCGCCGTAAGACCGCTCAGAACTCCGACTCCATCGACGGCTTCGGTGACATTTTCTGTGGCTTTCTCCGCACCGATTCCCATCATTCCCGCAGAGCCGTCGAGGGTGGCGATAAGGCTGAATTCACCAAGGGCTGTGCCGTCGGAATCGGTCACTCGTACTCGAACTTCGGCGGCCTTCTCCAGGCGGAACTCGAGGTCTTCGCTGTCCAGGGCAACCTTGGTCTGGCGTGCACTCCAGCTGCCCGCGCGTTCTCCGTCCGGAACTTCGACCTGTGCCTTGGCAAGGAAGGGGCCTCCCTTCAGTCCCGAGACCAGGAAGTGTCCTGTCGCGTCCACGCTTCCGCTGCCTCCACGAGTTGCGGTCCCCGCGCCACCCATGCCCATTTGAAAGGCCGAGGGATCCATAGAGAAGTTGACGATCGCGTCGGAGGCGGGGGCTCCATCGGGGAAGAACACCCGGCCCGCGAGGGAACCTCCTCGGTCGAGACTCACTTCCATGCCCGTGCGCTGTTCACCGGGGAGCAGCGGCTCCTCCAGGGGAATCCTCAGGGGGAGGTAGGCTGAAGCTTCGACTACGAGTGTGACCTGGCCGCTCGGCAGCCCTTTGAGCGTAAAAGAGCCATCCTCCGCCGTCTCGGTCGTGCGCATTGATTCGAGGACCTGACCCATGAGGCCGGGCAGGATCACGGCGACCGCTACCTCGGGTTTGCCGTCGCCGTTCTCGTCAACGACGCGACCCGCGAGGCTGGCCCCGGCCTTGGCCGTGAGAGCAATCTCAAGGTGCTCACCGGGTCGTACCTTCAACCCGGTTTCGTAGGGCATCGCATGCTGCTCAGTGCGGGCGACAAGCCCCATGACATTTGCCGTGGGCACTCCCCGAAAGGCGAAGCTGCCGTCAGCCTCTGCGTCCGTCTTCGAGGATACGAATCCTGATCGCAGTGCCATGGGGTTGAAGCGACCCGAGGAAAGGTCCGGGAAGAGTCCGACGGCGAGGCCTGCGGCTTCTTCGTCAGCATCTGAGATGGAAGTTATCTCAAGAGCAGGCGCACCGTCGGCAGCCACGACGCGGCCGGTGATCCAGGCACCCAGTCGTGGGCGCAGGGTAATGTCTTCAGAGGCCTCATCGCAGAACCTCGTGCTCACGGAATAGAGGTAGCGACCCGTCACGGCAAGGTGGGCACGTTTGGTGTCCTCCGGCAGGATCAATTGGAAGCTCCCGTCCGCCCCAATTTCTGCGCTGGCCAGGACGCCGTCGTTGTCCTCCTCCGTCTCTTCGATGCCCATGACTTGACCGCCCCAAACCGTCGAAAACATCTCACCACCACCCAGGGTCTGCACACCTGCCTTTTGCCGCAGGGCCACCACGTGGGCCACCTCATCCAGAGGCGTCTCGGCGGGCAGGGCCACGCGTCCGCTCAAGACGACTTGCCCCGGCGCGAGGTCGAGGACGACGGGCGGCGGTACATACTCCTCCCGTTGGGCGAGATCGCCAACCCCGAGCTCCTCGATATCCGGTGCATCCTCGGCGGTCTCCGAAGTCTCAGCAGTCCCAGGAGACTGCTCCGGCCGCGCAGCCTGACCGCTCGTTTCGGCCCCCACAGCAGTTCCTCCATCGTCAGGACTCAACAATAGGAAGGTGGCGATCGAGATGGCCACGAAGGTGGCCAGGAGAAGCAGGTGAAGGGGTCGGATTTTCATAGCGTGGGGCTCGCCGGGATCTTGCGGGAGTGATCTCCGACTCGTTACGCATTGGCGCGGGGGAGATTCGCCCAAAGTTGGTGTAGGGGAGCGATTGGTGCCGAGACATTGCTGATGCCTCAACAGACGTCCCCGAATGATCCCGTGGGATGTCTCTGGACGGCTCCGCCAGGGAGGCTGGCCAAAGGGTCAGAGGCGGTTTCCATTCCTAAGGCGCAGGGGATCGTCCGGTTCGTCGCGGGAATTTCGCCCCGTCGGAGGGTATTCGGAGCGGACCCCCTCCGAGCGATTCAGGAGCTGCGCCCGTCGAGGGTGCCGCACCAGCCGCGCGCTGCCGCCGCAATGGACTGGAGAACATCGCCCCTCGACAGTCCGCTGCGTTTCAGCGGTTCATAGCTGTGGTCCACCCCCGGAATCCGCATGTGGCTGAAGCAAGCCCCTAGTTTGGCGGTCACAGCTGCGTCGACCTCCGGCCTGCAGAGGGCATCGCGCGTGCCGGAAATCCAGAGGGTTGATGTGCCCTTCGCATTCAAGTCCAGCAGCACTTCGTCCCGGAGTCGATCCGGCTTCCCTTGGGGATGCAGCGGATAGGCACACAGCAGGACACCGGCGACTCCGTCATTGTCAACGCTGCCCAGGTGGGCAGCGGCGCGGCTCCCCATGGAATGTCCGGCGAGGATCAGATGCCTGGGCCGAAGTCGCTCCCGAACTGCCTGGGCCACATCGCGGAAGCAGGCCACAAGCTTCGGCATACGATCCGGCGGCCGCCGGCGGGGTGCCCCGTCGGTATCCGGTCGGCGGTAGGGGAAGTCGAAGCGCACCACCCCGAAGCCCTCGGCCAGGAAGGCATGGGCCAGGGATTCCATCAATGGGTGCTCGGCGGACGTACCCGCGCCGTGGCCCAGGACGATCACGTCCCTGTCCAGCAGGGGTCCAGCGGCGGGAGAATCCACGAGCGCAAGCGTCGATTGCCCCCCGGCTGCCTCGCACAGGTCGACTTGCCAGCGACTCGCCGGCTCCAGGTCTTTGGTTTCCTTGGCCTCTTCCATGGACTGGCGTCCAATGGTCGGACGCGATCACCGAGCATATCCGCTACCCTCTGCCCATGGCTGCCAACGATGTGATCTTCGCCACCTGTGCCCCGGGCCTCGAGCCCGTGCTCCACGCCGAAATTAAAGCCCTGCGACTGCCCTTGGTGGAGCGGCAGGTGGGCGGTGTGCGCTTCGAGGGCAAGCTCGCAGACATCTGGCGCTGCAATCTCGAGCTGCGCACCGCGATTCGGGTCCTTCGGCGCCTAACGCGTTTCTCTTGTCGCGATGCGGACACGCTCTATGAGACGGTCCACGACCTGCCGTGGGAACGCTGGCTAAAGCCTGGCGGGACCCTCGTCGTGGATGCGCAGACACGGGATTCAGAGCTGAATCACTCTCTCTTCCTGGAGCAGCGCACGAAGGATGCGATCGTTGATCGCGTCCAGGCCCTGCGGGGTGATCGGCCTGCGGTTGACCTGCAGGACGCTGACCTGCACGTGCATGTTCACGTTTGGAATGACCGTGCGACGATCTCTCTGGATTCCTCGGGACCGTCCCTGCACAAGCGCGGTTGGCGTGTGCACCAGGGGCTCGCTCCCCTTTCGGAAACCACGGCGTCCGGGATGATCGCGCTGTCCGATTGGAACGGACGCGCTCCCGTGGTGGACCCCTTTTGTGGTTCGGGGACGCTCCTCGTGGAAGCAGCGCACCGAGCCATGAATCGCGCGCCGGGGATCGAACGCTCCTTCGCTTTTGAGCGTTGGCCGGAGCACGACGAGGCAGCCTGGGAGAAGCTGCGCAGTGAAGCTCGGCTGCGTGTTAGCGTGCCGCGCAAGCTGCGGCTCGTGGGCACGGACATTGACCCCGAGCGCGTGCAGCAGGCGCGGGAAAATCTAGAGGCCGCCGGAGCGGGGGACCTGGCTAGCATCGAGTGCTGTGACGCCCGCGAAATCGAGTTGCGCCCGGGCTGGAACGCCTCCATCCTCTCGAACCTGCCCTACGGAGTTCGAGTGGGGGGCAAGGAGGGTGACTTGGGGGAGCTGATTGACGTCTTCCGTGGTTTTGGAGCACATCTGCGGGAGAACTGCGCGGGCTACGAAGTCACGCTGCTCTCGGGAGACAAGGTCCTGACACGCGCATTGGCCCTAAAACCCTTCCGGCGTTTCGCCCTGCAGAATGGTGCTCTGCCCGTGGAACTCCTTCGGATCGAAATCGGGGAGAAGGGCTAGTTCGTGAGGTGCCCCCGCCCCGCCTCGCTAGTTGAGAGGTGTTGGGTTCTGCTGCCCATTCTCCTGGGCCTCCCAGGTTGCGGTGATATTGACGAAGCGGCGGGAGAGAGAACGTCCGATGAGGCGGGAACGCGTGACTTGGCTGATCTCACGGCTATTGGTTACGGCGCCTTTGATGCACAGGCAGAGGGCGAAGGGGGAGCACGGATCTTCGACGATCAAGAGGTCGCCGCGGGTTGGAATCTCTTCGCCGATGAGGAGTCTGCCCTCCTTCTCGTGGATCGCCATGGAGTGGAGCGTCGACGTATTGAAGTGCCAGGGCGAACAAAGGTGGAGCATGGCGAACCGGTTGCCGCGGGCTACCTCACGATCTCCGTGGATGAGGGCTGGGACTTGATCGATGAGGAGGGCGAACACACTTGGGCCCTGGTTGGGAATGCACACCACGACGTTGCCGAGCGTCCCGCTGGCGGCTACTACGCCCTGGCTTGGGAGGAGCGCGAATACCTCGGTCGGCGTGTGCGTTTTGATCACTTGATGGTTCTTGCGACCGATGGAACAGAGGTGCGGGAGCTATGGAGTTCCTTCGATGCCAGGCAGGATCTACGCGAGCATCACCCGGCCCTGGCCCTTGATACGCCTGTGCCGGAATCCAGTGCTGTGGCAGCGTCCACGGTCGTCTACGACTACCACCACATCAACACGGTACAGGTGCTTGGCGACGCGGCGGAGCGCATGGGGGATGCGCGCTTTCGGGCGGGGTTCCTGCTCCTTTGCGCACGCAACGCTAGCCTGGTCTTCGTCCTGAATCCGGAGTCGGGTGCGATTACCTGGAGTTTCGGACCACGGCAGCTCGACTATCCCCACACACCATCTCTGACGCCCAGTGGG